>DAOOOW010000008.1:0-44219 GCA_035387885.1 bacterium
TACCAAAATCTTAAATGATTTTGGTAAAAACCGCCAAATGTGTGTGCACATTACCGCCAGCCATTGACTTTTTTTAATGGATATGCTATACTAAAGCTATAAGAAAAAAGAAAAGTTGACCCTAGATGATAGGGTTTTTTGATTGAGAAAAGCCTTATTTTAGACCTTTAATTAAATCCTTAAGCTAAGATAAGCCATGTTTTATTAGCCCAACCAAAACTTAATTGTTTATACTCCATGTCAGGTGCAAGTTTTGGAAGCCCATAAGACACAAAGGCCAAATATGACTTTTGATAACAAATTAAAATTTTTTCAAGAAAAAATAGCTCTTTTAGTTTTAATAATTTTAGTTTTAGAATTTTCTTTACCTCATAAGCTTTTAGCTATTGAACTTACTAATGATAATTCTAATTCCTTAGGACCAGTGGCTCTTAAACTGTCTGACACCAATCCTGATAATGACATGGATATTCCTTTTTTTACCAAGGAACCCAGACTGGTTCGTTATATTACAATCACAGCTTATTCTTCAACTATTGACCAGTGTGATGATACGCCTTTTATTACTGCCAATGGTAAAACAGTTTACGATGGTTTGGTAGCTGCTAACTTTTTAAAGTTTGGTACTCAAGTTAAAATCCCTGAATATTTTGGTGAAAAAGTTTTTACTGTTAACGACAGGATGAATGTCAAACACAGTGATCGAATTGATGTTTGGATGCCGACTCGTGAACAAGCTGTTCAGTTTGGCGCCAGATATTTAAAAGTGGAAATCTACTAATCCGAATAAAAATCCGAATGGAATAATTCCGAATATATCCGAATATAATTTATAAAATTTAAGGAATAATAAAAACCCCTCCAAAGTATTTCGGAGGGGTTTTGTGTTTTTAGATTAAAAAATTTAAAATTTTAACCAGATAAACACCCCCATAGATCATAATTAAAAAAAATATAAAAACAAATTTTTTTTCGCTTGTGATTTCTCGAAAGACAGCTTAATAAAATTTCTGGCATAAATTAAACAAACTATAAAACAGCAACAAAAAAAATAAAAACCAAAATCATAAAAAATAATTTTATAAGCGCCCTCGTTAATTCCCTTGTTAATTATTTGAACACTTTGAATAAAAAAACAAGTGCTAAGAAGTGCCATGGCCCCAGCCATGTATTCATTCTCATAGCGAGTATAAAAATGGCTAATGAGAAGAATCACAAAATATGTCAAAAAAATGGAAAAATAAACGACTGTGTTATTGATGCCCCCCACTAAATTGAGCCATGACCAGGAAAATTACAAAATATATTACCAAGCCAATAAGCCCTGTCCTGAATAAATCTCTCATAATATCCTCCTCTTTAAAATTGAGAATGAATGTTTATTTAAACACAACCTAGCATTGTTTGGAGTTGGTGTCAACCATTGGTTTTATTGTTTTGAGGGGCACAAAATTTTGTGCCCCCACCTCGCCTAAATGCAAAAGGCGGGCACTCGTACCCGCCTTAACCATAATTCATTATTCATTATTCTTTATTCAAGTTTAAACCTCTATGACCACTGGCAGAATCATTGGTCTTTTACCAGTTTTAGTATAAACAAATTGGCCCAAATCATTACGAATTTTATTTTTCAAATATTCATCTTGCAAAGGTAAGGTGGGATCTTTAGCTTCAATAAGTTTTCTAACTTTGTTACGCACCTGTTCAATTAAAGTTTTATTTTCTTTTAAATAAACAAAGCCGCGGGAAATAATATCAGGATTATGGAGCAGACCTTTGCGTCTGGAAACTGTGGCAATAATAACCAACATACCATCTTCTGATAAAATTTGTCTATCGCGCAAAACCACATTTTGTAAATCAGAAACTCCCAGACCATCTACAAAAACAGGATCAGTCACGGCTTTCTCTTCTAAGATTTTTACACCTGTTTTTTTACATTCAATAATAGAACCATTATCTGGTACAAAAATTTTATCATTAGTATAACCGACTTCTCTGGCCAACTTGGCCGCTTCTTTCAACATATAATGATTGGCATAAACCGGCACAAAATAAGTGGGAGAAATTTGACGGATAACTTCTTTAAAATCTTCCACTGAAGCATGCCCAGAAGAATGGACATCCATAATTTCTGAATGAATAACATTATCGCTTTGGCGATAAATTAAATCTTTTAATTTTTGTACTGTTCTTTCGTTGCCAGGAATAACCGAGGAAGAAAAAATTACTGTGTCTTGCTTTTTAAATTTAATTTGACGATGTTCACCATTGGCAATGCGTGCCAGAACAGCATTCTCTTCGCCTTGTGCTCCAGTACAAATAACCACCACTTTATTATCTGGGAGATTGTGAATTTGTTTGATATCAATTAAGGTTTTTAAATTAAATTTTATATAACCGAGCTTTTTGGCAATTTCAATATTAGTTTTCATGCTATAACCATCAAGAGCCACTTTTTTACCATATTTTTCAGCCATTTCTAAAATTACTTTAACCCGTTCAATCATGGAAGAAAAAGTGCCAATAATAATACGGCCTGGCGCTTCACCAACTAATTTTTCAATATTTTTATACATCTCGCGTTCTGGTACTCTTTCCTTAGTATGAGTAGCCCCAATACTTTCCAACATTAATATGGTTGGTTTTTTTAAACGGGCTAAAGCTTTGTAATTAACAGCTTCACGTTCAGGATCAGTTTCTAACATCCAATCACCTGGATGGATGACTGTCATAGTTGGAGTTTCTAAAATCACACCCGCAGAATCCATAATATTATGGGAAACTTTAAATAATCTTAACTTAAAAACTCCCAATTGAATAACTTTATCATAAGATTCCACTAATTTAATTTTTAAATTTTTAGCTGAACCTTTTTTATAATCTTCTTGTCTGGCTTGAAGCATACTGACAGTTAAACGACTGCCAATAATCAAGGGATTACCAATTTTATCCATGAGTAGTGTGGCGGCGCCAGTATGATCCAAGTGGCCATGAGTAAAGACAACGGCACGAATATTTTTTTCCTTGCCTTTTAAATAATCAGTATTAGGAATAATATAATCCACGCCAAGCATATCTTCTTCTGGAAATTGCATGCCCATATCCACAATGACAATATCGCCAGTGGGCAAGTATTCAAAAACTGTCATATTGCGACCAACTTCTTCACAACCACCAAGTGGAATGATGCGTAAAGTTTCTTCTTGCTTGCCTTTAGGCACTATATTTTTTTTAATAAAGTTTTTAACAAAACGACCAACGCCTTGCCGACGAGGCGAGTTATTTTTAGGCTGGGCGTAAGCATTAGACTTAAAATTAGTCTGTTTATTTTTTTGATAATTAGCTAACGGCTCTATATTTTGTAATAACACCTCAGATAAAGCATCTGCTGGTTTTGGATTGTTAGTAACCAAGTTTTTTGACCGCGGAGTTGGTCTATGCCGCGGACTAAAAGAATAGGTTCTTCTAGATTTATTTTGATTTGTTTGCATATTTTTTTATAATTTTTAATTCTTAATTTTAAATTTTAAAATAAATCTAAATTTAAAATTTTAAAACAATTTTTAATTTTAATAATTATTTTTTGTCATCCCGAGCCTGAACATTTTTAGTCAAGGGATAAATAATGTTTTTGTCATCCCGAGTGGAGCGAAGCGAAGTAGAGGGATCTGTTTTGATTAATTTTAGATTCCTCCACTCCGTTCGCCTTCGTTCGCTTTGCTCACTGTGTCTCACTTCGGTCGGAATGACAAAAAATTATATTTGCCGAAGAGGAGACTTTCAATGTCTCGCTGTCCCGTTTTTGCGGGACAAAGCTCGACTGTTCAAGTCTGTCACAAGCCAAGCAGTTGGCTTGTTCCTATTTTTATATTTGCCGAAGGGGAGAGTCGAACTCCCACAATCTTGCGATCGCTAGCACCTGAAGCTAGTGCGTCTACCAATTTCGCCACTTCGGCTTATGGGAAAATAGAGAAAATAGATCGTTGGTTCAATGGCTCCTGCCTTGAACCATCTTGTTCCTTTAATAAGTTTGTTTGCATTAAGGTTCAGGGCACCTGCCTCGACGGCAAGGCGGGGAGCCCTGAACCAACACAAGACATTAAATGGCAAAAAAATAAAAAGTTTAGAGATTTAATTATCCCTTAATTTCTTAATTACTCAATTTCTCAATTACTATTATTTAAAGGCCCGTTTGGTCTTTATATACCAATTAGTAATATTGGTAAAACGATCACTGGAGACCACAATATTTTGAGTATCAATGCCTAAAATTTTATTAGAGACTGGATAGATATATTTAGGAGTGTATAAAAATATAGCTGGCAAATTATCAACTAAAATATTTTGAAATTGTACATATTTTTCGTGGCGCACATTGGGATCAATTGTTTTTCTAGCTTCTTCCAAAAGTTTATCAGCATCTTTATTAATAAAATTAGCAATATTATTACCATTAGCCCCGGCTTGACTGGAATGCCAAAATAAATAAGGGTCAGGGTCAATACCTAAAATTTCTCCAAAAAGTAAGACTTCAAAAGATCTGTTTTTAATTATTTCATTAATAATAGTATTAGGATCCAACAAATTAAGTTCCACCTTGACCCCCAAAGTTTGCCACATCTTACTAATGATTTGCGCTGAAAGTAGGTCATTGCCTTTATTAAAAGATGTTAAAACTATTTTTAATTCTGTTTGGCCTTTTTTACGAATAGCCTCTCCTTCTTTTTTTACAAACCCCACACTATCTAAAAGTTTTTCAGCTTCACTTAAGTTATAATCATGTTTTTTAATATTGGGGTTATAACCAATTATGCCTTTGGCAATGGGGCCATTAACTTCTACTGCCGCCCCGCCATATGCCTGTTTAATTATTTCTGCGCGATCCAATGCATAGGCTAGGGCCTGACGAACTTTTAAATCTTTAAGACTGCTATTGTTGGCTGTATTAAAAAATAAAGCCGAATATTGAGGTAAAATTAATTCGTGGTAATTTAAATCTTTTCTTGTGGTTAATTTTTCCTGTAAATATTTAGGTAGATAATTCAAGCCATCAATATTATGATTAGCTAAAGCGTCAACTGCGCTTTCATAATCGGCGTAAAATTTAAAGGTTAATTCATCAAGATAGCTAGTTTTATCATAATAATTGTCATTACGCTCTAAAATATAAGTTTTAAGATTGCCCAATTTATCTTTAGTTAAAGATTTAAAGCAAAATGGTCCAGTGCCAATAGGCTTTAAATTGTATTCTGCTAAAGCCATATTACTCGGACTAATTTCCGCCCAAACATTTTGTGGCAAAATACCTACAGTTAAATTTTCTAAAAATGGCGCATAAGCTTCTTTTAAAATAAATTTAACTTGATAATCATCAACTTTTTCAATGGTAACATCTTTAAAATTACGCCACAAAGGACTTTTAAAATTAACATCCTTAATGGCATTAAAAGTAAAAAGCACGTCATCGGCTTGGAATTCTTCACTGTTATGGAATTTAATATTTTTTTTCAAATTAAAAGTATAAGTTTTGCTGTCAGATGAAATTTCCCAATTTTCAGCTAAATCAGGAACTAAAATTTGTTTGTTATCAAATTTAATTAAACCAGAATAAATTAAACGGCTTAAATCTCCATCAACTTCATTTAAAGAACTATACAAAGGATTAATAAATTTAGGTAGGCCGACTAAACCGCCGGTATATGAACCGCCATTGGCTGGAACAATCAAAGTATGAGAAAAATATAAACTAAATCCCAAAGCTAAAATGGTTAGGCCTAAAATAAGACTAATCACTTTAACTTTCTTTTTTTCTTGACCATTCAAAAATTGTCCTAAATATTTAAATTGAGACAACTTGGGCCAAAATCTATGATTTTTATTAAGCTCATTAAAAAGTTTTTGATCTAAATTGGCATGTCCATTTTTTAGACTCTTCTGTTTGTTGAACAAACCTAGAAAAAAACTCTTAATATCTTGTTTCTTGTTTTTTAAAAAATTAAATTTAGTCAAAAACTTTTTGCAAACGTCTAAAAAATTAGACATAAAAAAATAATACTTTAAATATTATTGAAAGCAGAACTTTCATTCTCCTATATTTAGGAGTTCTTAACTGTCTTAAAGACAATTAATTAATATTTAAATTATGACAAAATCCTAACCAAACCCAGAGCTAAAAAAATAACAGCCAGAATAATGGTTAGAATAAAAACGGTTTTTTCAGCTCCTCTTTTGGTTAAATAGACATCACCAGAACCACCAAAAGCGCTGCCGAGGCCGGAACCGCGTTGTTGAAGAAGAATTAAAACTATGAGTAGTATAGAAACTATTAGTTGTCCGTAATTAAGTATTTTTTCCATAAAATTAGCTTAAAATAAGAGTTTATCAAGTCTTTTATAGTTTAGCAAAGTTAGTCGGAAAAGTCAAGGTTTTTTGGCTTTTTCAATTGTTAAAACCGGTGTGGGGTCAACATTGTTTAAAAGAGCTAAATAATAACTCAGCCAATCGCCAAGCAACAGCAAAGAAAGTTTTTGCGAAAAAACATCCTCGCCAACTGCTTCAACCAATTCATAAGCAATATTTTTTTCTTGCAAAATATTTTTTAATTTTTCTTGTCTCTCCAAAAGTTCTGGTGTCTCAAAAGCATTAGCTAAAATTAAATAGACAAAATCATCACGAAAGCGCGCAGGATAATCCAGGCCTTCAATGCTGTTGTGCATACACTCTGGCAAATTTTCTGTAAAAGCAAAAGTCTTGGCATTTTCATTAAATTGAGTTTTCCAACGCCAGGCAGTGGTTTTCAAAATACCAGAAGCCACAATAATCGGCAAATGATCAAAGCAAAAATAAGCTAAATTTTTAGCTAGATTATTTTCTGTCTGCACATCTGGATTTAATTCTTGATTTAATTTTTTCAAAACTTGCAAGCTCGGCTCAAGAGTATAGGAAATTATATTTATTTTTTTTAATAAGCCAAAAATAGCTCCCAATTGAAAACCCATTGCCGCTCTTGGTTGAGCCAAAGTATCATAATCGAAAATCACTGCTTTTTCTTTTTCAGCCAACTGTTCCAAATCGCCTCTTTCTGCTATTACAAACATTTTAGCTTCTTTGGCTGCCGCATATTTAAAAGCCGCCAAAGTTTCTTCTGTATTTCCCGAATGACTGACAATAACTACTAAAGTATTTTTATTAACCCAATTGGGTAATTGGAAATCTCGGACAACTGTTAAGGGTATTTTAAGATCAAGTGCTGGCAGGTTGGCTACTAAATCTCCAGCTGTGGCAGAACCACCCATGCCCACAAAACAAATATTATCTATTTTTTTCCAATCAGCAGGTATTGTCATCTGCTTAATTTTGAGCAAAGATTCTTCAATTTGACTAGGCAAAGCTAAAATGTAGCTAGCCATATCAGCTTTGTCTAAAGTTTGGATTAATTCATTTTGATCAAGATTAGTCATAAAGAGGCTGTCATCCCGAGCGATTAGTCGAGGGATCCAAAAAAACAGATTCCTCCACTCTTAACGGCCATAAAGGTCGGTCGGAATGACAAAAGATAAATATATTTAATTATACAAAATAAAAATAAAAAAAGCCAATATTCCAGCGATGATTTAATTAGAATAACAGAAGAGAGTTTAGTGCTATTCTACTCACCGCCAGAAGACTGGCTTTTAGAAAATATTTTCCTTTATTAAATTTCTAAATTTTATTTTCTTTTATCTAACATCAAATAAATTAATGTTAAGTAAAAGAAAGGAATCGGAAAAAAATTGACATTTTACATAAATTAACCTATAATAATTTTAAGAAATTAATTGTTTAAAAATATGTTATCTTCTAAAAAAATACTAAATTATAATGCAATTTTTGAACCAGCGATTGAGGGCGGGTATAATGTTTCTTTTCCAAATTTTCCTGGCTGTGTAACTTTTGGCAAAAGTTTTGAAGAAGCTAAAGAAAAGGCCACGGAAGTTTTAGAATTGTGGTTAAATAAATAATTTTATGGTTAAAAAATTAAAAATTTATTTTGATACTTCTGTCCCGAGCAGTTATTATGATGCTACGGCTCCAGAACAAACCAAGTTAACAAAACTTTTTTGGCAAAAATATTTAAAAAAATATCAACCCTTTATTTCCGAAGCAACCATTGCGGAAATCGAAAGGACCAAAGATTTAATAAAGCATGAAAACATTTTAAAATTAGTAAAAAATTTTCATTTACTAAAAATTGATAAAGATGTTCAAAAAATTGCTACCAGTTATTTAGATTCAGAAATAATTCCTAAAAATTATCCAATTGACGCCTTGCATATTGCTTGCGCCACGGTTAATAAAATCTATTTTTTAATAACTTGGAATATTACTCATATGGCCAATCCCAATCGTCGCAAGGCTTTAACAGAATTTAATGCTAAAAATAATTTATTTATTCCCCAATTAACAACTCCTCAAGAATTAATACAAACTTATGAAAAAAATATCTAAACAAAAAAAATCTAAAACCGTAGCGGAAAAAATCCGTGCTTTTCGCAATGAATTTACTAAGAACTACTTAAAGCAACACAAAGCAATCAATATGGCAAATTTTACGGCGGAATTTTTAAACAAAGCTTAGCCTAAAAAAGTTTAATTTTATTTTTTAAAGATCTATTTTTATTTTTTGCGTTTTAAAAACGCATTTTTTAGTCCCCGCATTTTTAAGAGTCGTAGCGTCGTAAAAAACAAACTGCTTTGCTTTTTACAGCGAAGACGGGATTGGTGTTATACCGATAGGTATCACCAATCACTGGGGCCTCTCGCCCCACACCCCTTGTGGATAGTGGGGCGGAGGGGGCGGTTAATAAGATCGCCGATAGGCGGTTATTTTTTTATTTTATTTTCTCTTCTTTTCTGAATCCTTAAATTTGTATTTAAGAACTCGGAAAAATTGAGGAAGCTCGACAGCGCTTCCTCTGTGCATTTAAAAATGTGTTACCCCACCTCTGCCGAGGTGGGCGACAGGTTCCTTATCTATTTCTTGCGAGGGACCCGCCGAAAACCTCCGTCCCCACGAATGAAGGGGACACAGGCTCCGTGGGCGGCGATACCGCGCGCCCACTTGGCCAGATTTGTGGCCTCAGAAATACTGAGACCATTCAGAAGGCTCTCTGCCTCCTGACCCCTGACGGCTTGGCTTCCGTCAGGGATAACCTCCACCCAAACCCTCGGGGTATCATCAAGGGCAACCATAACCCTCTCGATACCCCCTTCAAGAGCCCGCATGTCCCTCTCCACCATAAAGGTGGGGGGAGCCACGGGGGTGTATCCCCCATCCCAGCCAGTACCGCAAATGCGGTACCGGCCGAAATGGTTGAAGTTAATGTCCACCCAATAACTCGGGTGGCCATTAACATATTCTTCCGGCCGCTCAATGGCCGGGAAATTATCCATCAAGGAGTACTCCTCCGTGGAGTACTCCTTATAATCTACTTCCCCTGCCCCAGCTTTAGCTGGGACAGAAATACTTTCTGGTCTTGCCTCTGTAGCGACAAGACCGTATTCTTTAATGAATTCCGCCTTAGCGGCGGATTCCATCTCTTCTTCTGTTTTAAAAAAATCCATAACAACCTCCTTCCGAGGTTTCCGGTGTTATGGCCCGGTCACTGTTTTGTCGCCATTACGGCAACTACACAGTGAAAGTTAAAAACTTCCCGCAACTTAACCATTACGTCACGGGTAACTTGGTGGATTACTGATATCACATCAGCTAGGCCACCATTTTATTAACAATTATTTATTAACAAAATGGTGACCAACTAATTTATATTTTAAAAGAACAATTTTTATTTTTCTCTTCTGAATCCTCCACATTTTTTGTGAGGGGCTCAGAATAGAGAGGAAGTGCATGCTACACTTAAACCTCTAAATCTTTATGAGCAGTGAAAATTTTTGTGCTTTTTCACTGCTGTGTTTTTTTTGGCCCGAAGGCCATCGACCCGTGTGCTACAATCACGTTAGGTCGTGGATTAAGCCCTTTTAGGCTGGACGATTTTTACCATTTGTTCCTTCATGAGGAACACACCCATGTCTTTTCGCGTGTGAAATAAATTCACTCAATTACCAACGCTTAGCACTACGCCAGTAATTTAATAACGCGATTCGGTCACTAAAGTGACTCGCGCCTCCCGTGTGCACGCGGCAGTCCTGGTCCAAATAAAATTTGGATCGGTTACCCACACAGCAAGGTATACTCGTATTTCTCGCACAGGATACGAGTCCTGCCCGCCAACATCTGTTACCAGAGGACGGTCTTTGACTTAAATCATTTTTTAAATCCCGTGTATCTCGCCACAAATGTGGCAATGCCACCGATCGTATTTATCACGATCAGCTTGTTCCTGACCCCATATAAAACGGGTCAGGTCCCAGTGGTACTGGGACAATGGGCAGTCAATATGACCGCCATCAAGGTCATCATCCGAGAGTTTTACCTCGGAAAAATAACCTTTTATCTTTTTAGAGAGCTCATTAAACTCTCTGATTTTTCCCACTAGAGAATCAATTTCCTCTCCGTGGAAAAAATAAATTATCCAACCTTTTCCCAACCCCTTAAAGGGTTGGTGCGTACTTGCGTACGCAAGTAACCTCCGATTTTGATTTGCGAGATCGGAGTTCTCGCTTCTTTCCTCCGGTGACTGATTCGGTGCCCAGTCACACGAAGAAATCATATTGGCGGCATCAGCAACTTGCTGTGCAGCCTCCATGGTTCTGCAGACGATGATTTCATCGTCTCGCCCGGCTTGATACTGCCGGTACTCCATCTCAGATAGCACTTTAGCTATCCAAGTTTCCAGGTTGTGATACCTGGACCACTCAATCATTACATACAACATATTTCCTCCTTGTCTCTCACAGGGAGACAAAAAGTGAATGCGTGGTCACTATGCCTATTCCACGCCAGGCAATGTTAAAGAACTATTTTTCAATCTCTCTGGTCTCAATATCTTCATATTAAAACCAAGGAAATTGGGAGTTAAATGTGCTTTAACTCCTTTCTCTTTTAATGTTTAGCACAACTTTTATCTTGGCCACTTCTGGCCTTGATAGCGCCTGTGCTTTTGGCGCTTTTAGAAAAGAACATATTTTCTTCCTTACCCGACAAATGACAACATTTAAATATCATTTGTCCTAGAGTGGTAGGAATGGCGCGGTTCTTATTCGCGCTTCAGGGGTGCATTCAAAATGAATGCCGTAGTTCAGGTTTCCTCGTTTTTTCTAGAGGCGCCTTGTTTTCCCTGTTTCAATTGGCAGACTACCCCTTATCTATAGTCTGTTATTCCAACTGCCTCGGCTTAGCCTTTCCAGCTCATCCCTAACTGGTTTGGCCCTCGCTTGATCCGAGGTTATCTTTAGGTCAGACTGGCTACAAATTGTCTGACTCAAGCAGGATTACAAAACGAGCCTGCTTAAAAAATTGCATCATTATGATGTTTTTCTCCAGCAATGACGCAATATAATCGACTTGATATTATCAAGCCCCCCCTCGCATAAAACTTGCTCGGGGCTCGGACAAGTAAAATGATTACTGCCCGGACTTCCAACCACAGGAAACTTAACCTGTGGGTGGAACATTTTACTCGCAGGGAAATCTCCCCCGTGAGTAAACCCGATAACTGCATCCCCAGAATACCATGGAAGACTTATATCTTTCCCGGCGCTGAGAATGCAAGTTTGGGTTTGGCCGTTTCCTTCAAAAACGGTCACCCAAAATTCGGGGGTTGCCCCGTCGAACTTTCCGACGTGGGACAACAACTCTGGCATGCGCGCATACAGTGCATCGCATGCTTCCCATTTTTCTGGAAGCGACTTTTCAATCGCTTCCTCAAACCTTTTCATCCCCCGCTCCGCAGCAAGGGCCATTTCCTCCGCGGTGGGTGGGGTCTCCCAAAATCCACCCTCCCACTTGGGATACACCCAAGATCGGAGAGATGATTTATACTCCCCCCCTCCGTAGGGGACATTTAGACTCTTTTGGATTTTTTCCAGAGAGTCCAATTCCACAACCTTGGGAAGATCCCATGCCCACTCTGGAGCGATGGACTCCCTAATTGTGGTGGGGATATTGCCCCACCTGTTTTTTTTGGCCTTTTGAAAAAAGGCCATGTTTTGAATTTTTTTTAAAATATACTCATTAAAATCCATGTTTCCTCCCTCTGCCTTTCGGCAAAAAGATTTTTCCGGAATCCGTCCGGTACGGTCCCGCTCAACGGGAGTTTTAGTTGGTTCTTTTAATTCCTTTGAATTAGAGATCCTGAAACAAGTTCAGGATGACAAACAAACTAAAAGAACCAACTAAATATTTTAAAGAACGATTTTTATAACGCTTTTAACGTCATGATTTTTTATTTTTTTTTATTCTTCTAAACCTTCCATAAAAAATTATGAAAAGCTTGGAAAAATAGTCGAGAGTTTGTGCAAACTCCCGACCGTAGATTTTTGAGGCGCTTTTGTGACAGGTGCGCCTCGGGGGGAGGACATGTTGGCAAGAGTTAATCTAGCCGCTCTACAACTTCCTGTAGCTTTTCAGCCACAGAAAACGAGAGAGTGTTTGACTCAGAGGATGAGTCAAACATGGCCTTTTTCAAGGCCATTAGGACTTCGTCCGTCAACAACCCGGACTTGTCAAGAATTTTTTCCACGAGCGCCAGGAGGCGCCCGGGACCGTTTCCGCAAGAGGCGCCGCTATAATAGCCGGACATCTCCTTTTTGCTCTCTTCGTCACTATCTCCGGGTTCTCCAAACCCAGTGACGAATGTCCCAGAAAAACCAACCCCCTCACTCTCCCAATCGGAGAAGAAGGGATGATTTTTTTCTGGGACAGGTGCGGGTTCAACCCGCCCGCCTACCCTACCATTCATCCACGTACGGCATTTTTCTGCCAACGGGATGCAAGTAGCGTCCTGGTGTGGTGTCCCACATGAGGACGGGTGAGCCAAATATGGCTGGCCTTCCCCTTGAGGGGGAATAACCAACCAATAAGGATGCCCTTCCGGGTTTTCCTTATTGGACCACCGCCTAGCGGCCTCGATGATTTCGCTCATCGAGAAGCGTGAGTAGCAAAGACTTTTTTTCATTCTTTTTCTCCTTTTTTAATCCGACTACCTGTCGGACAAACCAGTATACCCTGGAGGAGAAAACGGTGACGATATTTTGCCACCACTTTTAAATTCTAATTTAATAAATATTCCAAAAGTGGTGGCAAAAAATAAATTTTAAAGAACTATTTTATTTTCCCCTAACTTGAATTCACAAATTTTATTATTTATGACTTCAAGAAAGGGCGGATAAAAGTCGTGCAATGTTGAACTTCTATCCGCTGTGCGCGCCGTGCGAGGCACGCGATGTTTTTAGGCCGCCATGTAGCGGGCGGCCATGGCCGCGTTGGCAGCCTTGGCTCGTTCAGAGCCAAGACGGGCCGTCGCGGGGGCCGGGGCGGAAGTTGGCAGGATGCCCGCCTTCCGCGCTGCGGCCAGGTTGGCCGCCGCGCCTTCCCGCACCCACTGGGCGCGGGTTTCGAAGGGGTTGAACCCCTTCGGCAGGTGGGGGCGGAGGCGTTCCGCCCAAACCTTCATCTGCCACATGGGGATCTCGGTCCGCAGACCGGTCCCCATGATTTTTTCCCGCAGGTCAGCCGGAATTCCGGCGACCTGCTGAATTTTTTCCAGACCCTCGCGGGTCAGGAAAAAGTTTACGGGGCGGGGGCGGGTGTTATTTTTTTTTGCGTTCATGGTATTTCTCCTCAAATTTTTAAAAAAAATAATGTGATTTAGTTCAGCGATTTGTTGTCACGATAGACAACAAATCGCTGAACTAAATTTGTGGAGAAAACCATTTTTCATTTCCCATTTTTTCTTGTAAAGAACTTTTTTAAATTTGGCCTTAATGACCAAAGGAACAAATAAAATTTTTTCAACTTACTGATTACTAATTACCATTTTATTCATTCCTTCGATCAATCCGCCGATGAGGCGGGATCACGAAGGGCACTCTAAATTCTTTTTGGCAGGATTTGGTCACGAGCGCACCCGTGATTTTGTCACAAAGCCAGAAGAATTTTTGAAGAAGATTAATATCAAGGCTCTATCTCTCTTCACAACCAAAACCTTGGTTTTAATCATTCTTATAATGTAATGTTTAGCCAGCACTAACTTTTTGCTCTGTACGCTATTCGCACTTTTGTCATCCCGAGCGACACATTTGGTCGCTTTAAGTCGAGGGATCTATTTTAGATTCCTCCACTACGCTCACTATCGTTCGCTTCGGTCGGAATGACATAAGAAAAAAGTTAGTGCTGGGTTAATGTGTTTGCTATCTCATTCCGCGATTGCGAAATTGCATAGCTGTTTTATCCCTCACTAACTTTTGGCCTGTCCAGACATTGACTGAACAAAATATATTAAAGACAAAAGTTAGTGAGGGGCTCTTCTCTTTCCTTAAAATTTTTCAAGGAAAACAGTGAGGATGAATTGTTAAAGATGAATCAATTAAATAATTTAAATTTTATTCATCTACTCTCTTCCCCACTGTTTTCCCGAAAATTCTATCCCCACCTTTTAAAGGCGGGGTCTTAAGCCGATAGGCTAAGGGGGCGGTTATGGTATTAAAAATTAATTTTGTCTTAATGCTATAACCACCCCCTCTCGACTCCGTCGAGTAGCCCCTCCTTTAAAAGGAGGGGATAAACAAAACAGACTCGCTTAATATAATAAGAGAGTCTGTTTTAATGACAATAATAATATAGATAGATTTTTACAGCCTCTATCTCTGGCTGACTCTCTTCTATACCCCCCTTAGGGAGGCTCCAATAGCTTCTTCAAGGCTATTAAGATTGTATAATAGATTGTAAAGGGTTTTTTGGTTTTGTCTCTTCTCTGCTTTTTTTATCTTACATTGGTAGTATAGCACAGACTAAAATATTTGTCAAGGGTATTAGTCTAAATTTCTCAAAAAATTAGACATTTATTTAATTAAAGCGCAAATTTGTCTTATTTTTAGCTATATATTTTGATTATTCTGACGAAATAGTTTGACAAATTGTGTGGATGTGCTATAATTATAGTGTAAACAATTAATAGTTTTCCACCATAAATTTGATAATAAGTCCAGTTATGCACAGGGGGATACCCGCCTATCGGCGATCTTATTAACCGCCCCCTTTGCCCCACTCACCACAAGGGTGGTGGGGCATAAGGCCCCGCCTTGAAAAGGTGGGGACTTAAAAACACCCCACCCTTACTCATATGCCAACCAATACACTCTTAACCCAATTAGGTCTATCAGCCAAAGAAGCCGAAATTTACCAAATTCTGCTAAAATTAGGTAATATACCTGCCAGTAAGCTGTTGTCTTTAACCAAACTCAAAAGAACCACTGTTTATAGTGTCTTAGAAGAATTAGTTAAAAAGAGTATTGTAGAAAAAGATGAATCTTCGGCTATTATTAAATTTAGATGCAAACACCCATATGTTTTAAAAGAATATATAGAAAATCAAGTGCTGAAAATAAAAACAGCAGAATCTGTTTTAGACTCTGCCCTGCCAGAATTAATCAGCAGTTATAACACAGTACAAAATAGACCAGGAGTAAAATTTTACGAAGGCCTTGAAGGTATTAAAAAAATATATGATGATATTCTCAATGAAGGTAAAAACTTTCTACTCATCAGAGCTGGCTTTGAAGCAGTTTATGAAAAAGAAATTATTCCCAAGATATTAAGCAATTTTATTAAGCAACGAGTGAAAAAAAATATTAAAGTCACTGCCATAACCCCAGAACAATTACAAGCAAGCTCAGAAAAAGATGTTGCTCAATTATTTACTCGCCAATGGGTGCCAGAAAATTTTTATAATGCGCCAGTAGAAATTAATATTTATGGCAATAAAGTTTCTTTATTATCTTATGCCAAAGAAACCGTTGGTTTAATTATTGAAAGTCCCCAAATTTCTCTGGCTCTGCGTCAAATATTTTATTTAGCAGAGCTTGGAGCCAAGCAAGCCAATAGTGAACATAATAAAAAATCCGTAAAATAATTCCTACGGATTTTTTATTTTATATTTTATTATGTAAATCTTTCTTTAATTTTTTTCCTAACCATTTCGACTATTTCAGCAAAGACTTCTGCTTCGCCTAATTTTTTAGCAAAAGATTCACGATTATGATAATATTGCGGATAAACAAGCCTGCCATTTTTATTTTCTCGATGACACAAAACATTACCAATAGAAACCACACGCCCGACAGCATCTTCCAGAGAACCAATGTCTAATGACAATTCACCAGCACTTCTGGTAGGATCATTTTCAATTATTTGCCTGCCCTCACGAGTCACACCTTCTCGATCAATCCTTAAACTCAAAGCATTTTTTCTATTTGCATCCTCCAACTGAGCGGAAAATTGTTTATCAAAAAACAAAAAATTAATTCTAGCTTCTCCATTGTATTCTACCGCCTGATTGTGTTGTCCGTATGCAGCACCATAATCTCTGAGTTGCAACATAAAATAACTTTCTTCGCCATTAACTGTATCTTGAACCGAAAAACCATAACTTTCAGGTGTGCCCTCCACTGTCTCTTGTAAAGAAAAAATATATTTATTATTATCTTCTGGTGATTGAAGTAAAGCGCCTATTTTTTCCAAAGCCTCTTGATATGTTTTAAGAGCTTCAATAACTTCTTTTAAATCTTTGCATTCCAATTTTCGGCCATCATAATATTTGGCCCCGGCTTGACCTTTTTTTGTTATTTCATCAGCCACATACAACATATCTTTAGCTCGTCGCATTATTGCTTCGGCACATTGAACTCCAAAATCAGCTTGCGTGATTTCACTTGATAATATTTCTTTTGAAGTAGAAAGTATGCTGGCAATTTTCTCGGCATTTTTAAGTATGGCTGCGTATTGGGAAAAAATTTCTTCTGCTTCCAATTTGTTTTCATAATCTCCTATATTAAATATTTTTTCTCCCATATGTTCCCCATATTCACAAGAAACAAAAATTTTCAAACTTTCTGCACCATATTTTTGGGCAAATTCCAATATTTTTTGATATCTCCTGTCTGAGGTAGCAGCATATTCTGCCAACCACAACTGCTCTTTGTAATTTAAAGCTTTGTCTAATTTTATTCTTTTAGCCGCCAAATCCCTTGTTAGCTCCTGAACTCTATCGTATTCTCTGCCAGTCAAGGGTGACCTATCAATAAATTCTTGTGTTGTTTCATCAGCAAATTTTTTAGTCAAAACACTTTCTGAAAAAGGAATAATTTGATAATGTTCACGTTTAACAACAATTGGCCCACTATTATCTCTATTACTATTATTTTCTTTTCCAGTTGCCTGTTTAATTTCTGCCAATTTTTCTGAACTAACCGGTTTAAAAACATAGATTAATCTTTGCCGCTTATGTTCTAAACGCACAATGCCATAAAGATCTGGCTCTAATTGGATGCACAAATGGCCCATAAATTCTTCCCCCAAATTATACAGACCGCCATTAATTAAAATTGTTCCTTTTTTACCAAGTTTTGTTTCTCTTCTAAAATCAGATTGCCCAAGCGATGTTTGCCTAAAATCATTTTCTGATAAAAGCCCACTAACTCTTAAGTTTTTATATTCATCCGAAACTATAGCTATTTTGGGGTTTGCCCAAACGGCTGAGGTGCTATTTCCGCTTCGGACACTTCTAAGTTTAATTTTTTTACTATCCTTCAACCAATCAGAACTAATGGGCACAAATTCAGCTTCTGGACTTGTATCTAAAAAATTTTTCTTGACCATTAGAATTCCATTGCCATCTCTAAACCCAGAAGCAAATTTTGGATGATAAATACGTAAAGCCATTTCCATTTCTTCTCCAGAACAACCAAACTTACTAGCAATTATTTCATTAAAAGTTTGCCAGTTCCCAGCCACATCAGATAAGCTTAAATAAAAATCACTTCTTCTAATTGCTTCTAAATTAAAAACATCTTCTTTTTTAGGCCAATAAAAAAGAGGCTTGGCCATAGTTTTAAGATCAATATCTTCTTGACCTAAGTCTTGTTTGGCAATAACTTTTTTTCCTTCAAAAAAACCTAGCAACAAATTTTGCCAATCAGAATAACCAGCCTTTTCGGAAACATCTTTTGTTGTTAAGGCTTTTATTTTTTCTATATCGCAGATAATATGCCCATCTTGATCTACAGTATATATGCCTTCTTGTTTTAAAAAATCCCAAAATTCTTCCTTTCTTTTTTCAGGAGCCCACATATATGGTTTTGGCCTTTTTTTTGGTTGCCCTCCCATTTTTCTCGGAACAGAAAAATCACCCTCAGCCGGGGCGATACTACTTCTCTTTTCCATGTTCATTCCTATATTCATATACTTTTATCTTATCCTTTTTTCTAAAAAAATTCAAATTTGCCATAAACTTTACCCAAAAAATGTTTGTATGGCAAACCATTGCCTTTTTAGCCAAAATTTACTACACTAAAGTAAAAGTATTATTGTTTTTTACCATAATTCATTATTCATTATTCATAATTCTACCTCTCCTATGTCCGGACATTCTAAATGGGCCACCACCAAAAGAAAAAAATCTATTATTGATGCCAAAAGAAGCGCTAATTTTACTAAATTGGCCAATACAATTTCTGTAGCAGCCAGATCAGGCAGTGATCCGATTATGAATTTTAGTTTAAGAATGGCTATTGATAAAGCCAAATCTTTTAGTTTGCCTAAAGAAAATATAGAAAGAGCTATTAAACGCGGAGCTGGTGAACTTGGCGGAGCAAGCCTTGAAGAAGTAATGTATGAAGGTTTTGGGCCAGGAAAAGTTGGTCTTATGGTGGAATGTTTAACAGATAATAAAAATAGAACCTTGAATGAAGTTAAATTAATTTTTGATAAAAATGGCGGGGCTTTGGCAGGCCAAGGCAGTGTTAGTTGGATGTTTGAAAAAAAAGGAATCATTGTTCTCAAAAATCCGAATTCTCAAAATTTGACCGAAGAGACAGAGTTACAAATCATTGAAAATGGGGCTGATGATTTCTTTTTTAATGAAGAAGAAATTGTGGTTTATACCAAAATTGCTGATTTACAGTTAGTTAAAGAAAATTTAGAAAAAGCAAACTTTGAAATTGCCTCAGCAGGACTCGAGTATGTACCCAAGGAAAAAATAAATTTGAGCGAGGAAGATGAAGAAAAACTGCAAAAACTTTTGGATGCTCTGGAAGAACAAAATGAAGTGAGTGAGTATTATACTAATGGGGAAAATTTTTAATTTATAATTTTGAATTTTGATTTAATATTTTAATTTTAAATTCTAAAATAATTTTATTATTTTGTTCCCGTTCGCTTCGCGTAGCCTTAGTAAGAAAATAGAGGTGAACTTGGCGTTAAGAATTGAATGGACAGGAGGCCTATATAATAAGGCTGACCAGGCATCCGTTCAATTTAGCCAAGTGAGCCCTATTTTCTCTAAGGCGCAGCAGCGAACACTTTCTTTCCGCCGCTTTCTTTTGAAAGAAAGCGGCAAAGACAAAAAACAATGCAAAAAAATAATTCCTACATAATTTTAGGCATTGACCCCGGCTACGCCATTACTGGCTGGGCCATTTTAGAAAGCCAAGGACAAAAACTGCAATTAATAGATTGTGGCGCTATTACTTCCGATAAAAATGAAATCCATGCCAATCGTTTAAAAAATATCAACCAAGAATTGGATAAAATTATTAAACAATATCAACCAAAAATTTTAGCCGTCGAAGAACTCTTCTTTTTTAAAAATTTAAAAACCGCCCTCAAAGTGGCTGAAGCCCGCGGAGTAATTTTAATGACAGCCATACAACACGACTTAGTTATTAGAGAATTTACTCCCTTGCAAGTTAAACAAGCAGTAGTCGGTTATGGCCGTGCAGATAAAAATCAAATTCAACAAATGATTAAGGTTATTTTAAAAATGACCGAAAAAATTAAATTAGATGATACGGCTGATGCTGTGGCCATTGCCATTACTTGTGCACATGGAGGGATAGCAACTGGTAAATAGTAATTGCTAACTGGTAAATAGATTTTTTAATTAATTATTTATTAAATTATTTTACATTTTACTATTTACCAATTACCAGTTACCAATTACTTTTTATCGTTTTTTTGTTATACTTAATTCATAAATCATAAATCTTAATTCATAATTCTATGCCTTCTTATTCTATCGCCCTTGATGTTGGCGCCACCAAAACTGTTGGAGCCACGATTATTAATCAAAAAATTATTAATTCTCTCAGATACACCACTAATGCCAGTGCTCCTAAAATTAAAATCATCAAACAATTGGAACAAATTATTTTTGAATTAAGCCAGCAAAAAGAAATCTCAGGCTATAAACTGGAAAAAATCGGCATTGGACTGGCCGGACAAATTGATGCCCAAAATGGCTTGATTATGGCTACTACCAATTTTAATCCTGATTTTAAGAATGTAAAATTGAGTCAAATTTTATCAAAAAAATTTAAAGTGCCAGTTTTTTTAAATAATGATGTTAAATGTTTTACTAAAGCCGAAGCCACCCTGGGGTTAGGTAGAGGCTTTAAAAATATTGTCGGCCTCACTTTTGGTACAGGTATTGGCGGAGGTATAATTTTAAACAACCTATTTTTGACTGGAAAAAATAACACCGTTGGTGAAATTGGCCATATGAAAATAGCCGGTCATTGGCTTGGCACTGCACCTGTCTGTGGTTGCGGACAAAAATATTGTTTCGAAGCTGTGGCCTCTGCTAAAGCCTGGCTAAAATTATCAAAAAAATTTGGCGAAAAAAAAGCTGATGAAATTATTTGCTATAATATTGGCATCGGCTTGAGCAATTTGGCTCAAATTTTAAATCCAGAAATTTTTATTTTAGGTGGTAGATTAATGAAACGAGAAAAAATATTAATGAAAATTAAACAAGAATTTTTAAATCAAGTAAAAAATTATCCTTGGCTAAAAAATACCAAAATTGTGGCCACTAAACTGGGCAGTGAAGCGATTTTGTTGGGGAGCCTGATGTCATTTTAACATAAAAAACCCTTGCCCTGTCATTCCCGACCGCCTCGCCCTGAATCAGGTGGGCGGAGCGGGAATCTAGAAAACTTTTTTAAAAGAAATTATCAAAGATTGGAAGTTTTATAAAAATACAGGTTCATCTCGCCTGGATCCCCGCCTCCGCGGGGATGACACAAAAGTATGGATGACAAAATAGAGGTCACATTAAAAAACCATAATTCATAATTCTTTATTCATAATTCAAATGTCATGATTTATACTAACCAAAATTGGAAAAAAGAAGCTTTAAAAAGGAAAAAAAATATTTTAACAAAATACAAACCTGCTATAGAAAAAAATAGCTCGCACGGATCTTTTTTTTCTAAAAAAAATAGGCCTAAAAAAATTTTAAAACCTTTAATAAAACTAGCTTTCTTAATTGGCTTTATTGCTCTTGTTTCTCTCGCTGGTGCTTTTTTTTGGTTTTCCAAAGAATTACCAAAATCCACTGAACTTTTAACCAAACAACCATTACCCTCTACCAAAATTTATGACCGCACAGGGCAAATATTATTAAATGATGCTAATAGTGATTTTAAAAGAATAAAAATATCTTTAAATGAACTACCGGAATATGTTAAGTGGTCCACCATCGTAGCTGAAGATAGAACTTTTTATTCTCATCATGGTATTAATTTTCGCGGTTTAATTCGAGCTATTTTTGTTAACATAATTACTGGTGGCTCTAAATCTCAGGGCGGCTCTTCAATTTCTCAACAATTTATTAAAAACGCCCTTTTAAGTTCTGAAAAAACTTATAGTCGTAAAATCAAAGAAGCTATTTTAACTTGGCAATTGGAAAGAAAATTTTCTAAAGATGAAATTTTAGAAATGTATTTTAATGAAATCCCCTATGGAGGCACAGCCTACGGCATAGAAGCAGCCTCAGAAAAATATTTTAACAAATCGGCTAAAGATTTGACTCTGGCAGAAGCTGCCACTCTAGCTGCCATTCCTCAAGCCCCCAGCTACTATTCTCCTTATGGCTCTCATAAAGATAAACTTTTGGCGCGCAAAGATTGGGTCCTAAATTCCTTAGCCGAAGAAGGTTATATTAGTCAAGAAAAGGCTGATGAAGCCAAAAAACAAAATTTAGAATTTTCTAATATTTCTTCAGCTATTATGGCACCACATTTTGTTTTTTACGTGCGTGATTTGATTGCTCAAAAATATGGCGACCAGGCCTTGGAAGAAGGTGGCTTAAAAATTATTACTACGCTTGATATGGAACAGCAAAAAAATGCTGAGCAAGCTATTGCTGAAAATTTAGAAAAAAATGTGACAAAATACAATGCTAAAAATGCAGCTTTGGTAGCTATGAATCCTAAAACTGGCGAAATAACCGCCATGGTGGGTTCAACTAATTATTTTGATAACGACAACGATGGCGCTGTTAATGTGGCTATAAGACCAAGACAACCAGGATCATCTTTTAAACCCCTTGTATATGCCCTAGCTTTTGAAAAAGGCTATAGTCCACAAACAATTGTTTTTGATGTTATTACAAAATTTAAAGCTGAGCCAACAGATTATACACCGCATAATTATTCTGAACATTATTTTGGGCCAGTCAGTATGAAAAAAGCTCTAGCTGGTTCTTTAAATGTACCCGCGGTTAAAACCATGTATTTAGTTGGTGTAGATAATATTTTAAATTTAATAGAAAAAATGGGTTATACAACTTTTAATGACCGCTCAAGATTTGGTTTATCAATCGTACTTGGTGGCGGCGAAGTAAAATTATTAGAACATGTGGCCGGTTACGCCAGTTTTGCTAATAACGGTGAATATCACGCACCCATGGCTATTCTAAAAGTTGAAGATAAAGATGGTAAAAATTTAGAAGAAAATAAGCCCGAAGATAATAGGGCTAAAAAAATATTTAAGCCACAAACTGTTAAACTTTTAAATAATGTTTTATCAGATAATAATGAAAGAGCTTATGTTTTTGGCCAAAGCAATTATTTAACTTTGGACTCTCGCCCGGTAGCGGCTAAAACTGGGACGACTAATGATTATAAAGATGCTTGGACTGTTGGCTACACTCCCTCACTAGTAGCCGGTGTCTGGGTTGGTAATACCCGAGGTGAGGCCATGAAAACTTCAGCTGATGGTTCAGCTGTGGCCGCGCCGATTTGGAATGCTTTTATGAAAAAAACTCTGGAAAACAAGCCCGTAGAAAATTTTATGGCACCAGACTCACTCAGTTTACCTGATAAACCCATGCTTAATGGAAAATTTTTTACAGAAATAAAATTAAAAGTTGATAAACTAACCGGCGAGGCCCTGGATTTTAATAACTCTGGAGAAAATGTTGAGGAACGGACATATCGTTTGGTGCATAATATTTTACATTATGTTAATAAAAATAATCCTTTAAGCCCGGCCCCAGAAAAACCTTGGGAAATAGATGAAAATTATAGTAATTTTGAAGTACCAATAGAAGAATGGGCCAAAAAAAATGACTATCAGACTATTTTAGATTTACCTAAAGGTTATGAAAAATATTTAAACAATGAACAAACTCTAGAAGTTATTAATAACCAACCAGCCACAGAAATTACAATTGTTAAACCTTATAACAATGAACAAATTTATGAAGAAAATTTTCCTTATGTTTTAGAAGCCACTGTTGATAAGGCAGAAAATTATGCTAAAATTGATTGGTATTATAAAAAGATGGACAACAATAATGGTAATTTTATTGGCTATCAAAGTGTGAATGGAAAAAACAATATTTATACCTGGACTGATGCTCCAGAAACTGGCAGTTATTATATTTATGCGATTTTGTCTGATAAAAATAATCAAACTATTAAAAGTAGTGAGATAAGGGTGGAGAGGAAATAAAAATATTTGACACTCTTCTTTTGGCAAACTATAATTACAAAATATGGAACAAGATCAACAAAAATACACTAATGTTATATTAGAAGACTTGAATGCTAAATTTAATACCTTTGGCGAAGCTTTAGATACTATTATTAAAAAACAGGATATGAATTTTGAGCAAGTCGGAATTTTAAGAGAAGATGTTGATATTGTTAAAATTCAGGTTGTTGATATGCAAAAAAGTTTAAAAAAAATAGAATCAAAAGTTTCGGTGCTAGAAAATACAATAACTGAATTAAAAATCGATAATAAAGAAATTAAACAAAAACTAGAAGAAATTAAACAAAAACTAGAAGAAAAAATAAGTCGTGAAGAATATCTGGAACTTAGAGATAAAGTCAATCGTTTGGAAAATTTTGTTAAAAAATATTTTATAACTAAAAAATTGGTTTAAAAAAATAACAAAATACAAAAGCTTCGCTAATCAGCGAAGCTTTTTTAAATTTTGATTATAATAAAAAACTATTCGGCTTTTATCTCTTATTTATCTTCTTCAGCCACACTTTCAATTGTGGCTTCGACAACCACAGATTCTGCAACTGGTTCTGCAGAAACTTCGGCATTAGCCACTTCTTCTTTTTTATTTTGTTCTGCCAGTTTAGCAGCTTTTTCTTTAGCTTTAGTTTCTATAGCAGTTTTTCTTTTTTTAGAAATTTTAATATTTTTTAATTTTTCTTCTTTAATTAAACCAGCTGAGACCAAAAAATTATGCACCGTAACAGTAGCTTCCGCGCCTTTATCTAACCAATATTGAATTCTCTCTGTTTTCAATTCTTTAGTTTTAGATACTGGATTATACCAACCCAAAATTTCCAAAACATTACTTTTAGGGTTTTTAGCTTTTTCTTGAATAATTAATCGAAAATGAGCTTGTTTATTTTTGCCTAAACGTTGAAATTTAAGTGTTAACATATTGTTACAATAAAATTAGTTTATTCTTACTTATGTAGTATCTTACATTTAAAATAGAAGTCTGTCAAGCGGTTGCCAATTTTTAATTTTTAATTTTAAAATAATGATTCAATATTTAATATTTTAAAATTATAATATTAAAAAATTATTTACAAAATTGTAAAATTAAAAATTCAAAATTCAAAATTTTTTACCGGTTAGTATATTTTTCTGCTCCTTCCAAAGCCAAAGACAACAAAGTCGAAACCCCATCATCTCCCATGGTCACACCATATAAAAGACCAGCTTTTTCCATGGTGGCGCGATTGTGAGTAATAATAATAAACTGGGATTTATTGGATAACCTTTCCACTATTTCTGCATAACGCACGGAATTGGCTTCATCTAAAGCTGCATCAACTTCATCTAAAATTACAAAAGGTGAAGGGTTGGCTGAAATAATAGCGCAAAGAAGAGCAATGGAAGTCATAGCCCGCTCGCCGCCAGAAAGCATACTAATTGATTTTAATTTTTTACCAGGTGGTGTGGCTTCAATTTCTACACCACTATAAATATTAGTATTTAATCTATCTCTAATTTTTTGGACTTCCTCTTTTTCATCATCTAAGCCTTCCCGTGCTAAAATTTCCGCGCTAAAATCTTCTTCTTTTAAATTATCGTTATACAAACTTTTTATAGCCAAATCTTCTTTAACTAAAACTAACTTAGCTGCACCACCAGCAAATAAAACTTTAAAATATTTTTGGAATTCTTCGTTAATAATTTTAAAACTAACTTCAAATTGAGCCCGCACTGTCTTATCTAATTCTAAAATCATTTTCTCTAAAGACACCAAGGAATCTTTTAAATCATTAATTTGAGTGGATAGAAAATCAAATCTTTCTTTAGTGCTAAAATATTCACTGGCCACTTCAGGATCAATGCCGCCAATTAAATCTAGCTGATGTTTAAAGCGATTAATTTCCATAAGCAATTGACTTTTTTCACTCTCATTCATACCAATCTCTTTTGCTGATTGGTCCAAAAAATTCTGCCCCAACTCTTGAGTAATTTCTCCCATTAAATCATCACGATGAGTTTCCAAACGGGCCATATCAATTCTTAAACTATTAGTGCTATTTGTGGCTTGATTAAATTTTTGTTGGGCTAGTTGATATTTTTGTTGAGATTCCCAAATTTGCGAGCGCTCTTGTCTTTCTTTGTTAGACTCTTCTTGAATTTTTAAGCGCACAACGCCAATTTTTTCATCAATACTCTCTAGGGTGGCTAATATTTTTTTAATTTCAGTATCAGTTTTTGACTCTAATGGTTTTATCTCTTTGATTACTTCTATTTTTTTATCATTTACAATCAAAAGCGCCTCCATATCTTTTAAATTTTGCTCTTGCTCTAAAAATAATTTTTTAAGCTCTTCTAAATTTCCAGATGCAAACGCAGTCACTATTTTTTGTTGCAAAATTTTAATTTTCTCTAATACTTTTTGTAAAACATTTCTATCTAAAATGGGTAAATTATTTTTCTTTTCTTTAAATTGAGAAACTGTTTCGGCGGCTTGTTTAATTTTTAAATCTGTTAATTTGTTATTGTAATCTATTTTTTCAGCAATCAAACTTTGATATTCATCATTATATTTATTAGTTTCTATCTGGCCTTTGGTTAAAACTTCCATCTCCTGTTGAATTGTTTGTAATTGATTTTTGGCGCTCTCTTCGTTTAAAAAAGCCTTTTTTAATTCATCATTTAATTTTTGCCAATCTCTAGTCATACTTTGCCAAGCAGCCCCATAATATTTAAATTGACTAGTTCTTAAATTATTTTCTAAATCTGTTCTTTGCTCCAATTTTTTAACTTGTCTAGTCAAAGAATTTAAACGTGGTTCAATTTCCGAGAGTTGGATAGCCACAGTTTGCAAATTTTCTTCAGTGGCTTCTAATTTTGATAAGGCTTGAGCTCTTTTAATTTGCAAAGGCTTAACCCCTGAAGCTTCTTCAAAAAATTCTTTACGATCTTCTTTAGAAGCCAATAAAAATGCATCTATCTGCCCTTGGCCAATAATGGAATAGGAAGTGTTGGCCACGCCGGCTTTAGCCAAAATCATTTGGATATCTAAAAGGCGTGATTTTTGATTGTTAATTAAATATTCACTTTCGCCATTACGATAAAGTTTTCTGGTAATAACAATTTGCGACATGCCCAAATCTAATTGATCGTCTTCATTATTGAAATGTAAAGATACTTCTGCCAAACCAAGCCGAGCTTTTTTATCAGAACCAGAAAAAATAATATCTTCACTTTTTTTACCGCGTAGCATTTTTATACTTTGTTCACCCAAAACCCACCTAATAGCATCAGCCACATTGGATTTGCCAGAGCCATTAGGACCAACCACAGCTGTAATGCCAGCTTTAAATTCTAAAACACTCTTTCTGGCAAAAGATTTAAAACCATTGATTTCTAGTTTTTCTAAATACATAATTATAACCTCACCCCATCCCCTCTCCTAATTAGGAGAGGGGAATTAAAAAACTGCATGCAGTTTTTTAATGGGGAGAGGTGAAAAAAAACAGACGACCTTGTGAGTCGCCTATATTATAACAAATTTTTTGGAAAAATGAAAAATTATTTTTTAAACCTTTTACAATAAATTTCTCCATTAAAAAACTGGTATACACGAACCGAGTCATATTTGACCCGACTTAAACCAGCTTGTAGCAAAGATGGAAGAAAACTTTCTTTCAAATAACCATCAGCTAAAGCTAAGGCCTCGATTTGTTTAATACCAGGGGTATTAAACCAGGCTGTTTCTTTAACGTTCTTGAGCGTTGGAATCTTATGAAAATCTTTAACGCACGACACATATGCACCGGCCGTAGTTAAAATTCCTGTCTTCTGATCCCAGTTATAATTAATTGCCTGACAAATTTCTTCCCAAGTCACTTTTTCAAAACCATTGGGGATGCCTTTATCCTTCTCTTGGGCAAAGGTCAGATTAATGGTCAATAAAATAAACAAAAACCAAATATTTTTATACATGCAGACTCCTTTTTTATTTTTTTAAGTTAACCATATTTAATTAAACCATAGCAAAATTATAAATTTTGTCAATGCCTAATTAAAATGGTAGAATAAAATTATTGCGTTAGTTTAAAGCTCCAGCTTTGAACCTTAATGCAAACAATTTTATTAAAGGAACAAAATGGTTCAAGGCTAGAGCCATTGAACCAACAACACCATAACTCACGAGATCCTTCGACACACCCTATTGGGCTTGCTCAGGATAATTTTAAAAAATATGTCCCTCTCCGCCTCTATTGCTAAAAATACATTCATCCACACTTTTGGTAAATTTTTTGCCTCAGGTATTGGTCTTGTTATCGTGGCTCTTTTGACCCGCTATTTGGGTGCGGCTGGTTTTGGTTATTACACTACAATTTTTAGCTATTTATTTTTCTTTGCTACAGCTGGAGATTTGGGCTTATATTTAATCACCGTTAATGAATTAGGGCGACATCCAGAAAACAAAGAACATATTTATAGTCATCTTTTTAGTTTAAGACTTATTTCTGGTCTATTTTTTATGCTTTTAGCTGATATTATCATTTGGTTTTTTCCTTATGAACCAATGATAAAAATCGGCACTATAATAATTTCTGTTTGTGTTTTTGCCATGATGCTTGACCAATTGTCTGTGGCTCTTTTTCAAGAACAAATGAAAACAAAATTTATTGCTATGGCCGAAATCATTGGCAAAACTTTAACCCTAATCTTGGTTTATATTTTTATTAGATTAAATCTAGGACTTCTGGCCATGCTCGTAGCTACCACAATTGGACTTTTGGTGCATACTGTTTTTAATTTATATTTCGCCAGAAAAATGTTAGCTTTTAAATTTGCTTATCACAAAGAAACTTGGAAAAAAATCTTAAAAGAATCTTGGCCCATTGCCACCTATTTAGTTTTTTCCATGATCTATTTTAAGGCCGATACAATTATTTTATCTTTATATTATCCGGCCAAAGTGGTTGGTTTTTACGGTGCACCTTACAAAATATTGGAAGTGCTAATTACTATGCCAGCAATTTTTATGGGCTTAGTTACTCCCCATTTATCTAGAAGTTGGGCCGAAAAAAACTTTCATCACTTTAAAGAAATTTTTCAAAAAGCCTTTGATTTTTTATCATTTATTGTTTGGCCCATGATTTTTGGAGTTTTAGTCCTAGCCAAACCAATTATGAATTTCATTGCCGGTCCAGAATTTATACCTTCAGCTTCAATTTTTAAAATATTAATTGTGGCTACTGGTGTAATTTTTATGGCCCACCTAACAACATTTTCTATTGTAGCCATTAATAAACAAAAATCCATGATGAAATTTTATATTTTGGCCGCTATTGTGGCCCTAACTTTATATTTTATTTTTATTCCTAAATATTCCTACTTTGCTGCGGCTATCATTACTGTGGGTGTAGAATCTTTTATTTTAATTTGTTCTTGGATTTTAACTAAAAAAGAAACAGGGATCAAAATAAATTTTATCAATAGTTTTAAAGCCTTATTGGCCAGTTTGGTTATGACTTTAGCCTTATTATTGACAAATTTTGATCTTCTCGGTAGTATCATTTTAGCCATTGTAGTTTATGGTTTGGGCACTTGGCTTCTTGGCCTTTTAAGAAAAAAGGCCTTTGCCCTATTACAAAAATAAAAACAATCCTAAAAAAGGAGGAGGCCCATAATGCCCGCTACGCTTTTAGGCATTGCAACTTGGAAAATTTTTGTCAGTGTGCTATTGGGTGTTGAATTTTTTATGACGTTTCTTTTGTTTGCTTGTGATAAACCACCCTTTATCAAAAATACTCGACTTGCCAGAAAAAATACCCTTGCAGCTTTATTTTTGACAATATTTTCTATTGCTATAATGATAATTTTTGACAGAGGATTATATAATTGGGGCTTTAAGACCTATTGTTTCGTCGTCATTATTACTTTTCCCATTTGCGCTCTTGGATCATCGTGGTATCACAAACAATCCCGTTTGAATTAATCAATACCAAACCATGCCCAATCTATTTGGGCTTTTTCTTTTTCTTAATTTAAGTGATAAAATAATCTTATCTTATGTTAACATTTTTACTTATCATTTATTGTTTATTATTTATCTTTTTAGCCCTTAAAAATTTCAAATGGACTCTTTATTTAGTTATTTTTACTCTGCCAGCCTATTTGATTAGATTTAATATTTTTGGCTTGCCACTCACGCTGCTGGAAATAGAAATTGTTTTATTATGTATAGTTTTTTTAATAAAAAATTATAATAAATTAAAAATCACCAATTACTCACTGCTTTTTTATTCTACCACCCTATTTGTTATTGCCGCCACGATTTCTGTTTTTGTCTCTCCTAACCCATATGCTGCTGCAGGCACATGGAAAGCTTATTTTATTGAACCAATTTTATTTTGCTTGGTTTTTATTAAAACCATAAAAAAAGAAGATTTAAAAAATATTATTTATATTTTAAGCGCACAAGTTTTTTTGTTGAGTATTTTTGCCATTTATCAAAAATTTACTGGTGCTTTTATTACTAATCCTTTTTGGGCAACTGCAGCCACCAGACGAGTCACTTCTGTTTTCCCATATCCGAATGCTTTAGCTTTGTACTTGGCACCACTTTTAACATTATTTCTTGGTTATTTTATTTTTGAAATTAAAAATTCAAAATTATTTCAAAATTCAAAATTAAAAATTCAAAATTATCTACCTGTTTGTTACCAAATATTAATTATTATATCGGGCACATTGGCAATTTACTTCACCAAATCAAAAGGCGCCTTGTTTGGACTCCTGTTTGGTATTATTTTTTATGCGATATTTTATAAACCGTATAGAAAATATTTTATTGCTCTTTTAGGAATTGTTGCCTTATTATCTTTTTATTTGATAGGAGCACATAAAATTAATCTATCCGGAACCAGCACCGTAAGTGGCGGAGATTCAATCTCGGTTAGAACAGCCATGTGGAGTGAAACCTGGGAGATGTTAAAACAACAACCCTGGTTGGGGGCTGGGCTGGCCGGATATCAAAGCGCGGTTGCGCCGTTTCACAAAAAAAGCTATATTGAAATCTACCTCTACCCGCATAATATTATTTTAAATTTTTGGAGTGAAATTGGCCTACTGGGTTTGTCGGCATTTATAGCAATAATTGTCTGGTTTTATAAGACTGGTTTTTTTTGTCATCCCAGGCTTGATCTGGAATCCAGAAAACCCGCTCCCGTCCACCAGGCTGACATTAAAATAATATTTTTATCTGCCATGACAGCTTTACTCATTCATGGCCTTGTTGATGCGCCCTATTTTAAAAATGATCTAGCTATTTTATTTTGGTTAATTATTGGACTATTAATAGTCAGCCCAACAAATATAAAAAACTATTCCAACCACAATTCTTAATTCTTTATTAATAATTCATAAACCTGGAAGCGTGCCAGAGTGGTCGAATGGGCCGCACTCGAAATGCGGTGTACCCGCAAGGGTACCAGAGGTTCGAATCCTCTCGCTTCCGCCAAGTTTTACATTCAGCGAAATTGAAAGATGTTGCCTCGGCGCAAAGCGCCTCGGCATGGATAGGGGGTATATATGCAATTTAGAGAATGGCCGGAAGAACCCCACGCTGTATAATATTGAGCGGATAGCCAAAGCGTTAAGCGTTGAACCGTTCGAATTGCTAAAATAGCAATTAGGTTATTCGGCTTGATTTTTGGCTATTCTTATGCTAAAATAAGGACATACTTAATTGAAATATATGGAAAACGCTAATTTTCTCAAACAAAAATACGATTTGCACAACAGTGAAGAAGTTGAGGTAGCGGCTTTGCGCACCGAACAAAGCGCGGGCGAAAAAGTGCCGCAAAATCCCGATGACCGGATTCAGAACTACCTTGACCGGCTAAAGCGCTTGGCCTTGGATCCGGACAAAGAACAATCCAAAAAAGTTTTAAACAACGAATCGCGGCCAAGGGCACTATCCTTGCTTAGAGAAATGGTAATGAATAAATATGTCAGGCCGAATAAAGAAAAGATGGCGGAAGGCGCGGCCAGAGTTGAAGAACGGGCCGCTCGGGAAATGGGCATGGAAACGCATTATGGCGAAGCAGAACTGGAACAAAGAGGCGAAATTGCCGTGGCTGATTTGGAAAAATCTCTGGATAATTGGATTATGTATCTTTCCGACCAAAATGAACCATATCCAACCTGGTTCAGGTATTACGCCTTTCGCAATGTTTTGGATATGGGAGATTTTGATAAAGACAAAGGAGAGTTTACCAAGCGCTCCCAAGGCAGCACTAAGCTGTTCCCTGATATAGACCGTGGCGCTTTGGCTTTTGTGGAGGAAAGAATCGAGGCCGCCAAAAACCCGTCCACGCTTGAAAAAATACAGCAAGCCCAAAAGACGGCCGGTACTCCGGCCGATCAGCTGCTTACTAAAACTCAAGCCGAAGCTTTCGCTAAGATGAATTTTTCCAAACAATATACCGAGGGCATTAGGCAAAATGGTGAAATAACTCCGGAAATGAGGGAAATAACCGAAGGCAAGTGGGTAAAATATCAAAAAGGAACCGACCCGACCGCTCTCTGGGCTTCTCTTCAGAACAAAGGCACGGCTTGGTGCACCAAGGGTTTTGGCACGGCTGAAACTCAGCTTAATGGTGGAGATTTTTATGTTTACTATACTAATGACAGAACCGGCAAACCGGCTATTCCCAGAATTGCCATCCGCATGCAAGAAGATAGTATAGGTGAAGTTAGAGGCGTGGCTGATAATCAGCAGAATCTTGAAGGCAATATGGCGGAAATCGCCGAAACCAAAATGAACGAACTGCCGGGAGCCGAACCATACCGCAAGAAATCCGGCGACATGAAACAGCTCACGGCTATTGAGAAAAAAATAAAGCAAGGCCAAAAATTGGATAAAAATGAACTGGTATTTTTATATGAAATTGATCAGCCGATTGAGGGTTTTGGGTATGACCGCGACCCGCGCATCGTGGAAATAATCCAAGAGAGAAATAAAGAAGAAGACGCGCCGATCATTTTTGAATGCGCGCCCGAACAAATCGCCAAAACGCCGTCGGAAATCAACGAAAATACTAAAGCTTATATTGGAAAATTGGAGCCAGGAATATTTGATTTGATCCAAAAATACAACCTTGAGAATGTCTATACTTCTTTCCCTGAAGGAAAAATAGAGCGCGGCGTTCTCCAGATTGGCGTAATGTCAAAAGAGGAATTGGAAAAAGAAATCAGAGGCAAAAAAGACGAAAGCGGTAAAAATTATCAAATTTCAGATTTGGCCAAAAGCATGATGGACAACTCTGATTTTACGACCGCTGAAAAATCCGAGGAAGTTAAACTAGTAAAATTGAAGGTCAGCGATTTAGGTTTTGGCGATAAAAATCCGACAACCGATGAAATTTTTAAGAGAATTAAAGAATTGGGTTTGGAGCTCTGCCCGGCCGAAACCGGTCCGCAACTAAGAATTAATTACGAAAAGGCTTTTAAGAAAAAACAGCCGATGAATGAATATCTTCGCGTTGGCATGAAACAAATAGCCGACTCCGATGGCGACCCAGGCCTCTTCGACGTGGATCGCGACGTCAGTGGTTCGTGGCTGTTCCGTGATTGGGCGTTACCGGACTTCAAGTGGAATTCTGACGATCGGTTCGTCTTCCGCTTCCGCAAGTGTGAAACTTAATTTTTTTGTCTCTTTGCTTTTGATTCTTTGATTTTTGGGCACTTTTGTTGAAAAAATAATTTTTGTTCCGGATCTGTTAATCGTTCAATTATTTTTTGCTGAAGTTTGTAAGTATCGCCATACGACAGAAGCCCTGAGTAGGAAGTCAAAGATTTTTCTTTCAAATTTTTTAGCATTCTTTTTTTGCTGGCGGTCCGTAGAACCCGATGATGCGGAAAATTCGCCCATCCCAAAAAGTCCATGCCGGAAGCAATTGTTTTTACGAATACTTTGTCCGGATGAAGCGACAATTTAAGGTAATTTTTGAGAAAAGACGATATTATCGGGAGAATATTTTCCAAATATTTTTTACTTTCGTGGAAAATTACAAAATCATCGGCATATCTAATGTAACAGGTGATTTTTAGATCTTGTTTTATGAAGTGGTCAAATTCATTCATGTAAATATTGACCAGAAGCTGGCTGGTAAGATTGCCTAACGGCAATCCGATATCAGGATTGTTTCCCGCATGGAAGCTGTTTATGATTTTTTCAAGAAGCCAGATGATATTTTCATCAGGAATTTTTCTCCGCAGAATGCCAAGCAGAATTCCGTGATTGATATTGGCGAAGAATTTTCTAATATCGCCCTTTAATATCCAAGCCGTTCCGGTGTTGTTGTGCGATGCTTTTCTTTCGAATTCGCGAAAACGGTTCAGGGCGCGATGCGTGCCTTTCCCGAGGCGGCAGGAATATGAATCGAAAATGAATTTTGGGTCGAAATACGGATAAAGAACGCGGTAAATGGCATGATGAAGCAGGCGGTCTCGAACATTAGCCTTGTGAATATCGCGCGGTTTTGGGTCATTAATTTTGAAGGATTCATAGGAGCCGTGTTGATAGGTTTTGGATATAAGTTCGCGATGCAAGTTGAGAATATTATCAGAAAGAGCTATGGAAAAATTTTTCACATCCTGGCGTTCCCGTTTGCCGCGTAAAAATTCTTGCCAGGCGGACAGTAAATTTTCTACGGAAATAATATAATCAAAAATATGATCAACCCGTCTTTTACTCTCTCTCTCTAATGTTTCCATTCTCAATAGAGTTAAGGAGGGGTATTTGGTTTGGCTTAAAATTGTTCCGCATATCGCTAAGGGAGCGCGTTATACGATCGGCTCCAGAATTGAAAATAAGTTCATTGATTTATTAGAGCTCTCTTACTTGGCTTATTTCGCCGAAAAGGAGAAAAAGGTGGAGAGGATTTCTCGATGCATCCTTATTTTAGATACTTTAAAATTTTTCGTTTTAACAGCTTGGGAGGGGAAGGTTATTTCTAATAAACAATATGAAGAGATTGTTTTAAAATTGGATGAGATTGGCCGGATGCTCGGTGGCTGGAAGAAGAGCCTTGCCAATCCGGAAAAGAAAAACCGCAACATATAAAGTTGCGGAAGAAAACAGTTTCGGAAGCGGAAGACGAACCGATTGTCAGAATTCCACTTGTTGTCCGGTTTCGCCCAATTATTGTTCAGCCACGAACCATTGTCGTCGCGATTCACGTTGAAGATGCTCGGGTTGCCATCGGAGTCGGTTTGTGCGGCGCGCCTTCTTTATCACTGCCCGTCTAGGGCGGTTAATGCCGGAGATTAGGCTGTATTTTATTTCTGATCGAAAATCAGACAGCGCATCGCACTAAGTGTTTTCTTTTTCATTGATCCAAAAACGAATCCTCCGCTAAAAGCCTTAGCCGTTCGCGCTCTCAATCCGTTCTGAATAGAATAGGTCTTGAAAAGCCGTAGCCGTTCAATATAACCAATCTAAAAGAGATTATAACATAATTTACGACGCTCTGGTAGTTTAGGGATAGTTCCTCTTTTAATCTTTAAAAAACAGAAAATAAAATAACGAGAAGCCAAGAAAAATAATCAATATTTTTTGCTTTTCTTTCCGCGCCTTCGGCGCGGATGGGGGCGTTTCTTTTATTTCGCCTGCGGCGGAATTAAAAATAAAATTGGGGGGGCTTTCATCCGGCCTCCGGCCGGATGCTTTTTTTGCTCATCCCGCCTCTGGTGGGATACTTTTTTCCTTTTTCTTTTTAAAATTCACCGTCCGGATTTTCTTCAAAAAAAGTTCGAACTTCGTTCAAAAAACACCGAAATTATAGCATTTATATTTTAATATGTACCAAAAAATAATTAAAGATTTAGAAAAATTAAAAAATCCTGCTAAAGCTAAAATCTTACAAGGCTTTTTTAAGACAGGCCTTGATCAATACGGCGAAGGTGATGTTTTTTTAGGCATTACTGTGCCAGAGCAAAGACAAGTGGCTAAAAAATATCTTCAGAATACAGACCTAGCTGATCTACAAAAAATGTTAAATTCTAAAATTCATGAACACCGTTTAGTGGCTTTATTAATATTGGTTGCAAAATTTAATTCTTTAGATTGTCATTCTCGCGCAAGCGGGAACCCAGGAATCGCTACTCATCACAAAACAAATTTTCTGGATCCCCGCCTCCGCGGGAATGCCACAAAATACCTAGACAAAAAGAAAATCTTCGAATTTTACTTAAAAAACACTCAACATATTAACAATTGGGATTTGGTGGATTTAAGCGCACCCAATATTGTGGGTAAACATTTATTTTCTATTAAAGACACAAAAATCATATATAAATTAGTCCGCTCAAAAAATCTTTGGGAACGCAGAATCAGTGTTTTGGCCACCTTTACCTTTATCAAAGAAAATCAATTTGCTGATGCTCTTAAAATCGCTAAAATTTTATTAACCGACAAACACGATTTGATTCATAAAGCCGTGGGCTGGATGCTGCGAGAAATTGGTAAAAGAGATGTAAAAACTTTGGAAGAATTTCTCAATAAACATTATAAAACCATGCCCCGCACCATGCTACGCTATGCTATTGAAAAATTAGACGATAAAAAAAGAAAATTTTATTTAAACAAAACATGAAAATTATCAAACCCGAACTCCTAGCTCCGGTCCAAGATTATATCACTCTTAAAGCCGCTCTAGAAAATGGCGCAGATGCGGTTTATTTTGGTATTGTTGGTTTTAACATGCGGGCCAACGCCAAAAATTTTGCTCTTAAAGATTTGAAAAAAATCGCGCAACTTTGTCATAAACAAAATGTTAAAGCTTATTTAGCTCTCAATACTATTGTTTTTGATAATGAACTAAAAAATGTAGAAAAAATTTTAAAAACAGCCAAAAAAGCAGGAGTTGACGCAATTATTGCTTGGGATATGGCAGTGGTTACTTTGGCTAAAAAATTAAAATTAGAAGTTCATTTAAGTACCCAAGCTAGTGTGGCCAATAGCCAAGCGGCCGTTTTTTATAAAAATCAAGGCATTAAAAGAATTGTTTTAGCCAGAGAATGCACTTTAGAACAAATTAAAAAAATAAAAAAACAAACAAAAATAAATTTAGAACTCTTTATTCATGGAGCCATGTGTGTTTCGCAGTCTGGTCGCTGTTTTTTGTCAGAATTTTTATATAATAAGTCGGCCAACAGAGGCGCCTGTCTGCAACCTTGTCGCCGAGAATATTTAATTAAACAAATTGAAGGGGAAGAAGAATTGATTTTGGGGCAAAATTATGTGTTGAGTCCAAAAGATTTATGCACTTTACCATTTTTAGAAAAAATTTTAGAGGCAGGTGTAGCTTCTTTAAAAATTGAAGGGCGTAATCGTAATCCAGAATATGTAGCCACTGTCACCAAAGTTTATCGCGGGGCTATTGACTGGCATTTTAAGAATAAAGGCAAAAACGGTTGGCAAAAAAAGTGGGCTGAATTAAAAAATAATTTAATGAAAGAATTAGAAAAAGTTTATCATCGAGGCTTGAGTAGTGGTTTTTATTTAGGGCAACCCATTAATCAATGGTCCGAAAGTTATGGTAGCCAAGCCACGGAACAAAAAATACATTTGGGTAAAGTTTTACATTATTATCCCAAAATTCAGGTAGCAGAAATTTTAATTCAAGCTAATAAAAAATTAACACTTGATGAGGAAATTATTTTTGAAGGCGAGAAAATTGGCATTATTAAACAAAAAGTTTTATCTATGCAAATAAATCATAAAAAAATTAAATCAGCTCAACAAGATGATATCATAGCTATTAAAACAGAAAAACCCGTTTGTAAAAATGATTTAGTTTATAAATTAATAAAAAGAGTGTTATAATTATTTTATGAAATTAGTTCTAGATATTGAAACTCAAAATTCTTTTAAAGATATCGGCGGCAAAGCAAATTTGTCTTTACTTAAAATATCCTTGGTTGGTGTTTATAATTATGCAACCAATGAATATTCAACCTTTCTAGAGCCAGAGTTAGACCAACTGGAAGAATTATTAAAACATTCCGAATTAGTTATTGGTTATAATTTATTTGATTTTGATTATCCAGTTCTAGCTACTTATCTAAAAAATATAAGTTTTAATAATCTAAAAACTTTGGACATTTTAACTGTGGTAGATAAATATTTGGGCTATAAAATTCGTCTGGAAGATGTGGCTCAAGGAACATTGGGTCTTGGAAAAAGTGGCTCTGGACTTGATGCTATTGAATATTGGCGCACTGGTCAAATAGAAAAATTAAAAAAATATTGTTTAAAAGATGTGGAAGTAACTAAAGATGTTTATGAATATGGTTTGCAAAATAAAATGATTAAATTTAAAAGTAGCTGGGAAACTTATGATATTCCAGTTGATTGGCATTAGTTTTCCCTTTGTTGTCCACAATGCGTTTTTGTCATCCCCGCGCAGGCGGGGATCCAGGCGAGTTAAACTAGTGCTTTGATAAAATTTTTTATCTTTAATTACTTTCTATAACATTGTTTTCTGAATTCCAGCTCTGCCCGCCTGATTCTCGGCGAGGCTGGCTGGAATGACACAACACACTATTTGTGCTATAATATATTTATGAACAACAAACAACATGTACCAGGTGGCAACGAACTTCTTAATCCGACCGATTTAATTACCAATAAACTGGGAGTTTTTTATGGTGCTAAAGTAGCTGATCTTGGTTGCGGTGGCGCTGGTTTTTTTGCTTTGCAAAATGCCCAAATCGTTGGCCCCGAAGGTCTGGTCTATGCTGTTGATGTGCTTAAGTCTGTCCTCTCAACTGTTGATACCAAGGCCAAACTTTTGGGCTTGCGCAATGTCAAAACAATTTGGTCTAATTTAGAAAAATATGGTGCCACTAAAATTAATAACGAATCTTTGGATTTTGCTTTATTGATTAATATTTTATTTCAAAATAAAAATCATACGGAAATTTTAATGGAAACAGCTAGGATGCTTAAAAAAGGTGGTAAAATTTTAGTGGTTGATTGGAAAGAAGGCCGCTTCCCCATTGGACCAAAAATTGAAGATAAAATTAAACCAGCAGATATTGTGGTTATGGCTCAGAAAATAAATTTAACTATCGAAAAAGAATTTGATGCTGGCCAATTTCATTATGGCATGGTGTTGGTGAAATAATTTATTTTTTTTGTAGAGGCGGGTTTTAAACCCGCCTTTTTTGTTTGTAGAGACACACCAATGGCGTGTCTCTACCGTGTAATTACGTTTTGTTTGTAGGGGCAAAAAATCTTTTGCCCATCGTGTTGAAAATCCCTGCCTTTTTTCCCCTCTCCTTAGTAAGGAGAGGGCAGAGAGAGGTATTTTGTCAGAGGAGGTGGCTATATTTTTCCATAACAAAAAATCCCCACAAATAAATGAAAAAAATTTTAAATTTAAAATAAAATAAAAAAACCGAGAGAAGGTACAATTCTCTCGGCTGTTTAGTTTAAAAAATTTTTACTGCTAGAAAACCTAGCAGTAAAACCACAAATATAATTCCTACTGCACCTACAAATTTCATAGGTACAGATTTTATTCTGAGACACTCTATACACACCCCGAGTATCTTAATCCCCATGAAAAAAATTATTGCAAAAAAAATTACTTTTTCCATAAAAATCTCCTTTTCTGTGTTATTAAAGATCTATTTTATTATTACTAATACTATACAATATTTTCAGCTAATTGGCTAATATTAGCTTAAATTATATATAAAAGTAAATAAAAACTTTACTTTTATATTAAAGTATGCTATTCTAAATAAGACTGGATCCCCAATCAAGTCGGGGATGACATAAAAAAATATATGTTAAATAATGAAAACATCGAGGCTATTATCCTCTCTACTCTTAAAAAGGGCCCTCACAAAACCACAGATCTTATTGGCCATATTAAAAAAATACGTCCACTTACCACCAAGCAAGCGGTTTATTTAATTTTTAAAAAACTCAAAAAACAAGGAGCTATTACAGTTAGCAAAAAAATGGTGGCCCTAAATATAATGTGGCTAAAAAAATTAGAAGAATTTTATGAGCAGGCTCACCAAAACTATATGGTAGCTGGCGAAAATAAAGAATATTTTCTTAACTTAAAAGAAGGCGAGAAAGTAAAATATTATTTTAACAATATTCGACAACTAGACTACTTTTGGAACCACGCCTTAATGACCTTAATTGAGAGCTCCTCTAATATTGATTTAGTTTATGCACCGCATTATTGGTGGAGTATTTTGGAAGCGGATACAGAAAAAGATTTTTATGATTTATTTCCTAAACTGAACAAAAAAGCCTATATTCTAATTGGCGGCAATACATCTCTGGATAAAAATTTTCGCCCTTATAATAAAAATATGCAGGTTCATTATTTAGGAGAATTGCTTAACATGAAAACCAACTATCATTATAATGTGATTGGGGATTTTGTGATTGAAGTTTTAATGGATAAAAAAATTTGCCAAAAAATTGATAAATTTTATCAAGATCACACAGTGCTTGATGCAGAAAATAAAAAGGAATTGGGAAAAATAATAGCCGGCTTAAAAAAAAGTAAATTTATTATCAGACACAACAAAAGGAAAGCCAACAAACTTAGAGCTAAATTTAAAAAATACTTTTTTATAGATTCTATAAATTAAAAAATCCCTCATTAAAATGAGAGATTTTTTAAGAGCGGGTAAGGGGAGTCGAACCCCTTTCATTAGCTTGGAAAGCTAAGGTAATACCGGTATACAATACCCGCGAATACAATTTTAAAACCCAAAATATAAATTTTAAAATCCCAAACAATAGCACGCAGATAAACACAGATTAGGCGGATTTTTTTAAAGATTAAAAATTGAAAATTATTTTAAAATTTGAGTTTTAAAATTATTTCAGGTACCAGCCACAAGTATCTTTAATACAACCACAAGCATATTTATCACGGTCTGGATGATCACCATTAATCACACAGGCGGTCATTAAATCTTTATTAGAAGCACACATTTCCAAATTACAGCCTAAATTAAAACAATCTGTATCTTTTGTGCAAGAACCATTACTGTAAGTTGAATTGCCGGAAAAATATTCAGCTGGCACCTCAGACATATCTCTAATTTGAACCTGAACATTATTATTATCAAAAATACTGTTATCATTTTTGTTTTCTGGCGCTATATTTTTAGCAAATAACAAAAAATAGCCACCCGCAAGAAGTGCTAAAATAACTAATATTATAAAATTTAGCTTTAAATATTTCATAACTAATACAAGCTTAACAAAAAAAATAAAAAATGACAAATATAAGCCAACGGGTTAGTATAATAATGCTATATTATTAAAATAACTTTATGTTTAAAAAAATATTTTATCTCTTGTCTTTAATATTTTTATAGCCTAAAATTAGCTACGCTATTTGTCCGGTTTACACTTTTGCTGTAGGTGCGGGTTTAGGATTATCCAGATGGTTTGGTATTGATGATACTGTCTCCAGTTTATGGATTGGCGGCTTTTGGTCTCTTTAATTATATGGACCGATTCCTGGCTAGAAAAAAGCAATCCGTTTCAAATATCGCCAGGCTGCTGTGGTAGTAACTTGTTATTTAATAACGCTTTTACCGCTATATTTTACCAAAGTTATTGGCCACAATCTTAATCAACTTTGGGGTATTGATAAAATAATCTTAGGTACGGCTTTGGGGAGTTTGGCTTTCTATTTTGGGGCTAAATTTCATTTTCACAGAAAAAAGAAAAACGGAGATCAAGTCCATTTTCCTTTTCAAAAAGTTGTCTTTTCTATTTCACCATTAATAATTTTAAGTGTAATTTTTTATTACCTAACTAAATAACATGGAAAACATAACAGAAAAAATAGATCAACTGATCAATAAATTTAATCAAGCTAAAAAACAAGAAAAAATGGATTTATCTTCTGACGAAGATTTAAGTATCGCCATTATGAATTTAGTTTCCATTGAAGAGCATTTTTTCTTTACGGCGGAAAAAACAGGCAAGGATGTATATTTTGATTTGTTAAGAGAAGTTCGCGAAATGCGCAAAAAATTACTTAAAAAAAATATCAAGGAATATGAAGGCGAAGTCTGGTGCATTTCTAAACATCTATTAGCTGCTTCTTATCGTTTAATGGAAGTTGGCACCAAGGCTTTAGGTCGTGACAACAAAGAAGAAGCTAAAGAATTTTTTGATAAAGCCCACCAACTTTACACGCTTTTTGGGGGCATTAATATGAAGATTATTAATATGTCCAAAATTAAAAAAATAGAAGAAGGCACTATAAATAATACGGACACAAATAAAAAATCTATCTGGGGCAAGCTTGGTGAATTGGTAAAAAAAGCCATGGATTGTTGTATTGAATAATATTTTTTATTCAAAAAAAACCGCCTAACCGATTTTAAAATGGTTTTTTAATAGCCTTTCATGCTAGTATATCTAAAACATTTGACATCCTTTTCAGGGATGATAAAATGATACTAAAAGTTTTAAAAAATAAACAATGCTTACTAACAAATTAACTCCCCATCTTAAAAAATTAACTACTACTTGTCCGGCAATTTATAAACAATTTGTCTATTCTAAAAAAGAAGGTCTGGAAGAAAAAAATACTTTCTCCGACCCTTTAATGGAAGAACAACACACTGTGGTTAGAGGCTTAATTCATAAATATGAAAATCGAGCCTTGATTTTGTTGACTCTTAATTGTGCGGCTTATTGTCGCTTTTGTACCAGAAGAAGAAAGGTTTCTGATATAGAAAAAGGCGTTCTTACTGATAATGATTTAAAGCAAATTATAGTTTATCTGCATAAACACCCAGAAATCAAAGAAATAATTATTTCTGGTGGCGATCCTTTAACCGTACCACATTTATTACAAAAAACTTTAAAACAATTAGCTAAATTGCCACAAATAAAAACTATCAGAATTGGCACCCGTTTGCCAGTGGTTGATCCAAAAAAAATTGACTCCAAATTAATTAATATTTTAAAAATAGTTAACCGCAAAACTTTATATATTCTTATCCATTTTGAGCACCCCCAAGAAATTACCGCGACCACCATTAATGCGACTCAGAAATTAAAAACAGTTTCTGCCATGCTTTTATCACAATCGGTCTTTTTAAAGGGAGTAAATGATTCATTTGATACCCTCTATCAATTATTTTCTCGACTTATTGAAATTGGAGTTAAGCCCTATTATTTATATCATTGCGATCCAGTAAAAGGCACCGAACATTTTATTGTGGATGTTAAAAAAGAAATTAAAATTATGACTGATTTAAGAAAACATTTAAGCGGTCTAGCCTATCCAACTTATGTGATTGACGCGCCCAATGGCTCTGGCAAAATTCCCGTGCCTTTGGAATTATGGCAGTTTGATGCAACAAATTATAAGGATTTTAATAATAAAAAGATTAAAATTTGAACATTACACTCTGAATAAAAAAACCTGATGATCACATCAGGTTTATTTTTTGTAATAATACGGTAAAAAAATTAATTTTAAGCATGGCTATTATTAAATAAAGTGATATATAACAAGCCCAAACACCAACATCATCCCAACGCTTTGACAAGTAGGCGTCTCTTTTTGTCCATGGATTCGAAGAAGATCTGTTTCGGATAAAATATTCAACAATATCTCCTCCATAAAATATTATTAAACCTAAAATCAATACTGACGCAATACCTTTTGAAACATAAACATCATTTTTAATAAAAATGTTTAGAATCATGCCAACAATAATGGTCGTTGAGCCTAAAATCAATAACCATTTCCAATAATATTGGAAAAATATTTTCCATGAAATGAATAAAACTACCACAGTGGCGCATACACAAACTATCTTGTTTAAGTGATAAAGCTCTAGTACCAAATCACCAAATACATTAAAAAATTCTTTAAAGGATCGAATAAGTTTTTTGAAATTATCTGTTTCCATGTTTGCCTCCTTATTATTGGGTTTAAAATTGTTTAAATTATCTTAAGTAAAAAATAAAAAAATGTCAACCCCTTTGGTAATCTATATAGACACAATGCACTTTTTCAGATAATCTGAGGGTGCATGAAAAATATGCCTAAATTATTTATGCATAAAATTTAAGATAATCTAATTAAAACCAGATTTAAAAAAGAGCATTTTATGCTCTTTTTTAAATCGCAATTGCTGAACGAAGCTCGAACCTTTTTCGAGCGAGAATTGCTCGAATGAT
>DAOOOW010000009.1:0-41659 GCA_035387885.1 bacterium
ATAGATCTTTATTCTAACCGAATAAAGATTGCATTTCAAAAGGGAATCGGGGAATGCCTGTAAAGCTTCAAAATCCTACTCACCGACCCGGGGACCACTCTGGGCGGAAAGAAGAAAAGGGAGGTTGATATGTCACTGAGAGTCTATGTAGACGAAAAAATCGTTGATAGCTTTACTGTTTGTAAAAAGGGGGACATATATAAAGTCCTCGAACATGTTGGATTTCTTAATGTCAACGATGAAGGATCTTATTTTGAAGTTGGGAATGATTTAATTGAAACTTTACAAATTAACCCCCAATTAATTCCTTTCATTATTGGGTTTTCTTTTAAAAGTTCAATCTTCCTGCCCGATGATAGAAGGCAGGGTGTTTATACAATCTCTGGAGCCTCTTTGGCGCTGCGAAGGCTGTTTAATTCACCGTATAATTTTCTTATTTCTTGCCAGATTACTGGCGGGATAGAGGTATATAAAAAGTTGTATTACCTCTATCTGGATGTTTGCACGGGCAGACGGTGGCCAGATCCTGATGGGGATTTCACAGCTGTACAATGTCCCAAGCCGATCTTGCAAGTGCGTTACCACCTGCGAGAGGCTCTGTGGATTGTACGCAATCGCATTGTGGCTCATTTTCGCCGGGTCTTTCGGCGATAATTTTTTTTACAAGCGGTCCGATATATCTATCGGGCTGCTTTTTATTTTAGCATTTTTGGGGAGGAAAAACAAAAAGAGCAGGTTGAAACCTGCCCCTACGGGACAAAATAAAAAATATTTATTGTTTTATTTTTTAAAATTAGATATTTAAAATTATTTTAAAATTTAAAATTTAAAACTATTTTTGGTTCCTGAATCGAGTTCAGGATGACAAACATGGGATCCCTCCGCTCGTTCTTACAGACTCAGTCGGGATAAACTTTGGTTAGCCAAGGCTACACTTCCCCCAACCACAAACTGGGCAAGTCATACAGCCTTCTTTAATTTCCATATTTTGACCACATTCGGGACATTTCTCTTTAGGTTGCAAATTGTGCGAATTAGAATCTTGCGAATTATTACTAATATTTTCTGAATGCGAATGTTGCGAATCAGAGCTAATGGTGCCAATATCAGATTTATCAAATATACTTGGTTGAACAACTTTAACATCAACTTTATCTGTTTGTTTTTCTATAACAATTTCCTTTTTTATCTCACTATCACCTTCTGGTGTGGCAATTTTAGTTTCTTTGTTGGTTGAACCCATATTTAAAACTTGCATATCGCGCGAACCATCGCGATAAATGGTAATACCCTTACAACCAAGTTTATAAGACATTAAATACACTTCTTTAACATCTTCCATGGTGGCAGAATTACCAAAATTGACTGTTTTAGACACGGCATTATCGGTGTGCGCTTGAAAAGCTGCTTGCATTTTAACATGGAATTCTGGTTCAATTTCATGAGAAGTCACAAAAACTTTTTGCCATTTTTCTGGAATTTCAGACACTCCACGCACACTGCCTTTGGCTGCTACTTTTTTCATTACAGCTTCACTATAAAAACCTTCACGTTTGGCTACTTCTAAAAATAAAGGATTAACTTCAATTAATTCATCACCAGCATCAAGGATATTTTTTCTAGTATAACAAACTGCAAACAACGGCTCAACACCAGAAGAACAATTGGCAATAATAGAAATGGTGCCTGTCGGGGCAATGGTCGTCACTGTAGAATTGCGTAATTTATAGCCAGGATGATCAAAAACAGAACCCACAAAAGCTGGGAAAACTCCCCTTTCTTCGGCTAATTTTTCTGAAGCGCGGTGGCCCTTTTCATTAATAAACTTCATAATTTTATCAGCCAAGTCCAAAGCTTTTTCAGAATTATAAGGAATTTCTAATTTAATTAATAAATCTGCCCAACCCATAACACCCAAACCAATTTTTCTGGTATTCTCTACCATAGCTTCAATTTGCGGTAATGGATAACGATTCATATCAATTACATTATCTAAAAAGTGCACGGCTGTTTTTACCACATATTCTAATCTCTCCCAATCAATTTCTGTTTTATCTCCATTTTTTTTAATTGTTTTAGATAAATTTATACTACCCAAATTACAAGATTCAAAAGGCAATAATGGTTGTTCGCCACAGGGATTAGTTGACTCAATTTGTCCCAATTGTGGTGTGGGATTAAAAGCATTGATGCGATCGATAAAAATAATACCAGGATCACCGTTTTTCCAAGCATTAGTTACAATTAAATCAAAAACCATTTTAGCTGAAAGTTTTTTAAAAACTTCACCATTTCTCGGATTAATTAATTCATATTCTTCATCACGCTCATAAGCCTTGATAAATTTATCTGTCAAAGCTACTGAAATATTAAAATTATTTAATGATTTCATGTCTTCTTTGCAAGCAATAAATTTTATAATATCAGGATGATCAACTCTCAAAATTCCCATATTTGCTCCACGCCGAGTACCGCCTTGTTTGATTTGTTCAGTAGCCGCATCAAAAACTTTCATAAAAGAAATTGGACCAGAAGCAATGCCACCAGTAGATTTAACCCGATCGCCTTCTGGGCGTAATCTAGAAAAAGAAAAACCAGTGCCACCGCCAGATTGATGAATTAGGGCTGTCCATTTAACTGAATCAAAAATTGCTGTCATATCATCATCAATTGGTAAAACAAAACAAGCAGAAAGCTGTTGCAAATCTCGGCCAGCGTTCATGAGTGTTGGCGAGTTAGGCATAAATTCTGTTGAAGCCATGATTTCATAAAAACTTTCAGCTGTTTTTTTAACATCAACTTCTTGGTGATATAGATTTTTATAGGTTTCATCAGCTAAAGCAATGTTTAAAGCCACACGTTTAAACATATCTGTAGGAGTTTCCACAACATTGCCATCTTTATCTTTTAATAAATATCTTTTATTCAAAACCACCAAAGAATTTTCTGCCCAATCTTTAATTTCGACCACTTCAGTTAAAGACATACGCATCTCGCGCATTTCTTTACGTCTTTGACGATAAATCATATATGTACGAGCAATTTTTGAATAATTTAAATCAAGCAAAGTAGCAATAACAATATCTTGAATTTCTTCAACATTGGGAATGGTATGCCCGTCAAATTTTTCATGTAATCTTTTGGAAACTTCCTCAGTAATTTTTTGAATTTCCCGTTCTTCTAGAACATTAGCTTCAACTGCGGCTTTAGCAATAGCTTTAAAAATACGCGCTTCATCAAAAGGCACAATCCGACCATCTCTTTTTTTAATTTGTTCAATTTTTTTCATATATTTATATAATGAAAAAACCAATCCTGAAGGAGTAGTTTTCCACAAGCTTAATGATTAAAAATTTAAAAACTATTGTCATTATAGCATAGAAAATATGGAACAAAAAATCACCCCCGATGAAGTGATTTTTAAATATTTTCTTTAAAATGGCTACATTATTTTTCTTCTAATAAAAGCCGGGATTTCTAATTCTTCTTCTTCATCTGTTTTGGCTGACATATTTATTTTTTCTTCTATTTTTTCATCATCCATAGAAATTCTTCTTTTAGGCAAAGATTCTTTTTTCAAGGTATTAATCGGCTGATTAACTTCTGCGGGTGGATTAAATTCTAATTTTTGACTTTGTCTTTCTCTTGTAGGAGTACTACCAAAACCTGTAGCAACCACTGTCACCTTAACTTTATCTTTTAAAGTTTCATCAATAATTGAACCGAAAATAATTTTAGCATTAGGATCAGCAGCATTAGTGATAACTTTAGCAGCTTCGTTAACTTCATTCATACCCAAATCTGCTCCACCAGCCACTGTAAAAAGAATACCCCTGGCGCCTTCAATAGATAATTCTAAAAGCGGGGAATCAATGGCTTGTTTAGCTGCTTCGATGGCTCTGTTTTCGCCATTAGCTTCGCCAATACCCATTAAAGCGGAACCCGCATCAGACATTACTGATTTTACATCAGCAAAATCCACATTAATTAAACCAGGCACAGTAATCATTTCTGAAATTCCTTTAACCCCGTTTTTTAAAACTTCATCAACTATAGAAAAGGCTTCTAAAAGTGAAGTTTTTTTATCAATAATTTGTAAAATCCTATCATTAGGAATAATAATAATAGCATCAACATTTTCTCGCAATTTATCCAAACCTTGTTCAGCAATAGCTTTTCTTTGCGCACCTTCAAAAGAAAATGGTTTAGTTACTACTGCCACGGTTAAGGAACCTAAATTTCTAGCAATTTCCGCTACCAAAGGAGCCGCCCCAGAACCAGTTCCGCCACCTTCACCACAAGTTATAAAAACCATATCAGCATCTTTTAAAGTTTCCCTAATTTGATCAATATTTTCTTCAGCAGCTTTTAAACCAATTTCTGGATCCATGCCTGCACCAAGACCTCGAGTAATATTTTTTCCAATATGAATCTTCCTTCTGGCAATACTATTATGCAGAGCCTGGGCATCAGTATTAATGGCGATAAATTCTACACCTCTAATTTTGGCCATAACCATTCTATTAACGGCCGAACCGCCAGAACCACCTACACCAACTACTTTAATCTTGGCAAAAGTTTCTATTTCTGGATGGACTTCCTCTGGATCATGCAAAATTAGATCATTATTTTTAACTTTTATATTCTTTGGCATAAAATTTTTTATGAACACTTTTTTTGTTCAACAATTTAATACTTAGTCAATAATTAAAATTAATTATAACATACCCTAAAAATATAGCAAATTATTAAGGCAATAATGATTTTAGCCAATCTTTTATTTTACCTAAAATATTTTTATAAGAATCAATATTAAAAGCTTTAAAACCTTCAGTTTTATTTTTTTGACCACCAACCTGATAACCCCAAAACACTAAACCAGCTGCAGTCGTATAGGCCGAATCATTAACTTTATCGATCGCAGTTTTTAAACCATCTAAAATGCCCAGTGAAGCTGGCAAACGAAATTCTTTTTTAGCCAAATTAACAATACCGGGTAATTTAGCGCCACCACCAGTTAAAACCACACCCGCAGGTAAAAGCCCCGAACGATTAATTTCTATTAATTTTTTATCAACCAAAGAAAATATTTCTTGAGTTCTAGCTTCAATAATTTCTGCCACATATTTTAAAGAAATATTTTCATTTTCTTTGTCATCAAACTCGCTTAAATTAATTTCTTCTTTTTTATTAAAACTTTCAGACTCAGCCTGCCCATAAGCTAATTTTATTAACTCCGCGGTCTCCAAGGAAACTCTTAAACCAATAGCAATATCGGCAGTAATATGGGCTGAACCAACTGGCAAAACGTGAGTGGCTACGATATCACCTTCTTCAAAAACTGCCATGGAAGTTGTGGTGCTGCCAATGTTAACCAAAACCACACCCAATTCTTTTTGTTGACGATTTAAACAGGCTTCACTGCAGGCTAAAATACCTAATACTAAATCATCAATAGCTAGCCCAGTGCGGAAAACAGCTTTAGTTAAATTTTTAATTTGAGCCGATAAACCCTGAATAATTTGAGTCTCCACTTCCAAACGCACGCCAGTCATACCTAAGGGATCTTTGATATTTGTTTGGTTGTCAACTGAAAAATTTTTAGGCACTACATGTAAAATTTCATAATTAGGTGGTGTAGCAATAGTTTGTGAAGCTTCTATGGCTCTTAAAATATCACTTTCGGTGACTTCATTATCTGCTCTACTAACTGCCACCACGCCTTTAGAATTAAGAGTAGAAATATGGGTGCCAGAAACACCCACATAAGCGTGATTAATGGGCTGGCCAGCAATTCTTTCTGCTTGTTCCAAACAACTCGTAATTGAAGAAACAACATCTTCAATGCTTACCACTGCTCCTTTGGTAATACCCATAGCCGGAACTTCTGCGGCTGCAATAAGATAAAATTCGTTGTCATTGGGGTTTTGTTGACCAACCGCCATGCGAATAGCCGAAGAACCAATGTCTAAACCTACGTAAAGATTGTTTTTCATAAAAAATTAATTTAGTGGAGATTCAAAAAACTTAAATATTTTAAACATCATTTCAAAAGTTGTCTGATAAGTTAATTCAGTATTTAAACCCACATTATAAGTTAAAGTATATAATTTATTATTACGAATTAAATATACGCTTAAACCATCTAAACTTTTAAGACCAGACCAATTACCAATTAAGACTTCTTCTAAATCTTCTTCTTGCATATTATTATCCTGTGACAAATACCATTCTTTGGCGGAATCATAATTTTCCTCTAAATCAGAAACTATTATTTCCACAAATTCTTCATTTTGAGCTTTAAAAATCACTTCTTCACTGTTTTTTTTCAAATCTTCTACAGTCCAAGTCGCTGGATAGTAAACTATGTAACCAAATTTATCGTTAACAAATTCTTTAACTAATTTAGAACCAATTAATTTGGCGCTATTTTCTGAACCAGGTACTATGGGGCTATATAAATTTTTAACTTCTTGACCATCGCTATAATTATCTTTATCAGTATCAGTTTCTAGTGGATTAGTTCCCCACAAACCTTCTTCAAGATCTGAAAGCATATCATTATCTGAATCTTTAGCTACAACCAAAGTTATTTCTTGATTTATATCATTTATATCCTCGGTACTAGTTGCTTGTTTTTCCTCAATACCAGACACACAAATAAAATTTGGACAAGCACTAGTATTCATTCCAGAATTATTAATTAAACAGGCATCTGTCAGATGACAAGTGGCAGAAAAATTTTGGCATTCACTTACTGTACAAGCACCACAATTTTCAGCCGAACATTCATCAACTGAATTGATATTTTCTGGCGAAGTGGTATTTGCATTCATTGTTGGATTTTGTTCAACAATAAGTGGTTGAGTTGTTTCTTTTGGTTGTTCCAAACTTTTTAACAAAAACCAAGCTCCTAAAGCCATTAGAGCTATAACTAAAACACCTATTACTGTGCCTATAATAATATTTTTTTTATGACCAATATTAGAACTAAATCCAGTTGCCGCACTTAAGTCTGTGCTCATTATTTTTTTACTATGTCCAGATAAAAATTTTTCCGGCATAGTGTGGACTTTGATATTAGCAGTATCAAAATTTGGCTCTTTAGTAAGCAGGATGGTTTTTTCTAAAGAATTGATATCTCTTTTTTCAGTAATGTTTTCTAGTGATTTTTTATCTTTTTTAAAATCAAACATAATAAATTTGAATTATGAATTATGAATAATGAATTAAGAATTATGGTAAAATTAATTATTTATACATTGTCCAGTGGTGCCATCAGGACCGTTTTGATCACACTTCAAACCAATACAACAATTATCTCCACCACCAACACCTTGCCCAAATAATTCACATGTCTGATTTATTGTTTTACAAGAATATTGAAAACTAACATTGTTTGCCTTTAACTTAGCCTCGCCTGGACTGGCCGGATCAAAACCATTTTTAACTTCCACTCCATCATTATAACCATCAGCATCTGTGTCTTGTTTAGCTGGATCTGTTTTATAAATATTTATTTCTTGACTATCGTCTAAACCATCAAAGTCTGTATCTTTTTGGGCTGGATTGGTGCCCAATTCTAATTCTTCGGCATCAGTTAAACCATCTGCATCTGTATCTAATTCGGTATTTACTTGAGCATCTTCGGTTGATTTTTTTTCATTTGAAGTGTTTTTAAGATTATTTAATAAAGTCTCTAATTTTTTATCGCTCTCTTCTTTATTAATATTCGTCTTTGATGAATTTGTATTTTGACTTAAATATTTATAAGCAAAAAAACCAGCACTAGCTAAAATTAAAACTATTAAAAAAATAATTAAAAAAATAAATGGAGATTTTTTTGTCTGATTATTGGCAATATTATTTTGAAATTGAGAATTATTTTCAGCAGGTTTTGCCGGATTAATATAAGCTTTAGTCATTAAAGGCACTTGAGGTGTTTCTTTTAAAAAAATTGCCGACTCTTTATTTTTTTCATCTTTTATATTATTAGACAAATTATTTTCTGTGCCAGCTAACATATCTTCAACAGGACTTTTAAGTCCGGAAAGTTTTTTAACTGGTGTAAAAGGATAAGGTTTGTTTTGATTAATTTCAGTTAAATCTACACCATTGTTTTTTGAGGATTGTTTATTGTCAAACATATTTTAATTATTTATTAGCTCTTAAAATAAAATTATGGCAACCCCTAAAAGAACCATTTATCCACCTGCCAGGTCCTTCATATTCCATATTAGCATAAATTTCAAAATTTGTCCCAGAATCTCTGGACAAATATTCATAAATATGTGAACCCGCTGGGCAAATATAGGTTTTGATTGATTCATTCCAATAACTTAAGGGATCATAGCCAAGAGGAATATTTGTACAATTATTATTGTAACATTGAGGATAATTAGCATTAGTACATTCGGCATTACTGGTGCAACGACAATAATTATTTATACAAGAATTGGCTGCTCCACAATCAACAACTTCTGTTGCTTTTGTACAAGATTTTTTTTGAATATTAAATTCATTAAGCGGGTCCAAAGGGACGCTGGTTCCTAAAGCACTGCTTAAAGTTTGCTGCCAAGAAAGCCATTTGGAAGTACTATGTCCAATCTCATAAGAACCATATTCAAGCAATGGATAAGTTCGTAAGCTATCATCTGTGTTACTATTTTCATAAGCAATATTTAAATTTCTTCTTAAAGTACCCAAATCAGTTATTCTTTTACTATCACGAATTAATTTTGTTTTCATAGCATCACATTTTTCGTTATTTTTACAATCAGAATCACGCTCACAATAAGTTACATTATCCGCACAAAGTTTACGATCAGTAATTTCTGGATTAATATTAAAAGTCCAATTATCTAAAAGTTGTTGATAAATATTTATGGTTTCTGCAGAAGCATTTTCGTTGTAAGATAGTAAATAAATATTGGAATGAATTTCTCCGCCAGCCAAATTGGTGGCTGCCACATAAACCGAACGACCATCTTTTATAGCTTCATAACCATCGACATTAGTAACTTGAGCTGTATTTTTGCTTAAAAAATTTTGTGCTTGATACCAAGAACTGGGTGTCAAAAAGTCATCATTAGCATAAATTCTTAAACCAATAGCATCAGTGGATTCATCATCTCTTAAAAATAAATATTCTTTTTGGGCAGTGCTTTTACCAGTCACGCCAATCGCTCTTTTTAAAGCCGGCAAATCATCTGCTGGGTCATCATTACCATTATCTCGACAATAATAAAAAGAAAAATTAGCAAAATCACCTCTATCTTCATAAATTGGCCAGGGATTAAGACATAAATAATTATTTAATTCTGCATAACCTGTAAAAGTTTTATCTTCAGTGTGGTTAAAAACATCAGTAATAATTTTAGCACTAGCCACTAAAGTCGCCTGGCCGTTAACATTTTGTGCAGTTACTGTTTCTAAAGCACCAGTAGAATTAGTAATAGTAGCAATATTTTTTTGATCAACTTTGCTCCAATTCCATGACCAAGAATAAAGCCCGGCAGTCGAAGTTATTTCTATATTATCTTTTGCCTTGGCTTGAGCCAAAAAAGCTTGAGTTTGATTGGCTTGATTAAATGTATGACTAGCCGGTATAATTTCAACTTGATTAATCGAACACACTTCGGCATTGGTTGCTAAAGAAAATGACCAAGAGGCGTCATGAGCCAAAAGTGTCTGATCCTTACTTTTCACACCATCATCCTCGCCCTTTATGTTTAGTTTATAAACTCGACCCTTAACTAAAATATTGGCTGGCACAATTTTGACTTCTAAGCATCCATTAGTATTTTGGCAAGTCGCTATCTGATTACCAACAGACACTGTTCCATTTAATTTAATAGAAAAATAATCCAAAGTTTTTTTAACCTGGCACCAGTAATCACCGGCCACAAAAGGTACTGGCACATCGCATAAGGGATCGCTAGCAGTTAAATATCTTTTTTCAGATAAAATTATATTATCAATTAAACTGGATTGACTCATTGGTTGATCAAAAAATACACGGGCCACCAGATTAAGACATTGCTGAGTAGAATTTTGAGGTGGATCAATAGCCAAAATGTGTACTGGCGTGGGTGGATTAACGCTAGTGGTGTCAACGCATCGACAATCGGTAGGACTACAAACCGGATATTGTGGATCAGTACACAAATTATTATTTGCCTGACTGCACATAACACCAGTAGTAACATTGGCATCACACGACTGACCATTAGTATGCTCATCGTCGTCATCTATTCTGACACAAAGACAATCTTCGGGATCGCAAACAGGATAATTGGAATCTGTACAGTTATTGCTATTATTGTTAGCACAAATATTATTTATCATATCACCACATCTTTGCCCATTAGTATCTTGAGGTCTTCTTACGCATCTACAAATACTTTGATCACAAACTGGATATCTACTATCAGTACAAAGAGTATCTAATGCATTTTGGCACATAGTATCAACAATATCACCACATCTTTGATTATTGGTTGGTGTATCTTGCCTTATACACCTACAAATTGAACTATCGCAAACTGGATACTCAGGATTTGTGCAATTTAAATCTAAATTATTCTGACACATACCATTTACTATATCTCCACATATTTGATTATTCGTAATAGGATCATCTGTATTGGGTACACACTGGCAACTAGTACCAATAACATTACAACTATAATTAGTTGGGCATAAATTATTGTTAGCAGCACAAACAGCTACATCAGAACCACAATTAATCAATTCATTAATACATTGCTCGGCTGATTTAACTTTAAATTTCCAATCAGCTTCTAATTTGTCACCATTTGAATTTAAAAGCATTTCTGTTTTTATAGCCACACTATACTCTTGCTGGGCAGTTAAAAGATTGGATACTGGTAAAAATTCATAATGTTTACAATAATTGTTAGGATCACTACCAACAATATAATCATCAGTTACTTGTAAAATTCTATTATGATTATTCGGCAAAAGAGTCCCGCTAGTTACTAAACCACCTCCGATACCCCCACTCATAACCGCGCAATTTTCTGTTTCAGAATTATACATACTAGTATTAAATATTATATAGACTGGCGTATCGGGACAGGCATTACCATAGTTATCCTTAGGATATTTAAAAGATACACCCGGTGAAGTGTCGTTAGTTTCAAAACGCCAACTAATTGTGCCGGCCATTGAATTACCACACAAATCTTTAATACCAGTAACGCTAATTTCATACCAAGTAAATTTTTCTAAATTTAAATTATAAAAATCAAAACTTTTGCCATCAGAATTTAAAGAAACATCATAATTTGTTAATACACTACCCCTAAGACCACCACTCCCTTGAGCATTAACAGTGCCAGTAATCATATTAATTTTTATATTATTTTTATTAACAGTGGCCGGATCTATCTTTTCTGAAAAAATAGTTTTCAAAATTGCTTGTGCGGCGATAGAACGATTAGGATAATTGCTGGCAGTTGACAAAGCCGGATAAGCTGAAACAATTTCCGGAGCTATGGTATCTATTTTTTCACCAGTCGTGAATTTCCATAAATAACTAGAAGTACCTGTTATACAACCTGGAATAATATTTAAACCTGAACCGCAAGCATTATTTTGATCAAGAACGGTGCCATCTGCATCTTTTAAAGTTTTGGGGATTGTTAAACGATAGGTTTTATTCTTTTTAAATAATCTTTGATGATAAAAAGCCAAAGATCTACCGTTAACAAACCAACTACTATCTGTAGCACCTGTTAAATTATCTACAAAATTGGCTGGATAAAAATCTGGTTCCAAAACACTGGTGCAATTAGCATCTACACACTCTTCAATCTTTAAATTGCCAGCTTCAAAAGAATTTTTAGCGCTAGTTTTATCTAAATAATGATTAAAATTAACCACCACTGAACTACATAAATAAACATTGGCATTATATTCATTAGCCACTTCGCAATCAGTTAAAATAGAATTTATTTTAAAACTACTAACAGGTAAAACTATACCACCTCCTCCGCCACCTCCTCCGCCACCTCCTCCGCCACCTCCGCCCACATCATTTAATTTTTGACCCAATACATAAAAAACATAAAGGGCGATAGCTTCTGACAAAACAATAATGATTAAACCAATTAAACCATTTATCAACCACTTTTTAGCTTTTTCTACTTGTTTTTCATTGCCACCAGCTGTCATATACAAAAAACCAGCATATAAAACTATAATTAAAGCTATCAAACCTAAAAAACCTAATACCCAATTAATAACATTAACAATCAGACGAGCTGATTCTATTTTAGGCACATTAATATTACTAATTTTATCTGCACCCAATTCATCAGCCTGTGAAATATCTACATTGCCAAAAATAAAAAAGACAGCAAAAACAATGCTGACTAAAAGCGTAAAAGTTAAGAATTTTTTATGATTCTTTTTTAGAATTTTGAGCATGGATTGTTATATTATTAAACTTAAAATAAATTAATTTCCTACTAGAGTTTCCTTTACCAACTTTGTTACCAGCGCACCATCGGCACTGCCAGCGGTTTTGGCCATAACGGCTTTCATAACTGCGCCAAATTGAGATGGGGCGACAGAACCGCCCATTTCGCCAATAACTTCCTCGACGATTTGTTTAATTTCACTCTCCCCCATTTCTGCGGGTAAATATTTTTCTAAAACAATTAATTCTTTGACTTCAGCTTCGGCCAAGTCTTCTCTATTACCAGCTTTATACTGTTCAATAGAATCTTTTCTTTTTTTAACTTCTTTTTTTAATACTTTTAAAGCTTCTTCGTCGTTTAATCCCTCATCTTTTTTCATTAAATTTATAGCTTCATTATTAAAAGCAGATAAAACCATACGCAAAACAGAAACGGTTTGAGCGTCTTTAGCTTTCATGGCTTCTTTGACGTCGTTGGTTATTTGGGTGGTAAGCATGTGTTATTGTTGGTTCAATAGCTCTAGCCTTGAACCAGACTGTTCCTTCAATAAAATTTGCATAAGGTTCAAAACAGAGTCCTGAACCAGTACAAGGTTAACAATAATTACAAATTTCCACTGTCAAATCAATACCAAATGCCAAATTTCAAATATTTTTAATTGGCCATTTTGATTTTCGATTTGATTTGTCATTAGACATTAGATATTAAACATTAACATCATTTTTTATCTTCTCTTGTTTCTTCCCATTTCCATTGTTTCTTCAACCAATTTACCTGTCTTAATTAAAAAAGCTCTTTTCTTACGACCTTCAGCGCGACACAGCGCATCTTTTTTAGTTTGACGTTTGGTTTTTGGCTTTTCATAATGTTTTCTTTTTTTAGCCAAAATAACAGCTCGGCTTTTTTTAACCTTGTCTTGGAAACGACGTAACAAACTATAAGTTGATTCATTCTGTTTACGTTTAACTTCTACTGGCATAATTTTTATATCCCCGCCTTCGCTCTTAAGCAACCAATTATCGCTACGGCGGGCAGGTTCTTAATTATTAATAATTATTTTAATTTTATCTAATTTTCAACAACTAGTCAAATGTTAATTACACCATAACATAAAAAAGTAAAAAAAGCAAAAAGAAAAGCGCTGTTTAACCAAACAGCGCTGCTACGACAAAACTTTTTATTCGTGTTTATTTCTGTTTAATCTACTTCATTATCATCAGTCGCAATCCACTCTTCATCTGTCATGGAAGATGCTTTTGGCTTCTGTTTTCCTTCAACAATAAGTTTTTGTTCACTATTAATGAACTTAATGCCTCTATAAACCATGCCCAAAAAACCAATAGCCATTAACAGAATCCCAAGGATAAAAAGCTCTATAAAATACTTTTTTGTCTCATAAAAACTAAAGGTCCAATAAGAAACCAAAATAAATCCCAATAAAGCAATTAGACCCAAGACTACCAAAATCCGTATTTCTTTTTTATACATTTGTTCCTCCAGTTTGTTTTATTAATAAAATTTTATTAATTTAAGTCTAATTTTTTATATCTTTTTTGTCAAGATTGTCAATTTGCAAAAAACCGAAAAACAAACTATGATAAAGAAAGAAAAAAACTGCCGCGTGTGGCGTTATCAAAGATAACAGCCGCAATGACTCCTCCTAGAATTAGAACCCAAGGAGTTAAGGTCTGATAGTGCATAATGTACCCCCAAATAACCCCAAGCAAAATGACACACCCGGAAATAAAGCCGCATCTCAACGCTTATTTACGAATTTTTTCAATAGACATAACATTATCTCCTTGTTTATGAATTGTATTTAATTAAGATTATTAATCTATACTCTATATTTATATTTGTGTCAATATGTCCCAAACCCTATATCGTAAATTCAGACCACAAACCTATGCTGATGTGATTGGCCAAAATCATATTAAAATTACGATTCAAAATGAAGTAGTTTCTGGCCAAATTGCTCATGCCTATCTTTTTACCGGACCCAGGGGCATTGGCAAAACATCACTAGCTAGAATTTTTGCCAAATCACTCAATTGTCTAGAGAGAAAAGCCAAGCAGGCCGAGCCTTGCAATAAATGTTCTTCCTGCACTTCCATCACCCTTGGCAATTCTTTTGATATTATTGAAATTGACGCGGCCACGCACACTCAAGTAGACAAAGTCCGTGATAATATTATTGAAAATATAAATTTCCCTCCGCATGGTAAATATAAAGTTTTTATTATCGATGAAGTGCACATGCTTTCCAGTGCGGCTTTCAACGCTCTCTTAAAAACTTTGGAAGAACCGCCAGCCTTTGTGATTTTTATTCTTTGCACTACTGAATCTCATAAACTACCAGAAACCATTATTTCTCGTTGTCAAAGATTTGATTTTAAAAAAGTTTCGGCTGAATTAATTGCCACGAAACTTAAAAAAATCACTACAGAAGAAAAAATCAATATTGACGCCGAAGTTTTACAAACCATTGCCCTTCGAAGTGGTGGTTTTATTCGCGATGCGGAAAGTTTGCTTGGCCAAGTGGTCTCTTTGGTTGATGATGGTCAAAAAAATATTACTCTAGCCGAAACTCTGGCTGTTTTGCCACGTTCTGATTTGCGCTCTATTAGTCAATTGTCAAAAGCTTTGATTAATAAAGATACCAAAAAATGTTTAGAAATTATTAACCAATTAATTGATGACGGAGTAGATTTAGAAAGATTCAATTTAGATGCCCTAGATTATTTTAGAAAGATGATTTTGATTAAAAATGGTTTAAAAAATTTAGATGAAAGCATTTTTGGCCTGGGCGAAGAGATTATCACTGGCTTAATAGAACAAGCAGATAAAATACCAACCAATTTTTTATTACAAATTTTAGCTAAATTTATTAAAGCTCAAGAAGAATTAAAAGAAGCAGAAATTCCTCAATTACCTCTAGAAATGTTGGCCGTTGAATTATGCGAAGAAGAAAGCGACAAAACAAAAAATTTCAATCAAAACACGATTAGTAGTCCTTGGGACAAAACAAAAGAAAAAATAGCAAATAACAACTATGAGACCACGGAAAAACAATCTTTGGCTGTTGATTTCGGCGAGCCAAAAATAAAAAATATAAATGATTTAAATAAAACTATTACAGCCGATAGTACGCCAGCTTTAGCGCCAACGCCAATCAACATTAATATTTCTTTGGAAGAAATAAAATCTAAATGGTCAGAAATTATCAAAGCTAGCCAAGAACTTAACCATTCTTTGCCTTTAATTTTAAAGTCTTCTTATCCTTTAAATATCACTAACGGTTTTTTAGAAATTGGTTCAGAATTTGAAATTCATATTCAAAGATTAAAAAGCCATCTGTGCTTGACTAACGCTGAACAAATTTTTAAAAAAATATTAAATGTTGATTTAAAATTAAAACCAATTAGCATCACTCACGAACAAGCAGAAAATTTAAGATTACAATTTGCCTCTGAAGAACCAGTTTTACCAGAAGCAGATATTGATGAAATTGCCAAAAGTTTTGGCGGTAAAATTATTGAATAAAAAAGACTCTCTAAATGAGCCTTTTTTAAAAACTATTTTTAATTAACTTTTTTTTCTAACTTATGTTTAATTATTTTTTCTTCGCGCCTAATTTCACAGAGTAAATCAGCAATCTTAATTTCAAGTTCTTTAATTTTTTTCTTAGACAATTTATAATCATACCGTAAATAATAACCATCTTCATGTTTAGACTTAATTTCTTTTAAAGATTTATTATATTTTTTTAATTCTTTTTTTGCGACTTTTAATCCATCTTCCAACTCTTCTAAACGATTTTTTTAATTTCTGATTCAGAACCTACCTTTGGCACAACTTTTTCTCTATGAAAAATATTACTATCTGGGAGTGTAAATGAAAACATAAAATTTATTATTAATAATAATTTAATTATAAGCAAATTACTAGCTTTAAGCAATATATTTTTTAAATAATATTCTCCCCTGCCACATATCCGCTACTCCAACAAACTTGCAAATTAAACCCGCCAGTTGGGCCGTCTAAATCCAAAATCTCGCCAGCCAAAATAAGATTATTAATAATCTTGGAATGCATAGTTTCTGGGTCAACTTCTTTTAAATCTACTCCGCCGGCTGTAATAATAGCTGATCCAAAACCAGCTGTTTTTTTAACTTGCAGGGTAAAATTTTTTAAAAGATCTAATATTTTTTGTCGTTCTAATTTGCTAATCATATTAACTTTTTTCTCTGTCTCAATACCAGATAATTTAATAATCAGCGCAATCATTTTTTGTGGCAAAAGCCAAGCTAAAGAATTTTTAAACATTTTATTTTTAAAACTTAAAAAATCGCTTTGAATTCTTTGATCTAAAGTTTTTTCATCCAAAGCTGGCTTAAAATCTATTTTTAAACTTACTTGACCCTTTTCTAAAAGCTCGGCAATCTTTTTGCTCATATCTAAAATAATTGGTCCACTTAAACCACCTGCAGTAAAAATTGCTTCACCAAAACGGCTGTCCATTTTTTTATTATTTTGATAGACACTTATGGTTACATTTTTCAAACTTAAACCTTCTAAATCTTTAAGCCAATTTTCTTGACCCACAATTCCTACTAAAGCCGGCCTTGGTTCAATAATATGATGCCCCATTTTTTCAAGCCATTTAAAACCAGCTCCATCAGAACCAGTAGCTGGATAAGATTTGCCACCAGTAGCCATTAAATATTTTTTAGCTCTTAATTCTTGGTCATCATTTAAAATAATTTTTTCTATTCTATTTTGATCTCGAGTCCCAAGTACTCGAGATGAAACTATTTTTTCCACCTTTGTGTTTAATTTGATTTCCACTTGATTCTTATTCAAATACTTAATTAGAGCTAAGAGTACTGCATCCGCCCGATTGGAAACTGGAAAAACTCTTTGGCCTCTTTCAATTTTAGTGGCTACTCCTAAATTATTAAAAAAAATAATAGTTTCTTCTGGACTAAATTTATTTAAAGCAGAATATAAAAATTTACCATTACTTCCATATTGGTTAATAAATTTTTTAAGTTCTGGTTCAGCATTAGTTATGTTGCAACGACCCTTACCAGTGATTAAAAGTTTGACGCCTAATTGTTTATTTTTTTCCAATAACAAAACATGAGCGCCATTTTCTGCAGCTCTGCCTGCGGCCATCATCCCAGCTGGCCCGCCACCAATAACGATTAAATCATAAATCATAATTTTATTTTAGCATGTTTTTAAAAAAATTTCTTGAAACAATAAAAAAGGCAAGTAAATTTTTTTTGACAAAAAAGTTTTTTTTGTTTATAATTTATTTATAAAATGCCGTCGTGGTGGAACTGGTAGACACGCACGACTCAAAATCGTGTGACGCAAGTCATGTCGGTTCGATTCCGACCGGCGGCAATTTTTCTTTGCTGTCATCCCGAGCGACTATTTTAGTCGTTTGGAGTCGAGGGATCTGAAATTTAGATTCCTCCATTTCAGTCGGAATGACAAAAATGTGTTTTGGCTGGGTAGCTCAGTTGGTTACCTGCCTGCCGGCGAGGCAGGGAGCGTAGCACTTTCACCCCTCACTAAATTTTTATAAAATGGCGGAGTAGCTCAATCGGTAAGAGCGCAGCACTCATAACGCTGAGGTTGCGAGTTCAATTCTCGCCTCCGCTATAAAAATGATTTTAAAATAGAAACTTAGTGAGGGGCAAGTAACGCTAAGGTCGAGAGTCCGATTCTCTCCCCAGCCATAAATTGAAGTTATTGTTTATTTAATCAATTAATGTTATGCTTAAAAAGCATTAATTTTACATTTTGATTTTTAATTTTTTAATTTTGTATTATCGCGGGGTAGAGCAGCCCGGCAGCTCGCGAGGCCCATAACCTCGAGGTCGCAGGTTCAAATCCTGCCCCCGCAACCATCGTGTACGAACACTCGCTAAAACGGGTGTTTTTGCGTTTAGTAAGCCATTTTTCATTGGTTCCAACCTTTGATATTCTTTTTCTAAGGCTGGATAACCCTCAGCTATCGGAATCAACCATTTGTGCGGGTATATGGCCAGTTTGCCGTCTTTTATGGTTGGGTTCAAACCTAAGGCCGTAACTATTTCTTTTTTGGTTTGTAAATCACCAGTAATGAAAGCATTTCTGGCATAAGTAGCAAAATTAAAAGTTTTTTCTGTTAGCTCCAGCCATTCTTCCGCTCTATTTTCTGTGGTTCGTAATTCTTCTTTTAATCTGGCAATTCTTTTTTGTAGATCATTTTTTTCTTGAATAAAAGTTTCATCGCTAATCAACTCCCTATATCTCATCTTGGTTAGTTCATCCAATTCTCGTTGGGTTCTGGTTAAAGCGCTGTGTTGCGTTTCATAAATTGTTTGTCTGTCTTTTATTTCTTGATCATTGTGTTCGTTTAAATATTCTAAAGCCCAATCCTTAAATTCTGGGAGTATGGTGTATTTAGTTAAAATTTCTTCAATCTGTTTTTCCAAAATTTCCTCTTTGACTTCTTTTTTCTGAGAGCAATTAATATGTTTCTTTTTTCTGGTGCAATGATAATAAATATATTTTCTAACTTCGCCAGTGCTTTTAATGTGTTTGTGTTTTTCTATGCCAGTTATTAAACATCCGCATTCGCCACAACGGATAAAACCAGTGTAAGCAAAATGATGTTTTTGTGGTCTTGGTTTACCTTTTCTGCCTAAAATTATTTGCACTCTATCAAATTCTTCCAAAGTAATCATTGGCGCATGACTGCCGTGATATTCATTACCATCGTAACACAAAACTCCAGCATAAAATGGACTGGTAAAAATTTTATAGATACCACTTCTGGATAATGGCTTGATGCCTCTTCTTCGTTGTTTTTTCGTTGTTAAACCCCATTCATTATTAGCTATTTCAAGAATTGCTGGAGGTGTATAATTTCCAGTTAACATTAACTCCCACATTTTTCTAATCAAATCAAATCTAACTGGATCTTTTTCAATAATTTTTTCTCCCATTTCATTTTTAACATTAATATAACCAAGTGGCGCGTAATTAGGTAGCCAACCCTTTTTCAGTTTACTTTGTCTGCCTCTGGCCGTATTCATTTTAAGATCTAAAATATATTGATTAGCCATGCCACTCTCTACGCTAAAAAGTAAAACATTATCAGTTGGCAGAAATTGCCTATCAATTGTTTGGATAGATTTAAGGACTCCTTGCTGTGATAGCCAGCTTATTTCGCCACTATCAACAGGGTTTCTTGATAAACGATTTATTTGCCAACACAAAATACCATTAGCTTCACCAGCTTTTATTTTTTCCATCATTTCCATAAAAATAGGCCTGTTGTTTGGTTGCTTAGCAGATTTGGATTCGGTGTATATTTTAACTATGTTTAAATCAAGTCTGTCGGCTAATTCTTTTAATCTGTTTATTTGGTCATCAATTGACTGGATTTGCCTATCTTCTCCTTCTGATGATTTTCTGGCATAGAGAAAGTATTTGATTTTTGTTTCGTTTTGTATCATATATATGATATAATATTATTAGCTCTGAAGAGCAGAAATTCCGCTCGCTGGCGTGGTGTCGGCAAGGAGATTCAACCCTTGTTTGACCGATGGGAGGTTGGCGGTCTTCCCAGAGCTTTAGAGAATCATAGTTTTGGTTGTGATTTTTTATTTTTATATAAATGGCAATTTTTTACGACTATGCTATATTTATTATGAACACTTTTTAGTGTCGAAGTCTCTTCTTGAGGCAGACGTACAGCCCCCAGATTTTCAGGGGACGCACTAAGGGGTGTTTTTTTGACATTTAATTGTCCATTTTAAAAACCAAAAGGACGGTTCTGGTTGATCCAACTACAATTATCCAAAGATAATATTCATCGGCAGAACCGCCCAATTTGAGCGACGAAAATAATAAAATCTTTGGATGTAGCTTATAGTGGATCAACACTTATATTATAGCATTATTTTTTATTACCAGCAAATTAAACATTTTTCTTATTTAACCTCATGTATGCTCTAAAAAAACCTCTTTCAAATTTTTTATTTAATTTTAATACCTGTCTATATTTTCTAGTTGGTTTACCTTTGTAATAATATCTTTTAACTTTCTCTTCGGCGCGCTCTATGTCTGGAATTGATACAAAGCCCTTATACCTTTCACTTTGTCTTTGAGAATTATAGGCAATGTTTCCACAATGTCGGCAACCAAACCACTTGCCAATACCATAAAGCACACCAACTCGTCGTCCACAATATTGCCCATTTTTTGTGATAGGGCAAATAAACCAATATCGCACACCGCCGTAATTACAAGGCGTAGTGGTGAGCGAAACTTTAAAATCCATATCGCTCTTTTCTCCTGTCCAATAATTGGTGTGGGTATAACTTAATTTTATATATGCTAATTCCGTGGGGGTGTGCGCATTTCCCCTGTGTGTTGAAAAATCTATTATACTTTTATTTTCATTTGAATCAAAAGTCCAAGTCATAACTCCATATTGATAATTACACTCCTTGTTTAAAAAGCCATTCTTTTTCAAATAAAATACACTTAGTGCTCTTGAATGTTCCGCGACTAATTTTGGCATAAGTGTTTAAACAGCCGAAATCATTAGAGATTCTCGGTATTTTTTTTAAATTATTTTTACGCGCAGGAAAATTCCTTTTTTATGGTTTAGGAAAATTCTACAATTTCCAATATTTTCCAATATGTTATTTCCTACCTTTTCATACCTTTTTTACTTTTTTTACCTTTTCTTACAGTGTCAGTTTTGTTTAATTAAAGGTTTCTGACATTGTGCTTTGTTTCGGTTCAATTTTTAATCCTCTAATTTTTTTACACTCATCGCTAACAAACCACATAAAATCATTTGTTAGAGTCATAATTTTTTCATCATTGCCCGGGTTGTGACTATAACAATCAGTTGTTAAATCACAAACCCCAAGTATTTTTAACATTTCCATTTCTTTTAAGGCAGTTGGTTTTGAACATTTTAAATCATATTCCACTTGCGTAGTTTTCATTTTTCCATCACACTCTATTAGTTTTCTAAATAATTTTGCTCTGGTGGTCGGGGCGCTGTCTATGGCCAATTCAATGATAAATTTTAAATCTGTTTCATTAATTTGTGTTCTACCGCAAACTAAAGCATGCCCGCGACAAAGATTGTAAAATAATTGGTTGATACGATCTGGTTGCTCTATTACTGGCATTGTGTGATTATATTCGCCAGAATCTTCTCTATCTTTCCAAGCATTAATTACACCTCGTAATTTAGAGAGTAATTTTGCACATTTAGAAATTGTCATTCTAAATTCTTTTTTGTCCTCGTTTCTATTCCATTCCACGCCCTCGGGATATTTAATCCAAAGAGTGTAAAGAAAATTTTTAGTAGCCAAACGGCAAGCCTTTTCTTTTTCTTTATAAACCATATTAGTAATTTGATCAGATAGTTCGTCCTCGCTTTTTTCTCTGGAACCAAGATTAAGAAAAAACAATCTTGAACCCAAACTACCCATCATTTTCCAAACCTTTGGCGGAATGGGAGTGGAAGCGCCTAAAATCATAAATAAATATTCTCCTACATATTGTCGTTGTCCGTGAACACCCGTATCAGTATTTAATCCTTCGCCGTCTAATACCCTGGTTAAAATTCCCAAACATTCAGCTAAGTCATCATCTCGTTTAGAAAATATGGTGGCCAAATCTCTAATTAAAAACATTTTGTATTTTAATTTTGGCAGTAAATCAATTTCCTTTAATTTTTCTTTACTAACATTAGAAGCATTGGAGACAAACGAAGCTGGTGTAAATTTATCTGTGGCATAAGTTAGCTCTGGTATTCTATCAAAAAAGTTAATACAAATTGTTTTGCCAGATGATGGAACATCCACTAATACAAGTGCGAAGGGATTGGTTATTTCTTTAATCAAAATTTGGGAGATAATAGATAAAGCAGTTTCAGCAGAAAAAAGTAAATCAGGAAAATTATTTTTTATTATTTCTTGCCATTCGCTAAAACCAATTTCTTTAAAATCTTTTTCTATTTTTACAACTCTACCAAATTTATCCAAATTTAAAATTTCTTTTGAAAGTTTATGAATAAATTGTTCAATATTGCCATTATGTTTTTCAAAATAGTCAGTTACATCGCCTTTGTCGCCAACTTCATCTGGCAGAGTAATTTTAAATATTTGTAAGTCCTCTATGGCAGATAATTTTTTAATAACTTTTTCTGCGCCGTCTTCGCCAGCTTCGTCGTGATCATAACAAATATACACCTTTTTTAAATGTTTAAAATTTTCAACCCATTCATCTTTAAAAGTTTCAGCTCCGCCAGTGCTACATATTGCAGGAACGCCATTTTTCTCTATAATCATCCTGTCAAACTCTCCTTCGCACAAGACAACTCTTTCTGTTTCTTTTAATGTATCAACACCAAAGAGGGAAGTCTTTGATCCTTGCGGATAAAATTTGTATTTTATTTGATTGGTATTATCGTCGTCTAATTTTCTTAATTTGAAATATACATATTTGCTAGTGGCGTCTTTGATTGGAATAGTAATCCAATTCTTTTTATAAAAATTTCCAAAGCCAAGTTTAAAGTATTTTATTAACTCATCATCAATGCCCCTATCATTCAGATATTTTCTGATATTATCAGGTAATTTTTCGTGGCATTTTTCCACAATTTCTGAATTAAAAATAATTTCTTTTTTCTCTGCTTTTTTATGGTTGGCGAAAATATCCTTAAGATCATCCCCCAAATGCTTGGCTAATGTTATAATATTGCCTTTCTCACCGCATTTTTGGCACTTATACTGCCCCGTGTCGGCATTAAAGTATAAATGTGCCTCATTAGCCACACTTTCGTCATCACAGCCATTAAAAAGGCATTTGGTGATTAGTTCGCCATTAAATAATTTGTATGAAATGCCTTTTTGATTAAGATATTCTTGAATTGTAATTGTCTCATTGTTTGTCATATAATTTTCATGTTAATTTTAGTTAATGATGTGGAATGCAAGAAAAGCATATAGTTAAATTTCTTCCCGTTAAACTATGCGAAAGAATTGGAAAAATCAGTGTTTTTTTCAGTGTTTCTTGTTTTGTTTAGTTGTCCCAATAACACCTTTTTTCTTTCTTCGGTTAAAACGACCTTTTTTCTCGTCCCTTCTGGATATTTTCCAAAACGGTAATAATACAGCGGGCAATCGCTTGAAGGACATAGTTTTACTTCTAAACTACTGCCACACATACAATCAAGGCAGTTTTTTCTAATGGCTTTTAGCGGTGTTAGAATTTTGTTTTTCATACAATTTTAATTTAATTATTTTCCGCGTCGCTGGCTTGAATTTTTTCAAAGTCAAATTTGCGAATTGGTTTATAAATTTTTTTAAGTAGCGAGCAAAGATTTTCAGCTTGTTCATATGCAAATTCGTCACTTATTTCTTCACCAAAGTGTTTTTTCCATAATCCACGAAATTCTAAAATTTTTTGCTGGTTAATTTGCATAAAATTAATTATTGTATAAACGGCTTTTAATTTCCTTTGTTAAAACAAAAAAACGAGCAGGATCGACAACAAGCTCGTGCTTCCAAAAAGATTCTATGATTTGATCTGTTTTTTCGTTTCGAAAAAAGACAAAAATCGACTTATTTGGATTTTGTTTATTAATTGCCTCTATTTGGTGATCAAAATAGCAAAGAGCGCTCGCCAAAGCTAAATCAGAAGTTTCAAAAATCTCAGTTGTTTTTAGGTAGTCTATAAGCATTTTAATTTAGGTTAATAATAATTTGCGACCTTTTGGACTCTTTTGTCTGAAAAACAAAAAAGTAGAGGTTGGTCTCTACTTAATAAATGCAGTTAGATTAAAAAACGTGACATCTATGATTCAGCCATCATTTTTCTGATTTTATTTAAGCCCCTGCTTCTATTCTGTCTGTCGGCATCAGACATCGCCTCATCGTTCCCTTCTTGAATTCTTCTAATTGCTTCTTTTTGTTTTTCTGGGAGATTGTCAGTATATTTTTGTATTTTTGCCATATCTTCTTGATTATTTAGTTGTTTAATAAAGTCATCATCACCTGGGATGTTTTCCAAAAAGCCTTCTTCTAAGTCGTGTTCTAAGGTAATATATTGGTCGCTTTTTTTAATACGGCTACTGGTTATTATTTTTAAGCGTAGATTATAACTTAGATAACCAATAAAACTATCATTTTTTGATAAATCAAAATTCCAAATTAATTCCATAATTGCCACATTTGCGTCTCCAAACAAATCATCGTTTTCTAAATTGTGTTTTTCCTCATAGGACTTTTCATAATAGCTTTTTATTGGTGTTTGTAATTCCAATGAGCGTATTATCTTTTTAACTAAGTTTTCAAATGTTTTACTTATTAAGAGGATAAAAGCATCCTTAAAATATTTTTCTTCCTCTGTTATTTCTTTCTCTTCCAGTCTTTTTACTCCTATTATTTTTTGGATATTAATAACGAAGTTAATTAAAATATCATCTTTTATTCCATTATCAATAGCTTGATTCTTAAATAATTTAATTATTTGTTCCAAGACCTCTTTGGGGGTTTTGGAACAAAAAAATCTAAAACTTTCAAATACTGGTAAGTAAATTACACGGGTTATTCCACTTCGTATTTCTGTAAGTGCAATACAATTATCAACCTGTAATTTTATAAAAGCCATTCTTTTGTCTAATTCATTTTGGTAATAATCTAAAAACCATTTCTTAAGTTGTAATGATTTTTTTCCATCTTCTTCAATTATTTTTACTCCATAATTTAATCCATCAAGCATCGCTCCCTTACCAAAAAAATTGACTTCAGCTTTCTCATCTTTTGGCATAAAGTTTCCTGAACGAAAAAGAATAATTACTATCGCCATTTTAATAGCCAGCGAGGCAACAAAACCTTCTGGCTTATATTTTTCTCCAAAATACTTTCTGCCTATTTTTTCAGTTTCTTCCTTTAAAAGCATTTCATAAATCATAGACATGTGATTATCTGGTGAAGAAAGTAGTATAAAATCAGTATAGAGAATATCGCACCCACTTAGATGCATTTTTTTGTCTTTATTCCATTCACTAGATCCATACAGAGAGACATATAGTGAGTTTATAATACCTTTGGCATAATCCTCGCTTTCTATAAGTTGGTCGGTCAGTGTTGAAAACAATTTAATTATCTCTGTGCAATTTTTAGTTATTGAGATTTTTTTATTATTCAGCCATAATCCAACATAAATTATTTTACATTTCATCGCTTCTTTTGAATATTTGTCTTTATCTACTTCTATATCGTTAGCCCCATCATCAACTTTTTGTACAAAGCTTTCCTCGTCGGTTATGTCATTTTTAAGCAGTGCCTGGTTAATTAAGCATCTACCAAGTTCATCTTCCAGCGTTTCTTTTAGCAAATGAGGATACTCAAGAATTGTTGCTCTTAGTGCAGGCTCTTCTATGTCTGAAAAAACTTCTGTGATAGTTAATTTTTTTGAATATTTTTTTAATAGTTCAACAAGATATTTTTCATCATGAGTAAGATTGGGTAAGTCAGATATATTAAGATAATTATTTTTAACTAAATATTTTAGTGATCTTACTGTCCCATCAAAAAAAACCTCTTGCGGGGCATTTTTAATATATCTGTTTATAGTATCAAGCAATTCTAAACATACTCTGGCACTTTTTCTATACCTTATAAGTTCTGCTATAAGTTCAAAATCATGTCTAACATTTGACCACATAGCAAACTGTGCCTTACTCCAAAGATCAAACGATTCAAAATTCGGAATCATAGTAATTTTAATAGTAATTTATACACCAATTTTAGCATTTTTGTCTGATAATACAAGGTCTTTTATTTTTTTGAAAAGTTTGGTATTATTATAATAACAATTCAATTGCCTAAACCTCTGTTAAAGGGGCATGGCATAAAAATCCTACGCGAATAAAGACGGTCTTCCGACCGGAGCTTATTCGCGTAGGTCGACAATCGAAAGGTTGTTGGTTAGTTCGAAAGGACTATCTTTCGGTTCGGAAGGCCTTTTTTGTTTTCTGACTGAATAAAACCTACGCGAAATGTCCGATCAAAACAACAAAGAACTGCTTGACAAAATCAAGATTCTTGAAAATGAAATCAAGCAACTTAAATCTCGCAAAAAATATGGCCTTGTTTGGGAAGATAAACCAGAACAGGTAGTTTTAGATTGCCAAACTAAAATTCCTGTTTTGAAGGAAGTTAAAAACAAAGCCATAATAACTGATAAAAATAAACCAGTTAATATTTTAATTGAGGGTGATAATTATCACTCTCTTTCTGTTTTAAATTATACCCACAAGGGCAAGATTGATGTCATTTACATTGATCCACCGTATAACACAGGAAATAAAGATTTTATTTACGATGACGATTTTAAAGATCCATTTGTGAGCAGAGATGATAGCTTTAGGCATAGCAAATGGCTATCTTTTATGAAAAGAAGATTGGTGCTTGCCTTGGAATTACTTGCGGAAGACGGGGTTATTTTTATTTCAATAGATGACAACGAACAAGCGCAATTGAAACTACTTTGCGATTCTATTTTCGGAGAAAATAATTTTATAAACTGTATTAGTGTAAAGACAAAAAATAGCTCTGGGGCGAGTGGTGGAGGGGAAGATAAAAAACTTAAAAAACATATTGAGTATCTTTTGTTTTATTGCAAAAACAAAGATTTTTTTTCATATAAACCAGTTTATCTTTACCGTGATTTAATGGAAATTATTAATGAAAAAGAAGAAAATAAAAAAGGTTTTGAATATAGGCAGGTTCTTTTGGATGAGGGAATTAGGGAATTTGTTAAAACAATCAAAGACGGGAGTGATAAAGATATAAAAATATATAAGCATAATAAATATAAAATTTCCACTATAAGTAAATTGATTAAAGAAAAAAAAATAAATAAAGAAAAAATTTATTATGATTATTTTGATAGAATTTTTAGGGGTCAGCCAGCACAGTCTTCTATAAGGTCTAAAGTTAATGATGCAATTAATAACGATAAGGGGCTTTTTTCAATCGAATATATTCCTCGTAGTGGTAAAAGAAAAAATATGATGGCCACAAGTCATTATCTAAATGGAGATTTGGTTAATTGGTTAAGTGATACGTCAAGAAGAACATTAAATAGAATTGAAAAATACGATAAAATTGGTACTTTATGGAGTGACCTAAGTTGGAACGGGTTATCTGGAGAGGGCGGTGTTGATTTTAAAAATGGCAAAAAACCCATTGATTTTATAAAAAGAATAATGTTATTACATCCTAAATCAGATATAACAGTTTTAGATTTTTTTGCTGGGTCAGGTTCCTCAGGACATGCCGTAATTGATTTAAATAATCAGGATAAACAAAATAGGACGTTTATTTTATGTGCCAGTAATGAATCTAATATATGCGAAGAAAAAACATATAAGAGAATCTATAATGTGGTATATGGTTATAACAATAAAAAACCTATTTGTGGTAATTTGCGTTATCTGAAAAATACTTTTATAGATAAAAATAAAAATAAAGATGCGATGAAATTTAGGATAACAAGTGCTTCTACTGAAATACTTTGTCTCAAGGAAGGGGTTTTTGATGTTGTTGAAGAAGTCGGTGATGAATATTCCCCAACATATAAAATTGTAACAGGGAATACACAAAATGGTTCAAAAGTTATTGGTATTTATTTTGATATTAATTACGACAGATTAGAGGAAATGAGAAAAAAACTTTTAAAATATAAAGAAGAAAAAGTTGCTTATATATTCTCGCTTACGGATGAAAGTTTAGATATAAATCACGATGATTGGTTGCAAATTAAAATAGAGCCAATCCCCGAAAAGATATTAAAGGTTTATGAAGATATTTATAAATTAAATAAAAAATAATATGCAAGCATCAGAAATAAAATATCAAATAACTGCTATACAAAATTTATCTACCGAGATATTAAGTTTTTTGGCAAAAAATACAAACGAGAGAATGTTCGCTGTTCTTAAGGCTCCAACAGGTAGCGGTAAAACATATATGGCTTCACAGATTATTGATAAAGTAGTTTCTGGCGTCAAGAACACTGCTTTTATTTGGCTCTCTATTGGTACTGGCAATATTCATATTCAAAGCAAAGAATCTCTCGAAAGATATTATGGGGAATCTCCAAAAGTAAGAACAATTGAATATGTTTGTTCTGGTTCACAAACATCCTTAAGAGAGGGAGAAATCTTGGTAATTAACTGGGAAAAAATACGGACAAAAGATAAAAAAGGTGAATGGAAAAATATTGCAATGAAAGATGGGGATAACATCAATTTTAGGGAGATATTAGATAACACCACAAATAATGGAATTAAAATAATTCTTATTGTTGATGAATCCCATCTTTCTCTTGACTCTGATCGTGGAAAAGAAATTGTTGAACTTATTAGACCAAGTATCACACTGGAAATTAGTGCTACACCAAAAATAAAATCTAGTGACGAATATAGAATCGTTTATCACGAAGAAGTAAAAGCGCAGGAAGTCATCGGTAGCGGAATGATCAAGAATCAGATTATTGTAAATGAAAATATTATTTCTGAAAAAGACTTCGAGTTAAGTTCATCAGAAGTACTTAGGCAAGCTTTTTTAAAAAGAAAAGAATTAAAAAAAATATACGAAAAAGAAGAGACAAATATAAATCCTCTTGTTTTAATTCAAGTAGCCAATGCCGAAGAGGGCGATGCAAAGATAGAAGAAATTGAGGAATTTTTAGAAAGAGAGGGCGTAAATAAAGATAACGGAAAACTGGCGATATGGTTGAGTGAGGATAAAGACAAAATAAACCTCGTGGGAATCAGAGAAAACTATGCCAAACAAGAATTTTTGATTTTTAAGGAAGCAGTAGCGACAGGTTGGGATTGCCCTCGTGCTCAAATCCTCGTTAAGTACAGAGAAACTAAAAGTGAAATATTTAAAATCCAAGTTATTGGACGAATACTCAGAATGCCCGAGCAAAAACATTATAAAAATTCTCCAGCGTTAAATAAATGTTATATATATACAAATCAAAGTGAAGCCGATATTGATATAGAAAATTATAATCCAAACATACTCGGTGATTTATGTACAACGAGAAATGCTATTTACAAATCATTAAAACTTTTGTCTTACTATCGTAGCCGAGCTGATTATCAAGATATAAGAGCTGATTTTCACCCTATCTTTGCCAGTAAATTAAAAGAAGCGTTTGAACTAAAAGATGGTGATAAAAAACAAAATATAATCAATTTAAAGGTTAAAAAGTTTATTTTTTCAGATATAGTTAAATTGAGTATTTTTAATGAGACCGAAATAAATACTGAAAGTATTGATATTCTTGATCGCATTTCGGGAAGTTCTCAAGATGTTATCGCCACAGAAGGTGAAATTTATTTGCTTTTTCGCAAGAAAATGAAAAATAACATATACCCATTTACCAATATAGTAAGATCAACGGATATGCTTTGTAGTTCATGGTATATTTTTTGTAGCTTATATTTATTTGAAAACATGAAAGATAATATTTTGGTTGCTCAGAAAATGTTTTTGAATAATAAAGATATAATTGTTCCAATTCTTAAAGAATCAGTAAAGGAATATGATGATAAAAAAATAAAGAAATCTGACAAAGAAAGAGATATTTACAATAATGACTTTGAAATTAAAGAAGTTGATTATCTATCAAGCAAGGAATATAAAAAAATAAAATATGAAAAATGTTTAATGTCTCCTTGTTATTTAAAAACAAATAGATCAGACCCAGAAAAAGAATTTGAAAAATATATTGATCAACAAAAGAATATAGCATGGTGGTATAAAAATGGTGCTTTAAGTGCAGAATATCTTGGTATTCGTTATGAGTACGATAATAAAGATGGGAAAGATAAAATTCATACTGCTTACCCCGATTATGTAGTTAAATACACAGATGAACGCATTGGTATTTTTGAAACAAAACACAAGGATGATGCTGAACACCAGACATGGACAAAAACTAAAGCTGAAGCAATGGCAAAATACATAGAAGATGAAAATAAAAAAGGTAAAAATTTATTTGGAGGTATAGTTGTAAATAAAGATAATAATTACTCTGACAAAGAATGGAGATTGAATGACAAACAAATGTTTGATCTTTATGATGAAAAAGACTGGATAAAAATATAATAAAAATATAAAATACAAAATATGCTTAGATTTAGTAGTTCCTCAAGCCTTAGAAACAATATATGTAAGAAAAAATATTAACAAAACCCATATGTCTACCCCAATCTACCTCGCCATCGCCATTTTAGTAATAATCTTACTGGTCATTTTATTTTTATTAAAAAAACTAAACAATAAGATTAACGACATTGCTTTAAAAACAGATTTTTTTGACCAAAAATTAGATTCTTCAAATGAAACCATTCTCTTTAAAATGAATCAGCAGTATACAGAACTTATGACCAGCATAAAAAAACCAAACGAAGAACCGCAAGACAACAGGAGCGATGAAGATTTATATAAGCAAGCAAAAAAGTTAGTCATAGAATTTGGCAAAGCTTCAGCTTCGTTTATCCAGAGAAAATTAACATTGGGTTATGCTAAGTCTGCCGAACTTCTTGATAAGATGGAAGAAGAGGGCATTGTTGGCCGATCTAAAGGAATTAATCCAAGAGAAATATTAAAGAAATAGTGAGTATTAGTGTGAGGTATTTAATAAACCAAATCTGACACCGTAGTCAGCGTTTTATTTATTCAACGCACTTCGCATATCACAGCTATTATATGCCATGGCTCAAATATACTTTAGATTCGCCACGGCACATAATAGACAATATGCGAAATGCTGGAAAATGATTGCTGTCCGCTGTGAGTTAAATTAGATAAATTAAAAACCATCTTTAACCAGCTGGTTTTTTGATTGGGGAAAATTGGAGTTGACAGGAATTAAAATATGTGATATAATAGCAATTATCAATAAAACAAATAAATCATTTAACAATAAGAATAGCAAGTTAAATTAGGGAGGTCGTATGAAAGCGATTCGATTTTTTGTCACAGCCATAGTGCTTTTTATGGTTTTTGTACAGTGTGGCGACAACAAAGTTTGGAAAAATGTAGTCATTATGAATGACTACTGGCGGGAATGCTATTCTTTAAAACTCCCGGACGGTGAGTGTCATTTATGCATTTCTCTGAACGGCCAGGAGATTCAAGTAACAGCCGTGGATTATAATTTTTATGGGCGTAATATCGAGCAAAACGTCCGTATAAATTCAGTTACCCATCGCTGGGAAGGAAGTTGGTCAACTTATGACAAAAAAATTGGTTTTAGTCGGTTATCGACAACGGGCGGATACGACGTGTTTTATGTGAAGTTTTTAAAACATACCCAAAAACTCCCACCGAGTGTCAGGGCAAAATTTGTCGATTTTTGGGGAATTAAATAACTTTTCGTGTCATTACTATATTTATATTTTAGGAGAAAACAATGGAAACCGTCCAAGATTTGGTAAAGGCAACAACTAACCACGACGATGTTGCTGTAGCACTCCAGGTGCAAGACGCTATCAGAAGTTTGCAGGACGAAGCGGAGATTTCGCCAAATACTCCCCTTTGTGCCAATGTATTGGAAAAAATCAGAACTCGTATTTATGATCTCAATCGTCAACCATCAAAACAGGATCCGTTTAATATGCTTTTTCAAGCGCTTGCCGGGAAAACAGGAAATCCTGTTGAGGCAGCTCTCCAGTACATTGAACAACTCATGAGACAACAATAATCATCATGGGTTGTACCGTTTTAATCCCTTGGATTACGTATGTTCAAGGGATTTTTTATTTCCCCAAATTTACCACCGGCACATAAATATATTCATTAAACTCTCTTATTTTAGTTCCAACATCGTCCACGAGGTGCAACCAAAAGACACTGATCAATTCGGTATTTTTTTTGTTTTACATAATATAGCATAGTAGTATAATAAATAATAATAACCTAAAAAAGTTTATGAAAAAATCAAATTCCATAATTTTATTTAATCAAAAACAAGTTCGTCGAATTTGGGATGAAGAAAAAGAGCTTTGGTATTTTTCTGTTGTTGATTTGATCGAGATATTAACCGAAAGTCCAAGGCCAAGAAAATATTGGTACGCTTTAAAAATAAAGTTAAAACAAGAGGGAAGTGAGTTGTCCCAAAAAGTGGGACAACTGAAATTAGAGTCTCCTGATGGTAAATTTTATTTAACCGATACCGCCGACACAGAAACAATGTTTAGAATAATTCAATCAATCCCTTCTCCAAAAGCCGAGCCATTAAAATTATGGTTGGCCAAAGTCGGTTATGAGAGGATAGAAGAAACCGAAGATCCAGAGCTTGCTTTTAATAGAGCTATAAAGACTTATTTACAAAAAGGTTATTCCAAAGAATGGATAAATCAAAGATTAAAAAGTATTGAAGTTAGAAAAGAATTAACTGATGAATGGCAAGTTAGGGGTATGCAAGAAGGCCTGGAATATGCAATTTTAACAAATGAAATTACTAAATCTTGGGCCGATAGAAGTGTTAAAGATTACAAAAAATTTAAGGGTTTAAAAAAAGAAAACTTGCGAGATAATATGACTAATTTGGAATTGATTTTAAATATGTTGGCAGAAGCCTCAACCTCTGAAATATCTAAAGAACAACAGCCAATCGGGTTGGAAAAAAATAAACAGGTGGCTCGCAAAGGTGGTTTGGCGGCTAAAAAAGCTAGGATGGAAATAGAAAAAGAAACTGGTAAAAGTGTGATAACCAATAAAAATGCCAAAACCTTAAGAAATAGCCATTTAAAAAGAATATAAAATTTTAGGTGCAATTTTCAAAAACCCAGAGTCCAAAACTCTGGTTTTTTAGTTTATTTTATTTCAAAATAAAATGTAGTATAGATCGCTTGACCTTTTAATATATAAGTATAAAATATAATCAAACATGATTGATTTATTGGATACAATTAACACAACTACACACAGGAGGAAATTATGGGTCTTACGAGAATGACTCTTTGGGAAATAGCAGGTAATCTAGACGACATTATCGTTGACGCTGGTGGCCCATCAAAGGACAATGGTTTGTATGTTGGTTGGATAACAAGGGGGGAAGGCCACAGTTACAAACCCTTAGTGAGCACAAAGTCAGTTTTTAAAACCAAAGAACTAGCAATTCATTTTATGCAAAGCATTGTTGATTTTGCTAAAAAATTTACAGAAGATGATTTAAAAGATATAAGAAATCCCGAACATCCGTTGTATTTTTTAACACTGGACCAGGAAGAATTAAATGTCATTCAAGACATAGTAAGTGCTGCCAAGGGTTAACCAACCCTTTCAAAATTCATAAAATAAAACCGCTTGGGTTCTCCCAGCGGCTTTTTTATTTCCCCACTACACTACCTTATCTTAAATTCAATCATTTCTAAAACTTATCTTTGTCAAAAACAAAAATAATTGTTATAATACTTTTACTTATGTATTTAACAGTTCACACACCAATTAGTTTAATTATTGGCACTAAAATAAAAAATCCCTTTCTGGCCTTTGCTCTAGCATTTCTAGCACATTTTATTTTAGACTCCATTCCCCATGATCCGGCTTGGCAAGCTGCCACTCATTTAAATTTTATTATTACTATTGCTACAGATTTTTTATTATTATTTTTCTTGCTCTTAACCATTAAAAAATATCGAAAAAATATTTTAAAATCTGCTTCTGTTTTAAGCGCTATTGCTGGTGGTATTTTACCTGATGTTCTTTGGGGCATCAACATCATCTCGCCTATAAAATTTTATTTTATTACCCAATACCAAAACTTCCATCACTGGGTGCATTTAATTTTCTATCATGAGCAATATATAGATTGGCGCCTAGTTATTTTAAGCCAAGGCCTAACATTTTTACTAGGACTTCTGTGCTACTTAAAAATTTCTAATAATAAAACAGACCTCTAAACAAGTCTGTTTTATTGATTGCAATTCAAATTAATAATTCGAATTTTATTTGTGTTTTAATTATTGCTAATAGCCTGTGTTGGACAAGAATCAACACAATTTTGTACATCGCACTCCCCCACTTCCTGACTTTTAACTTCGGCTTTGTGAATTTCATCATTCATCACAAAAATACTATCACAAATGGAAACGCACATGCCACAACCTATACATTTTTCTTGATCTATAGAAATCATATTTTTATAAGCAAATTAAACTCCGGTTTCATTTGCTTGGTTAATTTTTAATATCCTTTCATGGTCTTTTCTTATTTGAATAATAAGTTTATCTAAAGCCAGATCAAAAGCTTCAATAATAGTATGATCATCTTCCTTGGCGCCAAATTTTTTATGAGGAGTAATTAAAAATATTTCTACTTTATAGGCCTCTTTTTTAACAAATTTTTCCAAGCGAATTTCCAAACGAGAACTGGACAGAATTTCTTCACTCAATAAAGTTGTCAAACGACTAATCTTTTTATCTAAATAATCTTCTAAAAAAACTCTGCCCTTTTCATCAACTTGTTTATAAGAAAATTGAATGTTCATGTTTTTTATAGTTTATCCCGAGCGAAGTCCCGAGAATACGGGACGAGTCGAGGGATCCTGTGAATTATAAGATGAATTAAGAATTAAGAATAATTTTTTAATCTTTATTTCTATTGATTAAGACTAAACCGACAATAAATATAATCACAACCACAATAATAATTACTGGGAAGGTATTATTTTTAGCCTTACTTGCATCGTCTTTAGCATTAATAATTTCTTGGCCCACATCATGGCAAGCAAGTTTTAAACACTGCTTAACAGCATTTTTAATATTAGCGCCATCAATTTCTTCAGAACCATAACCAACAAAACTTTTGTCGCCAATAAAAGTTTCTGGCACTGGCATTTGACCTAAATCTAAATTAAATCTTTGCCCAAATTTTTCTAGCAGTTTTACATTGGCCTCATTTTCAGTTAGTTCATAAGAAATGATATTTAATTTATCCCCCAATTCTGATTTTAATTTGGCCAAATAGGTAGCTTCTTCATGACAATGTGGACATGTGTTAGCATAAAAAAAATATAAATTAACAGCTTCAAAAGAATTGCTTGGCTCTGACCCCAAAACAAAATTGGGCGCCAAAATTGCTAGCCCTAAACACAAAACAGTGAGTAATAAAAATTTATATTTCATGTAATTTATTATAACAAATAAATATATTTTAAGCAAAAATAAAACGCCCTTTTAAAAGGGCGCCCAATAATATGTTTTATTTTTCCGCCACGGAGCTAATGCCCCAGATAATTATGACTGCGGTCAAAGCCACCAATGCCGTGGCATAACGATGCCAGGTTGGACACAGACATGTGGCCAATAAAATACTTATAGCAAAAAAACTGGCCAAAACCAGATGCCAAATTTTATTAATTTTAGTCTTGTTTTTTAATTTTAGAAAAATGTCTAAATCCATAACAAGTCCTCCTAGTTTGTTTTGTATTATTAAAAATTAGATCTGTCCTTTTTTAATACCATAGTGCAAATCCACCATTAAGTCAAGATAAAATTCCAAATTATTTAAACTAACTAATCTTTGACCCAAAGGATCGCCAATTTTAAATAAATGATGAAGGTAAGACAGTGAATATTCACGTAATTCTTTTAGTTTACTATTTTTATTAATAACTATATTTTTTCTAGTAAATTCTGCGTTATTAATATTTAAAATTTTATAAAAATTATTTTTTCCATTGCTTTTGCCATTTTCCATTTTCCATTTACCTTGGTAAATTCTCCCGTGTCTTCCTTCACGGGTGGGGATCACACAATCAAACATATCCCAACCCATTTTTACAGCCCGAACAATGTCTTCGGGTTTGCCAATGCCCAAAGCAAATCTCAAATAATTAATTGGAATACTCTCAGCTGTAGTTTTTAAAACCTCAGTCAAAAAATTTCCCTCTTCGTCAACGTGCCTGGCACCAAAACCCAAACCGTCAAAACCTATTTTAACTAATTCTGAAGCGCATTTTTTTCTTAATTCTAAATTTTCACCGCCCTGAATAACCCCAAAAAGTAAAGGTTTATTTTTCTCGGTAATTTTTCTTTTTTTAATTTGTTTATCAAATTCCTGGTGGCATCTCTTGGCCCAACTAATTGTCCGCTCCACTGAAAAATAAATTTGTTTATGACTATAATTATTGGGCGGGCAATCATCCAAAACCACCAACATATTAACACCCAAATCAAATTGAATCTGAATAGATTTTTCTGGCGTCATTTTATGTAATGAACCATCAGCAGGTGATCTAAATTCGACGTGACTATCATAAATTTTACCCATTTTCCCAGATTTATGAATTAAAGAAAAAATTTGATAGCCACCAGAATCAGCCAATAGTGGCCCGGGCCAATTCATAAATTTATGCACACCATTATTTTTTTTAATAATTTCCAAGCCAGGTTGTAAATATAAATGAAAGGTATTAACCACCATGGCCGCCAAACCCAAATTTTCTAATTCTGCAACACTTAAATTTTTTAAGACCGCTCTGGTGGCATCCGGCATAAAAAACGGCGTCTGCAAAACGCCATTTTTAGTAGTTAACTCGCCAAGCCGAGCCTCTGATTTATGGGATGATTTTAATATTTTAAACATAAAAAACGGCACACGGTACACAGTAACAGGTAAACGGTAAAATGATTTTATAATTAATTCTAAAAAAATTTACTAATTGCTAATTATCAGTTATTCTATTCTCTGAATAGACCTTAAGTCCGTTCAGACCCAAAAGTCTTTTTTTAACTTCAGGAATAACCTTATCAAAATCAATTATTTCTTGCACCCCAGAATCCATATCGCGAATAATAATCGTGCCTTCCATTATTTCTTTCTGACCCAAAATTAAAGCATATTTAACTTTAAGACGATTGGCTATTTCCAATTGTTCTGTCAACCCTTTTTTATTAAAAGCTTCTCGAGTTTTAATAGATTGTTTTCTTAATTCATTAAAAAGTTTCATGCATTTTTTTCTCGCTTCATCGCCAAGTTGCGCCACAAAAACATCACCATGTCCTTCATCTTTAATTTCTAAACCCAATTCTTTTAATTTTATGACTACTCTTTCCACGCCACCAGCAAATCCCAAAGCTGGTGTGGCTCGGCCACCAATTTGTTCTATTAAATAATCATAACGACCGCCACCACCCAAAGCAATCCTAGATTCATCATTACCTTTAACAAAAATTTCAAAAACTGTGCCGTTGTAATAGTCCAAACCACGCACTAAATATGGATTTAAATTATAAGTAATACTATTTTCATCAAGAATTTCTAGTAATCTCACAAAATGATTTTTACAATCTTCACACAAATAATCAATAATTTGTGGCGCGCTTTTCAAATTTTCCTGACATTTATTTTCTTTACAATCTAATACCCGCAAAGGATTTTTTTCTAAACGATTAGTGCAAGTCTCACAAACTTTTTTATCTTTAAAATATTTTTTTAATAATTTAATATATTCTTTACGACAAGATTGACAACCAATGCTATTAATTTCAATTTCTGGTTCTAAACCAAAAGATTTATAAAGACCATAAGCAATTATGACTAATTCTGCATCTAAAGTTGGTTCTTTACCGCCTAAAATTTCGTAACCAAATTGGTGGTGTTCACGATATCTACCAGCTTGCGGATTTTCATGACGGTATAAAGAGGCCCAATACCACAATTTAACTGGTTGTGGCCAAGAAACCATGCCGTGTTCAATATATGCTCTAGCCACCGGGGCAGTCATTTCTGGCCTGAGGGTTACCAATTCTCCGCTTTTATCTGTAAAAGTATACATTTCCTTACCCACAATATCTGTCTCTTCACCAAGTGTTCTTTGAAATAAAGAGGCTGACTCCAAAATTGGTGTATCAATTTTTTGAAAACTATAATCATCAGCCGTGTCTTTAACTTTTTCAAAAACAAAATTCCAAAATTTTTGCTGTTCTGGTAAAACATCTTTAAAACCTTTAAGAGTTTGAATCTTATGATTTTGACGACTGTGTTTAACTGGTGGTTCTGCTGGAGTTTGATTTTTTTTAGGTCGAGACATAATGTATAAATTCGAAATTCGAATATCGAAATTCGAAACAAATTAAAATATCTAAATATTCAAAAAACAAATTTTGAATTTTAAAATAATTTTGAATGATTAAATTTTAAAGCAGTATTAAAAATTCAAAATTAAAAATTTCATTAATAATTTTGTTTTTCAAAAATTTTAATACGATTAAAAGGCCAACCACGAATCCAGGTTTTACCCACAATAAATTCCTTATCAACTGTACCAAAATATCTAGAATCCTTGGAAGAAGATCGGTTATCACCTAAAACAAAAAATTCATTGGCACCTAAGTTTGTTTCTAATTTGCCACTAGTTTCTGTTCCAGGAGCTAAATATGAACTTTCATCCAAAACTTTACCATTAGGATTTTCCGCGTTAAATATTGTCACTTCTCCATCAGTGATTTTAATTCTTTCGCCAGGCAAACCAATTACTCTTTTAATATAAAATTCACTAGGATTTTTAGGATATTTAAAAACAACAATATCGCCTCTCTCGGGATTATTAAAACGATAGCCAATTTCATTAATAATTAAATATTCGTTATCATGAAAATTTGGTTCCATTGATTGACCTTTAACATAAAAAGGTTGAATTAAATAATAACGAACTGGAAAAATAATAACCAAAGAAATAATTATTATTTTCAAAGTTTCCCAAGCGAATTGTTTAAAAGATTCCTTGATTTCCTCTTTTTTAGTTGTCGGCTCGAATGAAGGCATGTTAGTCATAGTGATTAGATTTTAAATTTTTAATTGGTGGGCGCACATGGATTTGAACCATGGACCTTTGCAATGTGAATGCAACGCTCTAACCAGCTGAGCTATGCGCCCAATATTTAATTAGAATAATTATAGGCCATAATAACATAAAAATCAAATTGACACAAGAGTTATTAACAGGCTATAATATATAAGATAAAAACTATTGTCTTTTAACTATTTTTATGTTGCCATATTCAAAATTAGAAGATGATCTAAAAAAATTTCAACGACCTTCAGCGCCCCGGAGCAAACCTTGGCGTATTTTTAAAATTGTTTTTTTTGCTTTTTTAATTACTGTAGTAATTATCTCTTTCTTTTCCTATAAAGTTCTACCTTCCGATACTTCTCTTTTGGCTGGTATTGGCAGATTGCCAGTCATTAAACAATTCCGACAATTGATAGGTATGGAAAAACTCAATGGCGAACTTAATGACAGAATCAATTTTTTAATTCTAGGCCAAGGTGGACCTGGTCATGACGGTCCATATTTAACAGACACCATCATGCTTGGTTCTTATAAACCATCCACCAATGATTTAGCCTTAATTTCCATTCCTAGAGATTTATATGTCAACATTGAAGGCCACGGCACTAATAAAATAAATGCTGCCAACTCTTTTGGTGAAACAGATAAATATAATGGTGGTGGTTCAGCCTTTACCGCAAAAACTATAGAAAAAATTTTTGATATCCCCATTCACTATTGGATTAGATTTGATTTTAAAGCTTTTGAAGAAATTATTAATAGTTTAGATGGTATAGAAGTTTGTGTTGATAAAACATTTACAGACCCCACTTATCCCACTGATGATTCGCTGACAGAAACAATTACCTTTACCGCTGGTTGCCAAAAAATGGATAGCCTGACAGCTTTAAAATTTGCCCGCTCCAGACATGGCAACAATGGTGAAGGTTCAGATTTTGCCAGATCAGCTAGGCAACAAAAAATTATCATGGCTGTTAAAGAAAAAATTTTTAGCTTAAGCTTTTTAACATCTCCTAGCAAATTAAACAGTCTTTTTAATCCATTAAAAGAGAATTTACAAACCAACGTGTCTCTTAGTAAATTGCCAGATATTATTTCTTTAGCCAAAAATATTGATCAAAATAAAATTAAAAGAATTGTCTTGGATAATTCGGCCAAAGGTCTTTTGAAAGCAGATGTCACCGATCAAGGCGCCTATGTGCTTTTACCCAGAGTTAGTGATTATTCAGAGTTAAAAAATTTAGCAGAAAATATTTTCATTATTCAAAATGGTCATGAATTAGAACCGGTTAAAGTGGCAGTTTTTAATGGCACAAAAGTTGAAGGTTTGGCCCGTGATACAGCTGGTTTTTTAAATTCTGTGGGCTTTGAAATTGTGGCCACAGGCAATGCCAGTAGCACGATTGTTTATGAAAAAACTGTGCTTTATATTCTAGATGCCAATGCCAGAGAAGATGTGCTTAGCGTTTTGCAAAAGAGTCTTAATGCTAATGTGGCTACGGAAATTCCCGAAAATTTAAAACAACAAATGGCTAGTTTCCCTAATACCAGCATTTTAATTGTCCTTGGCTGTAATCCTAAAGATGTCAAATGCCAGGTAGATACAAAAAAATGAATTATGAATAATGAATTATGAATAATGGAAATCCCCGCCTTTTGAAGGCGGGGCGCCTCGACGAAGTCGGGCGGGGTGGTTAATAAATCGCCGATAGGCGAAATTGTATTTTGGAAAATAAAAAAAACTGGGTTGGTTAGACCCAGCTCATGTGTCATTAAATTAACGGTCTGATGTTGCCCTAAAATTCAAGATAACAAGAGCCATCCAATTAAGGCTGGTAATTCAGCGGGGCTACAAGCGTGGCCACACTTCATTGCCATCAACATTTTTCGAACAAATTCGTTTTGATTACATGCTATCGATTGCCCAAAAAATGTTCTAAGCACATCTTGAACCGTGCTCAATGTTCCCCCATTGGGTTCCCAGGAACAAAAAACTACTGCCGCCCAACCTTTGTCAGAGTCCATCACTGAACAGGCTTTATCTTCATCGGTAAAAACCATCTCAAACTTTTCGGAAAACCTTTTTCCGGAAAACCATTTTTTTATGTCATCAATCAGTGGTTTTTGACTACTGGAATCGACGACAAATAAAACCTTTTCCATATTTCCCTCCACTTGTTATTTAATCTAATTTAATATATATTAATATCATACTTCATTATTTTTGTCAATATGCCCAGGTAATGTGCACACACATTTGGCGGTTTTTACCAAAATCATTTAAGATTTTG
>DAOOOW010000010.1:0-4485 GCA_035387885.1 bacterium
AAGCGCAAAAAAATTTGAATTTTGAAAAGCGAGCGGGCAAAAAATTTCCTCCCCTTGAACCCCTCCATTTTTTGCCCGCGAGCGAAATTGAGTAGCCCCGCCGCCCGCGCGTCAGCGCGGAGCCGAGCAGAAAAAACTTTCTTTTCCTTTTTAGAAGGAAAATCGGTCGCGCGCAAAATCAGAATTGTAAAGAAAGTTTTTCTGCGAGGCAGGCCGCCGCTTTGCGGCGGCTGGCGGCGGGCTTCCACAGTTCACGAATTTTTGATAAAGTAAGTTCGAGCGCAGTCGTAAAGATACTATTATCCATAATTTAATATAAAAAATTCTAATTTTAAAAATTTATGTCCAAAAAAATATTACTTTATTACTTTATTGCTTTATTACTTCTTACTCCTTTCTCTGTTTTAGCGACAGAAGAAAATCTCTATCGCGCTGAATCAAACTATACTATCGACAATACTCAAACCCAAGACTATAAACTCATTGGTGGTCTTAAAAAATTCTCTCTTAATTTTCGAGAAGGAACTACAGACCAAAATTTTAACCTACATTTAGGCGAACTGGATTTTAGCCAAATTCCTTTTGGCAAATCCGTTGATGAAAATAACAATATCAATAATTTAGAAAGAATTTCCATTGCTTATGAATATGTTTTTTCTAGCGCAGAAACAATAAAAGATTTTGCCCAAACTATTGCTCTGGATTTAGAAGCAGAAGATTTAAAAGACATGCATGGCAACACCATGATGAACCGTCAGATAATTCACTACTGGGACGAAAATAATAATGTCTGGCGCCCTTTGCCAACAGTTGGCGATATTGATCATAAATCCCTGCGCGCCAAAACAACTTTGAACAAAGCTATTATTGCAATTTTTATTTCTAAAACAGAATTTGAAGCTTATGCTTCTTGGTATGGAGATTCTTTAACTCCCAGTTCGAAATATAATGGCGCTTCTAATAATCATAAAATTGGCAGCTATGTTAATGTTTGTCGTTTAGATAATTTGCAAAAATGTGTTAAAATAAAAATAGTATCCACAGGTCCTTATGTTGATAATCGCATTACCGATTTAACCAAGACTGCTTTTAAAACTATTGGCAATCCTGGTGGTGGTATTGTTGGCGTGCGCGTTACACCAATTAAATAATTTTATTCCTTATTTTTTATTCGCGTCTATTCGCGTAATCATTCGCGTTGCATTCGCGTATCATCATGATCCAATTTCATAATGTTTCTAAAACTTATCCACCAGGAGTGCATGCTTTAAAGGCTGCAAACTTCCACATTAAACCAGGGGAGTTTGTTTTTTTGGTTGGCCAATCTGGCACTGGCAAAACCACCGCTGTCCGTCTTTTAATTGCTGAAGAAAAAGTTTCTAATGGTAAAATTATTGTTGGGGGTTGGGATATTACTCGTATTAAAAGAGGACATGTGCCTCTATTAAGACGGCAAATTGGTGTAGTTTGGCAAGATTATAAATTGTTACCCAAAAAAACAGCTTTTGAAAATATTGCTTTTGCCATGGAAGTTTCTGGAGCGGAAAACAGTAAAATTTTAAAAATTGTGCCTCAAGTTTTAAAAATTGTCGGTCTGGAAGATAAAGCCAATCGTTATCCCACTCAAATGTCTGGTGGTGAACAGCAAAGAATTTCTATTGCTAGAGCTTTGGTACACAGACCAAAAATTCTGGTAGCTGATGAACCGACTGGTAATTTAGACACCATTAACACTCGGGAAATTATTGATATTTTACAAAAAATTAATGAATTTGGCACCACAGTTTTATTGGTGACTCATAATCGTGACATCGTGAACTCTTTAAAGAAAAGAGTTATCACTTTGGATCACGGAGTGGTGGTTGCTGATCAAGAAAAAGGCCGATATCTTTTATAATTTTTAATTCTTAATTTTGAATTTTGAATGCCATAGATTTTATCTTCAAAATTAAATCATTAAAAATTATTTTAAAATTGCAAAATTAAAAATTAAAAATTTCTATGTTCCTCCTCTCTATCACTCGCGTTATCCGTTTTGCCTTGCAAAATTTTTATCGCAATATTTGGTTGTCTTTAGTAACAGTTACTATTATTGTTTTAACTTTGTTTTCTTTAACTTCTTTAATTGTTTTAAATTCTGGCATTACCCAAGCCATGTCGTCTATAAAAAATAAGATTGATATTTCTATTTACTTAAAAAATGATACCTTGGAAAAAGATATTACACCCATAAAAGAAAAAATTAGTAACTATAATGAAGTTAAAGAAGTCACTCTAATAAGTTCAAATGAGGCTTTAGAAAAATTCAAACAAAAACATGTGGGTGATACTCTAATTCAAGATGCTTTAAATGAATTGGATAAAAATCCTTTGGGACCAACCTTGACTGTCAAAGCCAATGATGTTAATTTATATCCAACCATCTTGGAAAGATTACAAAGTGAAAAAATTGAGAATTTGGTGGAGGAAATAGATTATGATGACCACAAAATAGTTATTGAACGCTTGGAAGCCATTAGTCAAAAAATTAGAAAGCTGGGCCTGGTTATTAGTATTATTTTTGCCATTATTTCTCTTTTGGTAGTTTTTAATACCATTAGAATTGGCATTTATACTCATAAAGAAGAAATCGGCATTATGAAGCTTGTTGGTGCTGGTAATTGGTTTGTACGCGCGCCATTTTTATTAGAAGCGATTTTATATGCCTTACTTGGTTTAGTGGTCTTTTGGATTTTATTTTTTACCGCCGCTAGTTTTTTACAACCCTTTTTATCAAGTTTTTTTATTGATATCAATTTTAACTTAATGAATTATTTAACTAGTCATTTTTTGTATATTTTTGGTTTTGAATTGATTATGATGATAATTTTAAATATTATTTCTAGTTTTATCGCTATAGGGAAATATCTTCGCGTGTAAAATTCCAAATCCAAAGCACCAAATTCTAAATAAGCATCAATATTAAAATTCAAAACCATAATTCATTATTCATAATTCAATTTATTTTTTGTAATTTGAGATTTATTTGATATTTGTAATTTTGAATTTGTAATTTGAATATTGCGGGATCGTCTAATGGTAGGACATCGCCCTTTGAAGGCGAGTATCTTGGTTCGAATCCAGGTCCCGCAGAAAAAACCACCTAAATTTATTTTGGGTGATTTTTTGTTTAACTTTTTCTTAAAAATATGCTATAATTAAAATTAATTTTGTCACTGACACCTGTGGAAAAGTGGTCATGTACTAATTTGGTTCAAAGTAGAATGACAAACAGGGTATGAAATTGGGGGATTTATATATCCCATACGTTTGTCAGCCAGATTGTCTTGACCACAACACCCCTACTTCTATCGAGCAGATAGGTGGGGCGCTCCGAACCGGTCAGAGGAATGCAAAGATCAGCGCCCAGTTGATCTTTAGACAAGCATCTACATCTGCTTGGCACCAGCATTTCTCTGCCGGTTTTTTATTTTTTTCACAATTTACAACTTATTATTCATAATTCATATTTTTTCTTGCTCTAATATTAGCCCAAATTTACCTCTTGACATATTTTTACAGACGTGCTAATATAGAAAGCATCGAAAGTTATTTTTTCAACCCATCACCTTTAAACAGGAGGACACGATCATGATCCGAGGACGACCGCAGTGTGGTACCACCGGCGCTCAAATGCGCAATTATTTGAAGAAATCGACCACCGCCTGATCCATCCCCGGCCGCCGGCGGGCCCCACGCAGTCCCATCAACGAGAGCCCATTCTCGTTGATATCCTGATCATCTGACTGCCTACCAGACCTATCCGCCCGCGCCGCAAAGTCCAGACCGACACGCGAGCGCTGAAGGCGATCCTTCAGCCCCGCGTTCGGCTGGCGTTCTTCGCAAAAGGTCTGACGCCATTACAGCCGAAGAGGCACTTCTTGAACAAGAAGTGACGTCAGACACTCAACCTCGCCGGAGAATAGTGCGAGCATACTACAAGAGACCGCAAAAGGCGCGCCAACGCATATGGAGGTCAGCCCCTGCACCCAGAAGATCAGGAAAATTTCTCGACAGAGAAATTCCTAGAGTCTGGGCTGGAATCACGAATCCGCCGCCGAGCTTCAAAGTCCGACGCCGATTTTTTATGGCCACCCATGCACGCCTTCAGCAATATTTGCGTGACGGGATTCCTAGGCCAAATTGAAAGAAAAATCAACCGGTTCGCTATATATTTACTAATAGTTCCAAAAAAGCGGACCGGTTCTCGGCAAAGGTGGGGCGTAAACGATACGACCTTCCCACCATCGACGCATATTCGTATATCGGCGTCGGGCGTTTCACCCCCCCGTTCGGAGAGGAATGGGATCCCAACACGTTTTATACCACGGGTATGTGTTGGGCTCCCTCCTCGCGGGGGCCACCGGCCAGAGAACTGTCACACTACAGTGAACATTCTCTGGTCGGTTTTTTATTTGTTTATTTTGTCATCCCGAGCGATTAGTC
>DAOOOW010000010.1:4585-38414 GCA_035387885.1 bacterium
AACATTCTCTGGTCGGTTTTTTATTTGTTTATTTTGTCATCCCGAGCGATTAGTCGAGGGATCTATTTTTTTAATTTCTTTCTGGATTCCGACTTTCGTCAGAATGACAACAAAAAAACCATAATTCATAATTCTTTATTCATAATTCATAATTCATAATTCAAATTTCCCTTGCCACAAACCCTTTTTTAAATTACAATATAAATACTTCGTATTAATTCTTAATTTTTAATTTTGGAATTTTGAATTTCATGGTTTTTTATTAAAAATTAAATCATTAAAAAATTATTTTAAAATGCCAGCTCCCCTGGCACCCCGCATATTGCGGGATGATTGCAGAGCAATCAAAATTGAAAATTATTAACACGGGATCCCTCGGCTCAAAACAATCTAAAAAGCCGCTCGGGATGACAAATACTGCATATGTCATTTCAGATAGGTATTGTCGGTCTACCCAATGTTGGTAAATCAACATTATTCAAGGCCTTAACCAAAAAGACTGTGGACGCGGCCAATTATCCTTTTTGTACTATTGATCCCAATGTTGGCGTGGTGGCTGTGCCAGATGAACGCTTAGAAAAATTAGCGGCTCTTTCACATTCCAAAAAAATTACTCCCACCACCATTGAATTTGTAGATATTGCCGGCTTGGTTAAAAATGCCCACAAAGGCGAGGGACTCGGCAATCAATTTCTTGCCAATATCCGTGAAGTTGATGCAATTTTAGAAGTAGTGCGCGAATTTAAAGATGCCAATGTTATTCATGTGGAAGGCTCGCTTAATCCAGAGCGTGACCAAGATATTATTCATCTAGAATTAATTATGGCTGATCTCTCAACTGTAGAGAAAAGAATTAAAAGCGCTGAGCATGAAATTAAATCTGGTGATAAAGAAATTATCAAAAAATTAAATATTTTAAAAACCATTAAAACAATTTTAGATAATGGTCAATTTGCTAATACTGCCAACTTAACTGATGATGAAAAAAAATCTATTCAGGATTTAAGTTTGTTGACTTTAAAACCAATAATCTACGTCAGAAACATTGATGAAAATTATCAACAAATTACAGATTACGGATTACAGATTACCAATTACATTACCATCAACGCTAAACTCGAAGCCGAATTAGCTGATTTAAACCCAGAAGAACTGCAAGAATATTTACAAGAATTAAATATAACCTCAACTGGACTTGATAAATTAATTACAGCTAGTTATAATATTCTTAACCTGATTACTTTTTTAACCACTGGCGAAGATGAAACCAGGGCTTGGACCATAACCAAAGGCACTAAAGCGGCGGCGGCGGCCGCGGTTATTCACACAGATTTTGAAAAAGGCTTTATTCGCGCTGAAGTTTGCAACTGGCAAGATTATCTTAAAGAGGGTGGGGAAGTGGGGGTTAAAGAAAAAGGTTTAATGCGTCTTGAAGGTAAAGAATATGTTGTTCAAGACGGCGATACAATTTATTTTAGAGTTAGTACATAATCAATTAAAAGGCTGTCATCCTGAGCGAGTCCGAGCTCGTCGAGGACGAGTCGAAGGATCCCGTTTATTTCTTACTCAAACTAAAAAATAATTTTTAATCTATGCCACAAATTCACCCCAAACAAGAACGCACTCTCGTTATTATTAAACCCGATGGCGTGCAAAGATCCCTAATCGGCGAAATAATTCATCGCCTTGAAAGAACTGGACTCAAATTAGTAGCCTCTAAATTAATTATGGCCACCAAAGAACAGGGTTATGAACATTATAAAAAAGAAGAGGATTGGTTGTTAGAAAAAGGCACCAAAAGAATTACTCAAAGACAAGCAGAAAATAAAACAATTGAAAAAACGGCCAGAGAATATGGTTTAGACATTGTGAACGCTAATGTTAATTTTATTACTGCTGGTCCAGTTATGCCCATGATTTGGGAAGGGAATAAGGCTGTTGGCATTATTAAAAAAATCGTTGGTGGTACTGAACCATTAACTTCTGATGTGGGGACTATTCGTGGAGATTTAACCATGGATTCTTATGAAATATCCAATTTAGATGAAAGGTGTGTAAGAAATTTAATTCATTGCACCGATGATCCAAAAGAATCTGAACGTGAAATTAATATTTGGTTTAAACCAGAAGAAATTTTAAATTATCGACTAATCAACGAGGCCATTCTCTACGACATCAACCTCGACGGCATTAAAGAATAGCATTGCGTAAAGTTGCGACTTTTTAATCCACGGGATCCTTCGTCATCACTCGCTTCGCTCGCTCCTCCTCAGAGTGACAACCACAAAAAACCTGTGGAAAACTCCTCTTTGACACACTTAAAAATAATTTATATAATTAATAATGCGCTAAAAAATTATAGCGCCTAACTCGGGAAACAGCTCTACTCAAAAAATAATTTGCGTACGAAACTATTCTTGAGCATCTCACAGCAGTCCCAGTTCAAGCTTGAATTAGAACTTTTGGATTTTGCTTCAAAACAAATCCATACACATTAAGAAAAACCTGCCATTTAAGCAGGATTTTTCTTTTTTTTACAATTTGTGCTATACTAAATTGGCCCTGCCAAGAATATTCCTAAATCATTTCTACAAACTTTTAATCTTGGAGTTCGCTATTTTAATAAATTTCTGGTTAGACCAGGATTTACTAAAAAGAACCCCAGCGATTGTTAATCTGCCTTAACTGACCTTGATCAGGAATTCGTGATCACTGGCTAGTCAAGTCAGAAATCCGTCTAATTTTACGGATTTGATTTTTGTGAATTATTTCCTTGTGCAGGGTTTTAAATTTCGGGCTATAGCGCAGCTGGCTAGCGCGCATGCATGGGGTGCATGAGGTCGTGAGTTCAAATCTCACTAGCCCGAAAAATAAAAATGTAGACCGGGTTCCCTGCCTGCCGGCAGGCAGGAATTCCCGGCAGCCCGACCAATCAAGACATTTTGAAGCCGTGATTTCATAAACTTCCAAGGTTAGCGGATGTTTCTCACGCTACAATTATTAAAATTGAATCGGGCGTAATACAAAGTCTGACAATTGATACTGTCCAAAAAATTGCCAAAGCGTTGGGCATTTCACTTGATGATTTAATGGAATAACTAACCATTGCAAAAAGTGTCGGGGGGGGGTAAAATAAAAGCATATTAATAATTTAATCAACAAAATTATGAAAACACAAGAAGAAATAGATAGTAAAATACCCAAAAAAACAAATGAAGCCGCTGAGATTAAAGAGCCAGAACGCCCAATAATTTATATAAGGGTCAGTGATGATCCTTTCTCCAGAGAAGCTAAAAAACTCAATGGTGATGACCAATATAAAAAAAATATATTTAAGGTGGCGCAAAAAGCTTTGGGTATAAAAATAATAGCTGATGAAAAATATGGAACGGGATGCATTAAATTAACAAGCGATAATGAAAATGCACGGGGTGGCAAATTTTATTTTGATAATCAGCAATGGAAAGTTACGTGGTTTAATTCTAAATCTTTTAACAATGAAAGGGAAGGAGATGGTGTTTCTCCGGTAGAGATATTCTTTGATAAAATTGAGCCAAAAGCAACTGCTGACACTACCAATGATGAGATGCCAGAAAAAGGAGAAGAAGCTATAAAATTAAGTGCTTTTGATTTACGTCTGATTAGTCATATTCAAGAATTGATTAATAAAATTAATAAAATTAAAGAAGAGCCTGATGGCCAAATTAAAAATATTAAGCTAGATAAGATGATGATTGATCTAGATACAATAATGGACAATTGCATTGACAGCGATAAATTTGCTGACAAACATTGTTTTCCAGGTGAGTCAAAGTATTTTAATGGTCATATATTTTATCCGGAGGATAAAGATTATGGTCTTAGCAGATTAAATAAATTAAAGATTAAACGGATCTATAAAAAACCAGATGGTAATTTTAGCTTGATCGATGAAAACGGTTTTCATAATACTTTGCCTGCCGGATATAAAATTTTTTACGGCGATGGCCATCATCACCATGAAGCTTGGCGATATATTGCAGAACAACCCACTATGCTTAAACACTTCATCAGGAAAGACAATCAGGGGGAAATAAACAGAAAAAATGAGGCCAAAACTTTTCTAGAAAATAATGGAGAATGTCCTAAATTTGATATTTATACTAGAAACATTTTTGACAGTCGAGGGGTTGCGCATACCGAAACAAATAAAATATTACTTAATAACGGTGAGAAAGATTTTTTAAAAGCCGGTGACGAGCAGGCAAAAAAAGACGACTTATTTTTTTATCGGATTTATTATAGCAGTTATGGTGGCACGCAAGCGGAGATCAAACCACTTAAATATGCGTATATTACTAATGATGAAAATAAAGGGAGGGAACAAGGATTGGGATTTTTAGTTGAATATGCGGGGAATGTGATTATCAATGATCAACTGTTTAAAGAAATTATAATTCTAAAAGATAATACCGGGGAAAATATTGAAAATTCAAAAGACTTAAACCCATTTAAATTTGTTCTTAAGAAAGTTAAAAAAGAAGAAGGCAATAGTAATGAAAATAAATTTTATGTTTCTACTAGTGTCTCTCAAATCAGCATTGCCCAATTAAAATTATCACATGATAATGATAGCCTATTGATAGAATTACCATTTCAATCCCCAGAAAAAGGCAATCCGGTCAAAAAAAAACTAAAGAAAAAATTAGGAAGATTGTTCAAGAAGAAATATCAAATAAAGTCAAGGAACTTATTAATTATTTAGATGTTATTGAACATAATATGGTAATGGATGGACAAACAATGTTTGAGCTGGTTAATTTTATTAAAACAGGAAAAGCAACGAGTGGAATAATTTATAAAACTTTTGCAGCTATTTGTACAAAAGCTTATCTAGTTAGCGATAGATTTGGGTTGAATCAAAAAGGTAACACTATTACCCTAGAAATTCCCAATGAAGACAAGGGCTTATTGATCGGCAAAGGCGGAAAAAATATAAAAAAAATAAATGAAGCACTAAATGCACTCCGCCCAGGAGCGAAATGTATTATTAAATAGTAGAGTGTCCGGTCTAGTCTAGAGCCAAGCATATTATGAAAGAACTGACGAACAAAAAATATTATATGAAGGTGGTTGGAGAGAAAAGGTTGAAAAGGCTGGGTTGAAATTGACAAGCATGAAGAATGTGATTTATTAAAATTAATAATTAATTAAAAAATCTATGCCAGAAAAAACATTTGAAAACAATTTTGAACATTCAAGAAGTGCGGCTAAAATAACATTGGACAAGGTTTCTTCTTGGGAAGAATTGAACGCTGCAACAAGGGAGCTATAAATCTAGATACAGGTGATAAATTTGGCGTTGTCTATGAAGAGCCGACTTATACCGCTTATTTTGACCATCACGCCAAGGGAACTAAAGAAGTAACAAGTACCGCAGAAATTGTTTATAAAACAATGGTTGACTTAGGCATGCTGGAAAAATCGGAAGCAATGGATAGGCTCGTAAAATTTGTGACAGATATAGATAATCGAAGATTGCCTGCGGCAGAATTTCTAAAAAGTGGTAAAACAATAGTCGGCGTGCAGAGAGATTTGGATTTTAAGAAAATGCTGGAATATTTTAAAGATCACGAATCGCCGACAGATGAATTAACACCTGATGAATTTGAAAAATATGGCATGTGAGAATCAGCCGAAAGACAGCAAAAAACCGTGGATGAATCTATGGCTACTCTTGAGATAATGGAAAAAGAAGGTAAAGTTATCCAAACAAAATATGGGAGCATTGTGATAAATCAAAATAATGAATTAAAAACAGGATCATCGGCTGCGTATGTCAGACATGATGGAATAATTAATTTCACACCAGGAAAAAGTTTCGCTGTTACGCTGAAAGAAAAGGATTTGGACGAAAAAAAACTAACGGAAAGACTGGGTACCAAATTTCAAGGGAAAATTATCAGTGGCAAAATGTGGATTTATAACGATAAAGAACCGCTAAATTTAAGCTTGGAAGAAATAACTAAATCCTTGGAATAATATTTTAGGTGGCGCGCCAATGAAATTGGCACGGCCTCCAATTCCGCCGAAAAAAGGGTAGCCCGAGCGAGGGCGTAGCGGAAGGAGGGGTTGGGGGGAAGGAATTTTTGCCCGCCTGAGCGTTCAGTTTTCTGCTCCGCCTTTGGCGGAGCAATCAGTCAGGATTTCGTTCAAAAAAGGTTCAAGCTTCGTTCAGTAATTGCGACCAATCACGATTTAATTTTATGTTAATTATTTCTTTTATAGCTTTATCTATTATATTATTAATAATATTTTACGTATTTACTTCTTTTATTTTATTTTTTATTTATAAAACTCCTTTTGTACCAGTGGGCACTTCTGTAGTTAAAAAAGTTTTTCAACAACTTGATTTTAAAAAAGGAAATATTTTTTATGATTTAGGCTCTGGCGATGGCCGGGTTTTAATTACTGCTTCTAAAAATTTCGGACAAAATGTCACTGGTCTAGAAATCAATCCTTTTTTGTGTTTCTGGAGCAAATGCCGAGCTGGGCTTTGTGGTGCTAAAATTAAAATTATTTGTGGTGATTTGTTTAAACAAGATTTGAGCCCAGCAAATTATATCTATATGTATCTTTTGCCGGAAATAATGGCGAATTTGGAAAATAAAATTTTTAACTCTCTTAAAAAAGACGCTCTGGTAATCTCTTATAAATTTACTTTCCCCAATCATTTGCCTCAGCAAGAAATTTTAATTAAAAATTTCTGGGGTCAGCACAAATTCTATATTTATAAAATATAATTCAAAAATAAAAATTCCGCCTTTAAGTGGAATTTTTATTTTAAAATTTATTTTTTCCAACTACCGATTACTAGTTACCAGTTACTAGTTACTGATTACCAGTTTATTTTTCCAAATGCTTTTTTAAAGTTCTAATACAACGCGTACAAACATTTTTTTGTTTACCATCAATAGTCTTTTTTTGCAAATTTAAATATTGTCTAGTAATGGTTTTAATATTAGAATGAGATCTGGATTGAGATTTTTGAGGTCCACGTTTACAAATGTCGCAATGTGTAGCCATAAAATATATCTGGGTTAAACCCACAATTAATTGATTATTTGTATAATAACATGATAGAATAATAAATGCAAGTTGTTTATTCGCCTACGCTCTCTAACAACTAATTTACGCTTCAGCGAATAAACTCCTAATACAGCACAAACTACCTGTAAAACAGGAATTTACCCGCCGTAGTGTTAATTAGAAATAGTTGAACGAAGGCGGGGAAATTCTTAGACTCCGGCGGATAAACTCCAGTTTAAAAATAATATTATCTTAAAAATAAGAACCCACCTACCGGCAGGCAGGCCTGCCCGCCGGAGCGATAATTGGTCGCGATGGAGCGAAGGTGGGAAAAAAACATGCTTAACATTATTTTCTTCCTCTTCCTCATCCTCGGCGCCATAATCCACGAATATGCTCATGGTTGGACAGCAGACCAGCTTGGTGATCCCACCGCTAGAAATGCTGGCCGGTTAACTTTAAACCCCATAGCGCATATTGATTTATTTGGCACTATTATTTTACCAATCTTGATGCTTTTGAGTTTTGGTTCAGCTTTTGGTTATGCCAAACCAGTGCCTTATAACCCATATAATCTTAATAATAAAAAGAGAGATCCTGTTTTGATTGGTCTTTCTGGCCCAGCGTCTAATTTAATGTTAGCTATCATCTTGGGCTTGATAATTCGTTTATTTCCTAGCAGTCAATTGGCTTTGCCTTTAAGCGTAGGAGTTTTTGTAAATATTCTTTTGGCTATTTTTAATTTGGTGCCCATTCCTCCTTTAGATGGTTCCAAATTACTTTTGGCCATTCTACCAGAATCTAATTTTAAACAAAATTTTGAAAGATATGGTTTTGTAATTTTAATTTTTTTTATTTTTACACTTTTTCAATATTTAACACCACTAATTAACTTTGTTTATAGCCTAATTATTGGTATTTAAATAATATTTGTAATAATTCGTAAATTTCAAGATTTGCAAAATTCGCAATTAAATGACATTTGACAGAAAACTTATTAGGCTATATACTAAATGACAGTATTAAAACTCTTTAGTTTTAAAGCTGTTTTTTTAAACATAAATTTAATTATTATTCATTCGGATAAATTCGGATAGTTATTCGTAACTATTCGAGAAATATTATGCCCACAATTCACCAGTTAATTAAAAAAGGTAGAAAATCAAAGCAAAAGAAATCAAAAACACCGGCTTTGCAAGCAACTTTAAACGTCTTAAAAAGAAAATCAAAAGATCTACCAGAAGGATCTCCTTTTAAACGTGGGGTTTGCACTAAAGTAACCACCAAAACACCTAAAAAACCAAATTCTGCTTTACGTAAAATTGCTAGAGTTCGTTTATCCAATGGTCAAGAAGTAACTGCCTATATTCCGGGCATAGGTCATAATTTACAAGAACACTCTATCGTCATGATTCGCGGTGGCAGAGTTAAAGACTTGCCAGGTGTGCGTTATCATATTGTTCGCGGTCGCTATGACACCCAAGGTGTAGAAAACAGAAAAAGAAGTCGTAGTGTCTATGGCGCGAAAAAACCTAAGAAATAAAATTTAATCTAGAAGTCCTTACTTTTGAATTTTGAGTTTTGACTTTTGAATTTTAATTATATGCGTGGCAAAAAAGCTCCTGTTAGAAAAATCAATACTGATCCTAAATACAATCGCCAAGATGTAGCTAAATTTATTAATTACATCATGGAAAGAGGCAAAAAAACCGTAGCTGAAAAAATTGTTTATGGTTCTTTTGACATTATTCAAGAAAAAACCAAAAAAAGCGGTTTACAAATTTTTGAACAAGCTATAAAAAAAGTTGGACCTACTGTGGAAGTTCGCGGTAAACGCGTTGGCGGTGCTAATTATCAAGTGCCTTTTCCAGTTCGAGATGAAAGAAAAATGACTTTGGCTTCTAGATGGATAATTACCGCGGCCAGTAATATTAAAGGCAAACCTATGGCTGAAAAATTGGCCACAGTTTTAATTGACTCTGCCAAAGGTGAGGGCTCGGCCATTAAAAAACGAGAAGATGTCCACAGAATGGCTGATGCCAACAAAGCCTTTGCCCACTTTGCCAAATTTGGGTAATATTTTTTACAATTAATTATTATTTTAAAATTTAAAATTAAAAATTTAAAATTTTTTTTATTTTATGCCCCGAGAATACACTTTAGAAAAAACTAGAAATATTGGCATTATGGCCCATATTGACGCTGGTAAAACTACTACTACCGAGCGTGTTTTGTTTTATACTGGGAAAAAACACAAAATTGGTGAAGTCCATGAAGGTGAAGCTGAAATGGATTGGATGGATCAGGAAAAAGAACGTGGCATCACCATTACTTCAGCCGCTACTACCTGTTTTTGGAAAGACACCCGCATAAATATTATTGATACTCCAGGGCATGTAGATTTTACCGTGGAAGTGGAAAGATCACTACGTGTTTTAGATGGCGCAGTGGCTGTTTTTGATGCTTCGCAAGGTGTAGAACCCCAATCCGAAACTGTTTGGCATCAAGCAGAAAAATATAATGTGCCCAGAATTTGTTATGCTAATAAAATGAAAAAATTGGGTGCTGATTTTTATATGACTTTAGATTCAATTAAAGAAAGATTAACTAACAATGCCGTGGCTATTCAATTACCTATTGGCATGGATTCAGAATTTTCTGGCATCATAGATTTAATTACAGAAAAAGCTTATCATTTTGATGGCGCTCGTGGTGAAAATGTTGTGGAAGTGCCCGTGCCAGAAGATATGACAGAAAAAGTTAAAAAATATCGCGCTTTAATGATAGAAAAAATTGCCGAAACCGACGACAAATTAATTAACAAATATTTGGGTGGCGAAGAAATTTCAATTGCTGAATTAAATTCTGCCTTAAGAAAAGCTGTTATTAAATGCCAAATTTTTCCATTTATGTGTGCTGATGCTTTGGATAACAAAGGTGTGCAATTAATGTTAGACGCGGTGGTGGCTTATTTACCCTCACCACTTGATGTACCAGCTATTAATGGTTTTAATCCCACTAATGAAAGCGAACAACTCGTACGTCATGCTGATGACAGTGAACCATTCTCGGCTTTAGCTTTTAAAATTGCCACTGATCCGTTTGTAGGCAGTTTAACATTCTTTAGAGTTTATTCTGGTAATATTAAAGCCGGCAGTTATTTATATAATTCCACTACAGGCAAAAAAGAAAGATTAGGTAGAATTTTAAGAATGCATGCCAATCACAGAGAAGATGTAACCGAAGTTTATTCTGGAGAAATAGCTGCGGCTGTAGGTTTAAAAGAAACTACCACTGGTGATACCTTGTGTGATGAAAATAATCCCATTATTTTAGAAAAAATTATTTTTCCAGAACCAGTGATTGAAATTGCTATTGAACCCAAAACTAAAGCTGACCAAGAGCGCATGGGCATGGCTTTACAAAAACTAGCCCAAGAAGATCCAACATTTAAAGTGCACACCGACGAAGAAACCTTGGAAACCATTATTGCTGGCATGGGTGAATTGCATTTAGATGTTTTGGTGGAAAGAATGCGCCGAGAATTTAAAGTTGATTGCAATGTGGGCGCGCCACAAGTGGCTTATCGCGAAACTATTAAATTAACTGCCGAAGGTGAAGGTAAATATATTAAACAATCTGGCGGTCGTGGTCAATACGGTCATTGCTGGTTGCGTTTGGCTCCCACAGAAAAAGGCCAAGGTTTTGAATTTATTGACGAAATTAAAGGTGGTGTAATACCTCGTGAATATATTTCGCCAATTGAAAAAGGTGTTAAAGAAGCTATGGCTAATGGTGTGGTGGCTGGTTATCCCATGGTAGACATTTCGGTAGCAGTTTTTGATGGTTCCTATCACGAAGTTGATTCTTCTGAAGCCTCGTTTAAAATGGCTGCTATCTTGGGCTTTAAAGACGCTGCTAGAAAAGCTAAACCAATTTTACTTGAACCAATTATGAAAATTGAAGTGACTACACCGGAAGAATATATGGGTGAAGTTATTGGCGATTTAAATTCCAAACGCGCGGTGATTAAAGAAATGAAAGATCGCGCCAAAACTAAAGTTATTGATGGCGAAGTGCCTTTATCTGCTATGTTTGGTTATGCCACTTCTATTCGTTCCCTATCTCAAGGCAGAGCTTCATTTTCTATGGAATTTTCTCATTATCAAGAAGCTCCGCAGATGGTCGTGGATAAGATTTTAGAAAAACGAGGCTTGGAGAAAAAATAATTTTTTTAATAAAAAAGGCCTGGGATATTTTCCCAGGCTTTTTTAATTTTCTTTTTGTTAATTACCAGTTACTAATTACTAATTACCAACAATTTGACTTTTTATACAGAAATTTTATAATAACCATATGCTAAACAAAGATTTTGAAAAAATTTTTAATTTAAGTAAAAAAACTGGCGACAAATTTATTGTCTTGCCAGAATTTGGCGACCCGTTTGTGATTATTCCTTTTAGGGATTATGAAAAAATCTTAAATTTTATCCCTGACGTTGCTAATTTAACTGAAGAAGAATTATTAGATAAAATTAATCGTGATATTGCTATTTGGAAAGATTCGCAAAAAGATTTTGATTCCGAGTGGCTAGCCAATGATTTTTCTGCCGAAGATCTTTATAAAAATAATTCGACCTCTATTGAAGACGAAGAAAATTGGCAAAATCCTTTAGCTGAAGAACCATTTGAATATGCGCCCATAAAACCTTGGTTGGAAGATGAAATTACTGCTGAAGATTTATTAGAAGAAGAAAATTATTTAAAACCTCTAACAGAAATGGATTTAGACAAAAATTTTGAAGAAGAAGAAAAAGAAAATACAAAAAATTCATTAACTGAGTCAGAGATAGAGCAACCAGATACTTCGTTTGAACCTACTAAAGAAATTTGGTTTCAGCCAGCACCTAGAAAAGAAAATACTAATTCAGAAAAGTTAAAATATGAAAATATCCCTCCGCCACCAGATTTAAACCCTAGCGCTGTTATGCCAGAAAAAGTAGAACCAACACCAATTATTGATTTAAGTTTTGATGAAAACACCAAAGCAAGTGAGGCAACTGAAACAGAAGATGAATTTAGTGAAGAACCAGTCTATTAAATTATGTTTACCCCCGTAAGGACAGGTTTCAAACCTGTCCTTACAGACATAGATCCCTCGACTCAAAGCGATCAAAAAAGTCGCTCGGGATGACACAAAAATACATATTTGACACAATTTATTAATTTTGTTAAACTGATACTTGCACATATTATTCTTATTTGCTATTATTATAACAATAAATAACTTAAGCCTAACAGCTGGTTAAAACCTCGAACACTCGAGGGTTGTTAGTAACAAAAAAAACTATGGCAGACAAATTCGAACGCACAAAACCGCATGTTAATGTAGGCACCATTGGTCACGTTGATCACGGAAAAACTACTTTAACTGCCGCTATTTTAACCGTCCTCGGCGCTGAAGGCAAAATTGCCCAAAAGAAAGGTGTCGATGATTTAGACAAAGCCCCAGAATCAAAAGCTCGTGGTATTACTATTGCTACTGCGCATGTTGAATATGAAACAGATACCAGACATTATGCTCATATAGATTGTCCTGGGCACGCTGATTATATTAAAAACATGATTACTGGTGCCGCCCAAATGGATGGTGCTATTTTAGTTGTCTCAGCTGCTGATGGTCCAATGCCTCAAACCAGAGAACACATTTTATTAGCTTATCAAGTTGGTGTACCTTCTATTATTGTTTTCTTAAATAAAGTTGATCAGGTTGATGATAAAGATTTAATTGATTTGGTGGAAGAAGAAGTACGCGAACTTTTGAAAAAATATAAATTCCCTGGCGACGAAGTACCGTTTGTTAGAGGTTCAGCCTTGAAAGCCCTAGAAGCGGCTCAAGCTGGCAATAAAGAAGATGCCAACTATAAAGCAGTTTTAGAATTAATGAATAAATTAGATACCTATATTCCTGAACCAAAAAGAGAAACTGATAAACCTTTCTTAATGCCTATTGAAGATATTTTCTCCATTGAAGGCAGAGGCACAGTGGTCACGGGCAGAATTGAAAGAGGCACAGTTAATTTAAATGATGAAATGGAAATTGTTGGTTTATCTGAAACCAAAAAAACTGTAGTTACTGGTATTGAAATGTTTAATAAATCCTTAGACAAAGGTGAGGCTGGAGATAACGCTGGTATTTTATTGCGCGGTACCAAAAAAGAAGATGTTATGCGCGGACAAGTTTTAGCTAAACCAGGTTCGGTTACTCCTCACACAGAATTTGACGCTGAAATTTATATTCTTTCTAAAGAAGAAGGTGGCAGACATACACCATTTATGAAAGGTTATAAACCACAATTCTATCTCAGAACCACAGATGTGACTGGTGAAATTGAATTGCCAGCTGGCACAGAAATGGTCATGCCTGGTGATACAGTAAATTTAAAAGTTAAATTAATTACTCCAGTAGCTCTTGAAGAAAAACAAAGATTTGCTATTCGTGAAGGTGGCCACACTGTTGGCGCTGGTGTCGTAGTCAAGATTAACAAATAAAGCACCTAATTTATCCCGAGTGGCCTTTTTGGTCGCTTTGAGTCGAGGAATCTCATTTTTATTGTGAGTCTTCACTATCTAATTTGAGATCCCTCGACTAATCACTCGGGATAAACTTTAAAAAGTTACCTATGGAAGAATCTAAACAGAGAGTCCGCATCAAAGTTCGCGCTTATGATCATAAAGTTATTGACCAAGCTGTCAGAACTATTATTGACAGTGTAAAAAAAACAGGCGTCGAAGTTAGAGGACCGATTCCCCTGCCAACTGAAATTAAAAAATATACAGTTAATCGTTCAACTTTTGTGCATAAAGACGCCAGAGAACAATTTGAAATGCGCACTCACAAACGTTTAATTGATATTTATAATCCCACAGCTAAAACCATAGATCAGTTGTCTAATTTAAATTTACCAAGTGGAGTAGATGTAGAAATAAAAATGTGAAATAAAATTTATTAATAAATTTTATTTCATCCTGAGCGAAGTCCCGAGAATACGGGACAAAGTCAAAGGATCTTGTTTAATTCGCGCTATTCACAAATAATTCTTTAAAAAAAGAATAAAAAAATCTCTTAGAGAAACGCTAATGAAGTTCCAATACACCTCAGGCGTAAGATTACTGTTAGCTAGTACTCTCAAAAGATTAATGAGAAAAAAGTCAGTTTAATAAATTATCATAAAAAAATCTCCAAAAGATTAAAATTTTGTCTATAAGTTTTTTATTAGACAAAGTATGATTTATTAAGCTGGTTTTCACAAAGAACCAGTTTTTGTTTAACATTAACAGATACTCACAGATAGACAACAAATTTTCACAAATATACAAATTATATTTTATTTATTTATTTTAATTTATCTGTGAAAATCCGTGCATCTGTATTAATTTATAATTAATCTGTGTAAATCTGTCTTGTGTATGAAATTTATCCTTGGTAAAAAAATCGAAATGACTCAATTGTTTGACGAGGTTGGTAATGTAATACCTGCTACTATTCTTGGAGTTGGTCCTTGCACTGTAGTCCAAATCAAATCAAAAGAATCTGATGGTTATGAAGCGATTCAAATTGGTTATGATGAAAAGAAAAAAATATCCAAGGCCTTAAAAGGGCATTTGAAAGATTTGCAAAGTTTTAGATGGTTAAGAGAATTTGAAATTAATAATCAATATTTAGCGAAAAATAATAAGAATGATATAGAATTAAAACGAGGCGACGAAATTACTTTAGAAACATTTGCTATTGGTGATAAAATCACAGTGACTGGTGTTTCCAAAGGTAAGGGCTTTCAAGGTGTAGTTAGAAGACATGGTTTTCATGGTCACCCAGCAAGCCACGGTCATAAAGATCAATTAAGAATGCCTGGCTCCATTGGTTCTAAAAGAACGGGCTCGGTAGCTAAAGGTAAAAGAATGGCCGGACACATGGGTAACGAACAAATTACTGTTAAGAACTTAGAAATTATAAAAATAGATTTAGAAAAAAAATTATTTTATGTCAAAGGCGCTGTGCCTGGCAGAAGAGGCAGTTTACTAGAAATAGTTGGGGAAGGGGAAATAAAAATCAAAACACAAAATGCAATTAACAATGCGCAAGAAAATAAAAATGAAGAAAATATTGCTACGCCAGTTGAAATAGTTGAATCACCAATCACAGTAGAAACTTCCCAATCAACAGAGGTAAAAAAAGAATAAAAACTTCTGTCATTCCAGCGAAAGCTGGAATCCATAAAAATTTTCTTAAATTAAATTTTATTTCTGGATCCTGACTTTCGTCAGGATGACAAAAAATATTAATAATTCAAAAAAAATAAAAAAGGCGGAACAATGTCCTGCCTGTAAAAAGCTATTTTTTGAGATAATATCCAGATCTCAAAATAACTGCGCTTAAAAATAAAACAATAACCATAATCAAAACATATAACGGAATTTTCGGCACAAAAACCTTAAGCAAAATCAGCATACTGGAGCCCAGCACTAAAAAAACTCCACCAATATTTCCCAAAACATTCCTCATAAAATCTTCCACTTTTTATTTGTTATTTTATTAATCTAAGATATACCATTATAAAATATTTATGTCAAGCAATAATCTAAAAACTAAAGTCTATAGCCAAGAAGGCCAAGAAGTTAAAGAATTGGAATTAAATCCCAAGATTTTTGCCGTGACTCCCAAAGAATCTGTTTTACATCAGGTGGCCGTAGCTCAAATGGCTAATTCCCGCCAGCCAATCGCTCATACCAAACTAAAAAGTGAAGTCAGGGGTGGCGGCAAAAAACCATGGCGTCAAAAAGGTACGGGTCGGGCTAGACACGGTTCTTCTCGCTCTCCAATTTGGGTTGGTGGTGGTATTATTTTTGGTCCAAGAAACATTAGAAATTTTAGTCAAAAAGTTAATAAAAAAATGAAAACCAAAGCTTTATTAATGTGTTTTTCTGATAAGCTAAACCATAATGTTTTAACAATTTTAGATAATTTAAATTTATCCCAAGGAAAAACAAATGAATTGATTAAAATTATTAAAAATTTAAAAACAGTTTTAGCTCTCACAACTAAATCAGAAAAAAATATTAACAAGTCTTTTGATATTAAAAAACACAAATTATCACTCTTGATTATTATTGATAAATCCGATAAAATTATCTTTAACGCTGGCAGTAATTTAATGAATTTAAAAATTACTACTGCCGACAGTTTAAATGTCTTGGATTTATTAAAATATGAAAAAGTTTTAATGACTGAAGCCTGTTTAGCCGTCATGGAAAAAACCTACTTAAAATAAATTTTCGCGTTAAGTCGCGTAATTAGTCGCGTTAAGTCGCGTTTATATATGAGCATATTCAGTAAATCAAAAAAAGAAGAACCAAAAAAAGAAACGCCCAAAGTCGCTCCCTTTAAGGTTGAAAAAGAAAAAGAAAATCTTAAATCCAAAACACACGGTCAAGCTTACAAACACTTGCTGCGACCTCTAATTACAGAAAAATCTGCTTTGCTTGGTTCCTTTAATCAATATGTTTTTGAGGTCAGTTACCAGGCCAATAAAACAGAAATTAAAAAAGCTATTCATGATTTATACGGTGTTAAACCAGTTAAAATAAATTTAATTAAAATGCCCGGTAAAAGTGTCCGCTATGGCAAAAGCACTGGCAAAACAAAAAATTGGAAAAAAGCTATTGTTTTATTAAAACCTGCTGACAAAATTAATGTTTACGAAGGCGTCTAAGTAATACGAATTATTACAAATTGGGTGCGAATTGGTGCGAATAAAATACGTTAATATAATTTGTAATAATTTACAAATTTTAAAAATTCGCATAATTAGTACTAAAAAGAATATGGCCATTAAATTATACAAACCAACTAACCCCGGCCGTCGACACGCTTCAGTGTTAGATTCTTCTAGTTTGACTAAAAAGAAACGCGAAAAAAGTCTCACGGTTGCTTTGAATAAATTTTCTGGTCGTAATAACCAAGGCAAAATAACCATCAGACATCGCGGTGGCGGAGCCAAAAAAATCTATCGCTTGATTGATTTTAAACAAAACAGATTTAATGAACCAGCCGAAGTTGTAGCTCTAGAATATGATCCTAATCGTAATGCCCGCATTGCTTTAATAAAATATACTGACAACTCTAAAGCATACATTTTGGCTGCGGATCAATTAAAAGTAGGGGAAAGAATTATGTCTTCACAAAATAAAATTGAAGCCAAAATTGGCAATCGCATGCCTTTAGAATTTATTCCTCAAGGACAAAATGTATATAACATTGAACTAGTCCCAGGACTCGGTGGCAAAATTGGCAGAAGCGCTGGCACCTTAGTTGTTTTACAAAATATTGAAGGCAAATTTGCTCAACTTAAAATGCCTTCCAAAGAAATTAGATTAGTTAAAAAAGAATGTTTGGCTTCAATTGGACAAGTCTCTAATCCAGATGCTAAACTAGTAAGGTTAGGCAAAGCTGGCCGCACAAGACACATGGGCATTAAACCAACTGTCCGCGGAAAAGTTATGAATCCGGTAGATCACCCGCACGGTGGTGGTGAAGGCAAACATCCTGTGGGTATGAAATATCCTAAAACAATTTGGGGTAAGCATGCTCTCGGGGTTAAAACCAGAAAAAATAAATCCAGCGATAAATTAATTATCAAAAGAAGAAATAAAAAATAATAATTCTATAATTTTAATTTTTGATTTTTAAATTTTAATTTTTAATATATGTCTAGAAGTTTAAAAAAAGGTCCTTATATTGACGAAAAACTCTTGAAAAAAGTGAGCCTACTTAAGATTGGTGATAAAACAATCATTAAAACTTGGTCTCGCGATTGTACTATTGCCCCCCAGATGCTTGGTTTTACTTTTGGAGTTCACAATGGCAAAATTCATATACCGGTAACTGTTGTTGAAAATATGGTTGGCCATAAATTAGGTGAATTTGCTCCAACCAGAAAATTCATTCGACACGGTGGTAAAATGCAAAAGGACATTGACAAGAGCGCTTCTAAAGCTCCTACTGCCAAATAAAACCATATGGTTATAGCTAAATTAAACAATTTAAGAATTGCTCCTAGAAAAGTTCGCTTGGTTATTAACTTAGTGCGCGGTCTTGAAATTAAAGAAGCTGAAAATCAACTTAAAAATTTAAAACAAAAAGCAGCTGGGCCAATTTACAAACTTTTAGTCAGCGCTGTAGCTAACGCAGAACACAACTTTAAATTTAAAAAAGATAATCTATATATTAAAGAAATTAAAGCTGATGAAGGCGACAGACTTAAAAGATGGATGCCTAAAGCTATGGGCAGAGCTACCCCAATTCATAAAGATAATACTCACCTGACCATTGTCTTGGATGAAAAAGTAAAAACCCTAGCCGGCAACAAAGTGGGACAAGAAAAAAATAAAAAAGACAAAGACACTGATGTTAAGGTGGTAAAATCCTTAAAGGAAGTCAAACAAGATAAAAATTCTGTAGCAGTTGAAGAAAATATTAATAAACATGCCTCAGATGAACATGCCCCAGAGAAAAAAGATATTAAAGATTTGAGTTTAAAAAATTTCGGTTCTAAAAAAGGCCTAGCTAAAAGTGATAAGCAAACCAATAAAGTTAAAAAATTATTTCAACGTAAAACTGTTTAGATAATTAAATTTCCAAGATACAAATTCCAACCCGCCTGCCGGACGAGCAGGTTTCCAAATAAATCTCAAATTCCAAAATTCAAATTCAATTTTAAATTAGTGGAAATCGAAAATTGAAATTTGGAAATTGATTCAACATTATGGGTCATAAAGTTTCACCAAAAGCATTTCGATTGGGTATGAGCGAAGAATGGGATTCTCGCTGGTTTGCCTTTGGCAATAATTTTGTCCAAAGACTCAAAGAAGATGAAGCCATAAGAAAATTTTTAACTAAAAAATTAAAAGATGCTGGTTTGGAAAAAGTAGTTATTGAAAGAGCAGTGGACAGTATTATTATCACAGTTTATTCTTCAAAACCAGGCGTGATTATTGGTAGAGGCGGAGCAAGCATCGAAGAACTTAAAAATCATATTATTAAAAAAATTATTGCTAAAAATAATAAATCCCATAATATAGCTGTCAAAAATCGTGACTCTGGCAAAATTAAATTACAAATTAATATTAAAGAAGTAAACAAACCACAATTGTCTGCACCCATTATGTCGCAAAATATGGCCAGCGATTTGGAAAAAAGAATTCCTTTCCGTCGAGCCATGAAAAGATCTATGGAATCCATAATGAAAGCTGGAGCCGAAGGAGTTAAAGTTATTGCCAGCGGACGCCTTGATGGAGCCGAAATTGCCAGAAAAGAAACTTTGGTCTTGGGCAAAATTCCTTTGCACACCATTAGGGCTAATATAGATTATGGTACGGCCACTGCTTTTACTACTTACGGTGCGGTGGGTATAAAATTCTGGATTTACAAAGGCGAAAAATTCTCGTAAATTACGAATTATTAACTAATTATTTACGAATTGTACTAATTTAAAAATATTTAAAATATTCGTAATAATTCGCAGGTTTTAAAAATTCTCACAATTAGCATTATCAAAGATATGTTATCACCTAAAAAACAAAAACACAGAAAATGGCATAAAAGCGCTGGCACATCAGGAGCCCTGGCTTCGCGTTTAACCAAAGTTAGTTTTGGAACTTGGGGTTTAAAAGCCACTACTGGTACTTGGGTTACTGCTAGACAAATTGAAGCTGCCAGACGTGTTATGGTGCGCTATATTAGAAAAGGTGGTAAAATTTGGACTAGAATTTTTCCTGATAAACCAGTCACTATTAAAGGTGCGGAAACCCCCATGGGTAAAGGCAAAGGCAGTGTGGATCATTTTGTGGTTGATGTTAAACCTGGTACGGTCATGATAGAAATTGATGGCATTCCAGATGCTCAAGCTAAGGAAGCTCTTAAAATGGCTGGTTATAAATTACCTGTTAAAACTAAAGTTGTTAGTAAATAAATTATGAAAACTAAAGAATTACGTTTAAAATTAACTGATGAATTGAAAGCTTTATTGCAAGAAACGGAAAATAAATTGCAAGAAGCCCGTTTTAAAATTGCCCAAAAACAACTTAAAAATGTTAAAACCATTAAGAGTCTAAAGAAAGATATCGCGCAAATAAAAACCATTTTAAAAGAAAAAATATAATTATATGACCAATACCAAAAAAACAATTAAAAGCTTTACAGGGGTGGTAGTTTCTGATAAAATGGATAAAACCATTGTGGTTAAGGTTAATCGCACAAAAATTAATACTCGTTATCAAAAGAGATATACTGTTTCTAAAAAATATAAAGTTCATGATCCTGAAAATAAACACAAAATTGGCGATAAAGTTAATTTTGTAGAATGTCGTCCAATTTCTAAAGATAAAAAATGGTCTGTTATATAAAATTATATGTTACAACTACGTTCAATGGTCAATTCAGCTGATAATACTGGAGCTAAAAAGCTACAGGTTATTCATATTGTTGGCGGTTATAAACAAAGATTTGCTGTTATTGGCGATGTAGTAGTTTGTGCCATTAAAGCTGCCGCACCGCATTCACAAGTTAAAAAGGGCGACGTGGTTAAAGCCGTGATTGTGCGCACCCATAAAGAATTTCGTCGAGCTTCAGGTATTTATATTCGTTTTGATGACAATGCTGTGGTGATTATTGATCCTAAAAATAAAGAACCCAAAGGCACTAGAATTCTAGGTCCAGTAGCCAGAGAATTGCGTGCCAGAGGTTATATGAAAATAATTTCTTTGGCTCCTGAAGTCTTGTAAATCACGAATAATGCGAATTAATATTACGAATTATACAAATATAATATTCGCGATATTCGCCATTATTCGCATAATTAGCATTTAATATATGAAAATAAAAAAAGGCGACAATGTAAAAATAATTATTGGTAAAGATAGTGGTAAAACAGGTAAAGTTTTGCAAGTTTTAGTTAAGGAAAAAAAACCAACTAGAGTTGTGGTTGAGGGTTTAAATTTAAGATACAAACATTTGCGTCCTAAAAAGGGCAATGAAAAAGGTCAAAGAATTATGTTCCCAGCCCCCTTAAACATTGCTAATATTAAATTGATTTGTCCCTCATGTGGTCAAGCCACTAGAGTAGGCTATAAAAAATTAGAAATTTCAGAATTATCCAAAGAAAAAAAACAAAGAATTTGTAAAAAGTGTCAAGCTACTATATAGTACGAATTATTACAAATTATTTACAAATTTTACGAATAAGTTATTCGCATCATTTGCACTAAATTTGTAATAATTAGTAATTTAAAATATTAGTAATAATTCGCAATTTTATAAATTCGCACAATTCGCATATCATTATGAATAATCTTAAGAAAAAATATTTAGAAGAAATAGTGCCCCAATTGGAAGCCAAGTTTAATTATGGCAACAGGTTTGCTGTGCCCCAAGTTACTAAAATTACTTTAAATGTGGGCATTTCTGCAGCTAAAAAAGATGAAAAATATCAAGATTTAGTTATTAAAACTTTAACCAGAATTAGTGGCCAAAAACCAATTTTAACTCTAGCTAAAAAAGCTATTTCAGCTTTTAAAATTAGAGAAGGCAATGTGGTGGGAGCTAAAGTCACTTTAAGAGGTTTGAGAATGTATGATTTTTTAGAAAAATTAATTAATGTTTCTTTGCCCAGAGTTAGAGATTTTAGAGGTATTAAAAAAACCATCGTCGACAAACAAGGTAATTTAAATTTGGGCTTTAAAGAACATATTGCTTTTGCCGAAATAGATTCGGCCGAGCTGGAAATGTTACATGGTTTAGAAATTGCTATTACAACTAATGCAAAAAATTATGAGGAAGGTTTTGAATTATTTAATTTACTCGGCTTTCCTTTTCAAAAATGACAGTTGCCAACTGTCATCCCGAGTCCCGAGCAATTCGGGATCGAGGGATCCCATGGGTATTACAATAAACAAAATTTAAACTAATAATTTATAAAAAGAAAAAACATATTATGGCTACAGAAGCACAAATTGCTAAATCTAATAAAAAACCCAAATTCACTTCAAGAATCGTGAGACGCTGTTGGCGTTGCGGACGCAATCACGGTTTTATAAGAGATTTTGGTTTGTGCCGCATTTGTTTTAGAGAATTGGCCAATAAAGGTCAAATTCCTGGCGTCACTAAATCTTCTTGGTAAAACCATATCAACATATTAACATAAAGCATATTAACATAAAAAAATATTAAACCAATACTAATTAAATTATTAAAATGTTGATATGATAAAATGATAAAATGATAAAAATATGAACACTGATCCTATCGCCGACATGCTAACCCGTATCAGAAACGGACAAAAAGTCAGAAAACCTGAAGTTGTTTTACCGTTTTCTAATTTTAAATTTAATATAGCTAAAGTTTTGGCTCAAAACAATTGGCTTGGCCAAGTAGAAACTGTGGAACCAATTATTGATAAAAAGAAAAAAAATAATTCACAATTTAAACAAATTAAAATTGAATTATTGTATCAAAATAAACAAGCCAAAATTACGGCCATTAACAGAGTCTCAAAACCAGGCAGAAGAATTTATGTGACTCATGAAAATTTGCCCATTGTTCGTAATAATTATGGTTTGGCTATAATTTCCACCCCACAGGGCATCTTAAGCAACAAAGAAGCTAAAAAACTTGGTTTGGGCGGAGAAGTTATTTGTGAAGTCTATTAAAATACGAATACCAGCTAATTAAGGCGAGTAATACGAATATAATTAGCACTATTCGCCCTCATTCGCAAAATTAGCATTAAAAATATGTCTAGAATCGGTAAAAAACCCATCATCATTCCAGAAAAAGTTGAAGTTACAGTTCAACCAGATTTAATTATTATCAAAGGCCCTAAAGGTGAATTAAAACAAAAGCTAGTCCCCAGTCTTAAAATTAGTCAAAAAGAAAAAGAAATTTCTGTGAACGTGTCTAATCCAGATGAAAAAAAACAACGTGCTCTTTGGGGAACCATGCGTCAAATAATTAGCAATATGATTAAGGGAGTTTCAGAAGGTTTTGAAGAAAAACTAGAAATTAACGGTGTGGGTTACAAAGCTGAACTCAAAGGAGAAAATCTAATGTTAAATGTTGGTTATTCGCATCCAGTGGAATTTAAAACTCCTAAAAATATTAAAATTGGCGTTGAAAAAAATCTGATTACTATCACAGGTTTTGACAAACAATTAGTTGGTGAAACTGCTGCCCAAATCAGAAAAATTAAAAAACCAGAACCCTATAAAGGCAAAGGCATTAAATATGTTTCAGAAGTCATCCGCAGAAAAGCTGGCAAACAAGCTAAGAGCGCTAAATAATATCTAATTGCTAATAATGCGAATTTTTAAAACCTGCGAATTATTACGAATATTATATTATGAATAAAGAAAAAATTAAACAATTTAAGAAACAAAAAAGACATGCCCGGGTACGAGCTAAGATTTCTGGCACCAAAGATAGGCCAAGATTATCTGTGTTTAGAAGTTTAAAACATATTTCAGCTCAACTCATTGATGATACTCAAAGTAAAACTCTGCTGAGCGCTAACGATCTTTTAATAGTTGATAAAACCAAGGCCACTAAAGAAGTCCCACGACAAATTGTTGTGGCTTTTGAGGTAGGCAAACTTTTAGCCAAGAAAGCTTTGGAAAAAAAAATAACTACTTGTGTTTTTGACAAAGGTCATTATCTCTATCATGGACGGGTTAAAGCTTTGGCAAATGGCGCCAGAGAAAATGGTTTAAAATTTTAATTAGCATTATTTGCAATAAATAAATATGGCAAAAAATAATTATCGATCTTCCAACGATTCCCTAAGAGAAAAACCAGAATTTGAACAAAAGATGGTAGATTTGGCGCGTGTAACTAGAGTTACTAAAGGTGGTAAGCATATGAATTTCCGGGCTTTAGTAGTAATTGGTGATAAAAAATCTAAAGTTGGTTATGGAGTGGCTAAAGGCAAAGATGTAACCTTGGCCATGAGTAAAGCCGTGGAACAAGCTAAAAAGAATTTGGTTAAAATTAATTTGTATAAAGGCACTATTCCTCATTTGATAGAAAATAAATTTAAAGCCGCACGTGTGCTTTTAAAACCAGCTCCTCAAGGTACTGGAGTTAAAGCTGGCGGTTCTATGCGCATAGTTTTAGATATGGCTGGGGTGGAAAATGTGGTTGGCAAAATGATGGGTTCAAAAAATAAAATCAATAATGTTAAATCCACTTATAATGCTTTAGTAAAATTAAAACCCTCTCGAATTAAATCCGAATAAATACGAATGTTTATCCGAATTTACCAGAATACCCAAAACATCATTTTATTTTATTCAGATACATTCGGAAAAAATTCGCCTGCCTGCCGGTAGGCAAGTAAGCATTTGGAAAATATGATATGTTCACATTAAATACGCTTAAACCCGCTAAGGGTTCTAAAAAGAAAAAACGAGATCTGGGCCGCGGTGGCAAACGCGGAACTTTTTCTGGTCGTGGTTCTAAAGGCCAAAAAGCTCGTTCTGGTGGCAAGCACAAACTCAACAGATTGGGCATGCGCCGTTTAATGCAAGAAACTCCGAAACTTCGTGGTTTTAAATCTAGACAAATTAAACCAGAGATTTTAAATTTAGAAACGTTAGCTAAAAAATTTAAAGCTAACGATAAAATTAGTCCGGAAGTTTTATTAGAGAATAAACTTTTAAAAAATATTAAAAATGGCGTTAAAATTTTGGGTAGGGGAGAAATAGATTTTAAATTAGAAATTTCTAACTGTGAAGTTTCGGCCAACGCCAAAGAAAAAATAGAAAAAGCTGGGGGTGTTATAATTTAATATTAATTTTCATTTTATTATTTTTCCCGTTCGCTTGGCGAAGCTTTAGGCAAGAAAAGAACATAAAAAAATATGAAATTCATAGAAAAAATACACCAAATCTGGAAAGACCATGATTTAAGAAGATCTATACTTTTTGTTTTAGGTCTGTTGGTTATTTTTAGAGTTGCTGCTCATATTCCTATGCCAGGTATAGACTCTGCGGCCTTAAAACAATTTTTTGATTCTAACGCCATATTAGGTTTATTAAATATTTTCTCTGGTGGTGGCATGTCTAATTTTTCTTTAGTAGCTTTGGGCATTAGTCCATATATTACGGCTTCAATTATTGTGCAACTTTTGACCATGATTGTGCCATCTCTAGAAGAAATGTCTAAAGAAGGGGAGAGAGGACAAAAAAAATTGAATCAATACATGCGTCTTTTAACTGTACCTTTGGCTATTATTCAAGGTTATAGCATGATTAAAATTTTACAACAATCACAAAGAGGTATTGTAGCAGCCATGACTACTGGCGATTATATTACAACTATTTTGGTTTTAACAGCTGGCACCATGTTTTTAATGTGGCTTGGTGAATTAATTTCTGAAAAAAAAGTTGGCAATGGTGTTTCTTTAATAATATTCGCTGGCATTGTTTCAGGGATTCCAGGAGCTCTTAGTCAAGGATATAATCTTTTCTCTACTGGTGAATTGCCAGCCATTTTAAGCTTTCTGGTTATTATTGTTTTAACAATAGGTGGAGTCGTTGTTATCACAGAAGGACAAAGAAATATTCCTGTTTCCTATGCCAAAAGAGTTAGGGGGAATAAAATGTATGGTGGTTATGACACCCATTTACCACTTAAAGTTAATCAAGCTGGCATGATTCCTATTATTTTTGCTATTTCCATTATTATGTTCCCAACTTTAATTTCTCAATTATTTCTAAAATCCAACTCTACAGTTTTGAAAAATATTGCGGAGTTTGTGATTAACTTTTTAAAAACAGATGGTGTGCCTTATGGCATTTTATACTTCTTATTAGTTTTTGCTTTTACCTATTTTTATACTGCAGTAGTTTTCCATCCGCATCAAATTGCCGAAAATTTACAAAAACAAGGTGGTTTTGTGCCAGGTATTCGTCCCGGTCACCAAACTTCTGAATATTTAGGTTTTGTTTCTTCAAGAATTATGTTAGCTGGTGCTTTTTCTTTAGGTCTAATTGCTGTATTGCCTTTAATTATTTCTTTTGTCTTTAATGACAGTCAAATCATACCCAATGTGGCCATCTCTGGAGCTTCACTTTTAATCGTGGTATCTGTTGTTTTAGAAACCAGCCGTCAAATTGATTCGCAATTGGTTATGCGCGACTACGAAGGCCTATAATATTGATATTGATTATTAAAAAACTCAGTTATAATAAACTGAGTTTTTTAATTTTAACTAATTTAAGGTATAATAATACAAGAAGATAAATAATTATCCACAAGCAACTAAATTAAATAAAATTAAATTTATGCTCAACAATCAAACTCTACAAGAAAATATCATTAAATCCCTTGGTTTAACAAATTTGCCCGAGGATAAAAAAATATTACTATTACAAAAAATGACTGAAGTTGTAGAACAGAGATTAACCGGGCGTCTCATGGAGGTTATGAGCGAAGATCAACAAAATATCTTTGCCAAAATTGCCCAAGAATCGCCTCAAAAGGTTGAAGAATTTATTTGGAAATTTTTTCCCAATTTTTTAGAAATTACCCAAGAAGAAATTGACAAACTTAAACAAGAACTAATAGATAATTTAGATAAATAATATTTTAATTTAAAAAAATATGTCAGAAAAAAATCCAGTTTCTAAAAATGATAAAGGTGTGGCATATGAAATAACTCCGGAACAAGAAGCGGCTCTAGCTCCATATAAACTCAGAGAAGAAGTTACTGTCAAAAGATCACCAAAATCAGGAGGTGGTTATGAACGAAGTGGATGGCACTATTCATTTTTTGATCCACAAACTCAAAAAGTTGTTGTGATAAATGACTCTCTAAAAAAGGAAAAAAAAGTAAGTTTAAAAACTTTTTTAGAATGGCAAAAGCAAGATAGTGATTCTCAAGATTCTCAAGAACCAAAAAATCTTGATTCATTGGAAGAACCTAAAAAAGCTCTAAACGCTTCAGAAAACATCTGGCAATCAGTCGAGTCCTATAGAGGAGTAAAAGATGGGGAGTTTATGGTTGGCGGTAAAGGATTTTACTTTAATGATGAAATAGGTAAAATGCAACCATTTACAATAAAACGAATAGATAAAAAAAATGACGGAACAGAAGATGCACATATATTTTATGAATATGATGAAAACGGATATGCACATAACGACAACCTGAGTTTGGGGTTGTTGTATACAGAAACTGAAAAACAAAAAATAACAGAAAATGATTTTAATGACTTTAAATGTAAAAATGCTAATGATGGAAAAAGTGTTAAAATCGGAGAAACAATATATATTGATCCAAACACAAATGACACAGAATATTTCTCACGGCTAAAAAAAGCTACTCTTAGGAGAGTGTATCAACTAGAAGGATTGCATACAGAAAAAAAATATGCGTTCATAGAATATGAACTTGAGGATAGCCAAAAAAATTCTTGCCCACTAACAGCTGAAAGAGTGCTTACAGAAAAAGAGTATGCAGAAAAAAAAGCCATAGAAAAAAGAGAATTTAGGGTTGGCGATAAGGGATATTACTTTTATAATGGAATAGGTGTAATGCAACCATTTATAGTGGATAAAATAAAAATGGAAAAAAAATCCGATGGAACAGAAACAAAGTATTTATATTTCCACCATTCAGACGGATCATCCTTCAAATGCCCACTTGATGAAGGATCATTGTACACAATAGTTGAGCATGAAAAAATAAAAGAAGAAGATTTGCATGAAGCTGAATCTGAAAATAAAACAAAGTTTAAAATTAACGATGAATTATATATCGATACCAATCGTTTTGAAGATAGAAAAGTCTGGGAAATGAAAAAGGTTACCATAAAAAGAATATACCAATTCGATGGAACGCGTTATTCATACGATAATACTACTTATATAAAATATCAATTTGAGGATGGCAGTGAGGGTAGTTGCCGATTATTTAAAGTACGAGTGCTTACAAAAGAAGAATATGAAAAAAAACTTGAAGCAGAAGAAAGAGCCTTAAAAACATATAATTATCTAGACCAAGAACTTAATGAAAATAAAACTGAAAAATTTATTAAAATTTGTAAAAGCTTATCAGAGCTTAATCTCTATAATCTTTTAACCAAAAATGGAGTAAAAATTGAGAATAAAGTTGCTGAAAAAATCTTGAGGAAATCTACCCTGTCTTTGGCTATTGCTGTTGTTTTGGCTGGGTCTGCTGCAACTGTTGGTGCGGCCTCTTTGGGCGCATCCCTACCATTCTTGATGGCGGCCAAAAGATTTTTTGCTGCTGGCGGTAGTACTGTCTTGGCTTATGGTGGTTTAAGAGAACTTAATAAACTAAAAAATAAAAATCTTTTTTTAGATAAAGATCAATTAAAAACAGAAATACAAAACTTAAAAGATGCCGTTGTTGAAAATACTAAGAATAATGAAACAGAAGAAGCCGAAGAAAAAGCAGGAAAAGAAGGTATTTTTTCCAAGACCAAAAAGGGGGTTGGCCAATATTTCTTAAAAAGAAAAATAAAAAAATTAGAAGAAAGCGATGACAGTAAAATTTTAAGAAATGAAATAGATAGTCTGGAATCTGATGAGGCAATGAAAAAGCTAACAGACATGCAAGCCCAAAGAGCAGCCGCCCTAATGCTCGATGGTTGGAACAAAGAGAGAATAGTGGCTGATCAAACCTATAGAAACATAGAAATTTTATTAGAAGAAATGAAAACTGGGGCGGAAAAAGATAATAGGGCATATTTAAATTATTTAAGCCAATTACAAGAACTAAAAGAACAAGCTTGGCAAAAAAACTTCAAAAGAGAACAACATAAACAGTGGGGACATTTAATTGGAGCTGCCGCTTTTGGTATTTTTATGGGCACAAGGTGGGTAAAAGATTATCACGATAGCCAAACTGGATATTTTAACAGAACACCAAGCGAGCCCGAATTGTCAGCCAGTGGTCCAACAACAAATGTAGGATCAGCAGAAATGCCTAAGCCCGTAAATTCAGCAATAGAGGCGGAACCAACGGAAGCAGCAATCGAACCAAAAGGATCAGCAGAAACGGCATCTAGAACAGTGGTTGAAGAAGTATTAAATAAATTTAAAGAATTATATATGGGTCAAATGGTTGATGCCACTATTGAGCCAGGTTCTGGCGATGGGGTTATTGAAGCTCTTAAATTTCAAATTAGATCCCATCCCGAAAAATTTGGCTTTACTGGCGATCCTAAAGATGCTTGGGATTGGGCTAGTGATAAAGCTAATAAGTTCGCCCAAGATCAAGGCTATGGCAATATCGGAGTTAGAGGTAATAAAGCCATAGCTTATGTTCTTGAACCAGATAATCATGGTGGTTTTAAAATTGTGCCAAGAGATCCTTCAACCAGAGAAATTATCGGCGCAGATAAAATTAATAGCTATGAATATAAAATTCCCAAAGCCGAGCCCGCAGTAACACAACCAGAAGATCTAATCTCAAAAGAAAACCCACCAGAAGCAGCGTTAGGTGCTGAAAGTGTTAATCCTCCGGCAACAGTTGAAACAAATATTGAGGCAAATGCACAGACAACTAATTTTTCAGATCAACCTGCAGTCACCCCTTCAGAAGAGCTAACCCCAAAAGCACCTACCCAAGAAGCAGCGTTAGGTGCTGAAGTTGGTCATCCTCCGGTAACAGATGAAGCAACCATTGGTGCGCAAACAAAGCTAACTAATTTTCCAGAGCACCCCCCAGAACATCTTGAAAAAATCATTCCAACTGCAGAAATTACTGATGCTAATTTGCTAAAATTTGATGAGCTCATCCAAAATATTAACATGGATAAAATAAGTCATGAACAATTATCTCAAATGAGAACAATTTTAACCGCTTATGGCAAAGAAAATCTTATGGGCGCGGTTAATAATATAAATTATTATAATAATCCATCTATGGCCACTAGGGCTGGCAAACTCTTCGCCCAAGCAGTTTCTCAATCAAGAGAGGCATTAATGGAATCTTTGAGCAACCCCCTTGATAAGACTCTATCGGCCAAAGAAGCTCTGGAAGGTTATATTTATAGTTTAGAACATTCTGAAGTGCCTGAAATTTTTGAAAGGTGGGTGCCAGCAATGAATCCAGAAACCGGAGAAGTGTTTAATATTTTAAAACACGGCAAAATTGGTGGTGAAATTGAATATTGGCTGGACGACAACGGCAGTGGGTTTGCTAGTAAAATTTTTAATACCAAAGAACAAATAGAAAATTTTCTCACAATTAAAAAACCAACATTGGTTGATCTTGCCCACGATATCCATAATAAAGAAACGATCGCCAATAAAACCGGTAAAATAATTAATGCTACCATTTCTGGTGATTTGGCTAAAAATATAGTGACTGGCAGCCGAGAAATTGCCGTTGATTTGTTTCTCAAAAATGAAATTCCTGATGTAGAAAGTTTTTTTGAGAAAATCAAAAATCTAATAGGTGCTGATCTGTCTCCTGAAGATAAAAATATCTTTCAACGGATTTATGAACGAGCAACTACTCAAAATAAAATGAAACCTGTTGATAAAGTGGTCTGGTTTGCACCACAAATTGAACTCGAAATAGACAGGATAATGGTAAATCAAAAATAAAAATAAATAATCTACCACCGAATTAAGGTCCGGTGGTTTTGTGTTTGCCGGCTAATCGCCGAGTGGTTATTTCTATTAATATAAAAGCCCCTGCCTAAACAGGGGCTTTGAACATCAAAATTATTTTTCTTTCAATTGTCTTTTAATGTCGACCAAAAGAAAAATTGGCCAACCAAAACAAACATTAAAGGAAACAAGGCCAGCAAACAACAAAGAAATAATATCTAAACTTTTTACATAATTATCAATCCAAGGCGCTGAAGGCTCGCTCATGTGGGTTAAATACACAATTAGCCAAATAATCAAGGTTATTGAATTAGATAAAATGCTTCTCTTGTTAAAGATAATTAACGCAAAAGTTATTAAAGTAATAAATGTTGATATATCAATGGTGTCAATAAATTTTATATCAACATTATTTTTTTTTGCTGCCATGATTACCATAGCCCAACCACAAATACAAAAAATAAAAAAAATAAACCCCAAAAAGAACGTTCTTTGGATAATTGCCAACGGTTAGACACTTGATTATTCATGTCGTTTTCCTTTCTTAAAATAAATTTATTCCCAATATTTTTTATCCCCAAAATCTATGAATTGAAACGCTACTTTAAAAATCAAAAACTTAATAATTTTGCTTATTTTTTTGTCCGGATACATAAGAAAATATGGACAATCATCTAGCCATTTATGAAAAAAATAGTTAATCATGGTCGTAAATGGCCAAAAAATGGCAAACAAACTCATAAAGTAACCAAACAATTCTCTTGGTACTAGTAAACCGAGTTGTTGCTTTTCCATATACAGATATGGCAAAAATATTTTAAAGATTATTCTGTATAAAATCCGCCCGTTCCAATAAACCAAATAAATCAGCACGCCAATATTATTCAACCACCTAACCACCGATGGCAGTTTATGCAAAAAACTAGCATAATCAAAAAGATGTTCTTGCACCAAATAAATACCCAGAATGGCAATAACCATACTTACTGCAACTACGACAAGATCAAATAAAACAGCAAATACCAGTCGACTCACCATTTTTAATCTTGGGAAAATTTTCATTTTATTCATCTCCTTTTATTGTGATCTTTTGTTAAAGAAGTCCGCCCCCCCACATTCGTATTTGAACCCTAACACCTCTTTTCTTTTTTGTCAATATTGTGCTAAGCTTAAAGCATTATAAACTATTTTATCTATTTTATGTACAAAATGACAATTCTAGGTCCGCAAGCTTCTGGCAAAGGCACTCAAGCCGAATTTTTAGCTGAAAAATTAAACATCCCCAATATTTCTGTTGGGCAACTTTTGCGTGAGGAAGTTAATAGCGCTAATGAATTGGGCGCGGAAATTAAAAAAAATATGGACTCTGGTGGTTTGGTTCCCAATGCCATAGTTGATAAATTAGTTAAAAAAAGAATTGAACAAGCAGACGCCCAAAATGGTTTTATCTTTGACGGTTTTCCAAGAATCAGAATTCAGGCCAGAGTTTTGGCCAAATTTACCACCTTAACTCATGTAATTGTAATTGAACTTTCTGATACTGAAGCTGTTAATAGACTCAGTGGCCGAAGAACTTGCCCCAAATGCGGCAAGGTTTATCATTTAAAATTTTCTCCACCAAAAACAGAAGGCCTGTGTGATGAGGATAATGAAAAATTAATTATCAGAACTGATGATACACCAGAAGCCATTAGAGCTAGACTTAAAATTTATCATGAGGAAACAGAAGAAGTCATTGAGTTTTATGAGAGCCAGGGTATAGTCATTAAAATCAATGGCGAACAAAGTATTGAAGAAGTGAAAAAGGAAATATTTGCCAAGCTTGGGTTATAATTTAACAACCATCGCTCATTTTGTCATCCTGACGAAAGTCAGGATCCAGAAATATTTAAAATTTTTTTCTGGATTCCGTCAAAACTTGCCGTTGTGGCAACTTTTAACTTCGCTTGAATGACAAATGTACACATCATGATCCCCATAAAAACCCCTTCCCAAATCCAAACCATGCGGCAAAGCGGCCAAATTCTGGCTCGGGTTTTAAATTTGCTAGTCAAAGAAGTTAAAGTTGGAGTGGGCACTAAATATTTAAACGACTTGGCTGAAAAAGAAATTATTAAAGCTGGTGGTTGGCCGATTTTTAAAGGTTATCAAGGTTTTCCTACAGCTATTTGTTCATGTTTAACCACAGAAATTGTACATGCTCCAGCCATACCTGATAGAATTTTACAAACTGGTGATCTTTTAACCATTGATGCTGGGGTGCGTTATCCTGCTAAAAAAGGTATGGTTACTGATATGGCCATTACTGTGCCAGTTGGCCCAATCGATAAAGAAAAAGAAAAATTATTAAAAATTACCAGAGAATCTTTAAACTTAGCTATTAAAAAAATTAAACCAGGCATTCATTTAGGTGATATTAGTTTTATAATTCAAGAATTTGTGGAAAAAAATGGTTTTAATGTTATCCGCGATCTAGTTGGCCATGGAGTAGGGGAGAAACTGCATGAAGAGCCACAAATTCCTAATTATGGGCTCAAAGGCACTGGTCCAATTTTAAAAGCTGGTATGACCTTGGCTATTGAACCCATGGTTAGTATAGGACATTATGCTATTGCTTTAGATAAAAATAGAATTACTTATAAAATGGCTGATGATTCACCATGCGCCCATTTTGAACATACTATTTTGGTCACAGAGAAGGGGGGTGAAATATTAACCAAAATATGAATTGTGAATAACGAATTATGAATTATGGTAATGGACAGAACCACCAGTCTGTCCTTTTTAAATTGTGTTTAATGGGTTTTTAATTCAAGATTACCAGTATTTTTGATTCAATGCCTCTGTTCTGAACCATCTTATTATTTGATAAAAACATGTTTATTACCTTACTTCATGGAGGTTCAAAGTGCAACTTTGAACCAACATTCAACACAAAAGTGAAAGCGAAAACCTTCCCTGCCTACCGGCAGACAGGTTTTGGTTATTTTCTTAAACAAGAAAAGAAGATTAATCTGAATTCTATTCCAAAGTGCAACATTAGGTTTTTGATTTAAATATTTCA
>DAOOOW010000011.1:0-37222 GCA_035387885.1 bacterium
ATTTTTTAGCAAATTCAAAATCTCTTTCATCATGCGCCGGCACGGCCATAATCGCGCCAGTACCATAACCCATCATCACATAATCGGCCACAAAAATCGGAATTTCTTTGCCATTCACCGGATTAATTGCTTTTAATCCTTTTAATTCAACTCCCGTTTTTTCTTTATTCAAATCTGCTCGCTCCAAATCAGATTTCTTTTTTGTTTCCTCAATATATTCTTTTATTTCTTGGAAATTGAAAATTGTATCTTGGAAATTGTTCACGAGCTGATGTTCTGGAGCAATCACCATAAATGTTGCCCCAAACAAAGTATCCGGCCGCGTGGTAAATACTTCTAAATAATTTTGATTATTGGAATTTGTAATTGGAGATTTATTTGGAAATTGAAAATTGAAAATTGGAAACTTTACAGACGCTCCCTCCGACCGCCCAATCCAGTTTATTTGCTGTGTTTTTATCCTCTCCAGATAATTCACCAAATCCAAATCTTCAATCAAGCGATCAGCGTATTTGGTAATTTTCAAAACCCACTGCTCTTTTATTTTTTTCACCACCTCGCCCCCGCACCGTTCACACGCGCCATTAACCACTTCTTCATTAGCCAAACCAATTTTACAAGAAGTACACCAATTAATTGTTTCTTTTTTCTTTTCAGCGAGCCCGTGTTTAAACATTTGCACAAAAATCCACTGCGTCCACTTGTAATAATCTTCATCAGTCGTGGAAAAAGATCGGCTCCAATCAAAAGAAAAACCCGCCTCTTTAAGTTGTTTGATAAAAGTGGCAATATTTTTGGCTGTGGCCTCTTGGGGCTTTATTTTTTTCTTAATGGCGTAATTTTCTGTGGGCAAACCAAAAGCATCAAAACCAATCGGGAATAAAACATTATAGCCCTGCATCCGACGCTTGCGAGCGATAATATCCATGGCTGTGTTAGAGCGCAGATGGCCCGTGTGTAAACCATCACCAGAAGGATAAGGAAATTCTATCAACCCAAAAAATTTATTTTTGGTTTTATCCTCGTGGGCCTCAAAAATTTTCTGGTCTTGCCAGAACTGTTGCCATTTAGACTCAATGCTTTGTTGATTATACTTTTCCATATATTTTAATGCCCTTAATTTTACTTCAAATTTACATTTTTAGCAAATATTTGACAATGGTTTAACCTTGGGTGTATGTCGGCCAACAAAGCAGTCTTTAACAGCCAAAACCTTTTAAAAATCTTCTCTTTATGATACAATAAACTTACTTTAATTTCTTTAAAAATCAGCTTATCTATCAGTTTATTAGCCAAAAATTAGGGCTAAGTAAAAATTATTTTCTAAGTCAAGATTGATAAAATTTAGAGTGATAATTGTTTGAACCCTCCTTGCTTTTGCATTATGGACGAATATTGCCTTAAATTAAAACCAAAAAGCAAGAGAGGGCGAGTTCTTATCACGATAAATTTATCAATCTTGACGACATTAAACTCTTTGATAAAACGATACCCAAGACTTTTTAAAGAATTATTAATGTCCTATCAGTAAAAATATCAAACAATGGTTTATAGTTTTACTCTCTTTTTTAATAAAAGGAGTAACTTACTTGGCCAAAATTATTGGTCGTATTTTTTTGTTTATCACTAAACCATTAAGGAAAATATTTAAATTTATTTTTAGGAAGATTCTTTTACCAATTTACAATATTCTCCATCTAACCAAAAAACAAACTAGAATCTCGGTAGAATCCAAAGGTGGAGGCAAATTAAGCATTTTAATAACTAGTAAATTTTTTCTATATTTAACTTTTATCTTTGTAGCCATTATAATTTTAACCAATAATTTTATTATTAAAGGTGTGGCAGCTGAAGATTTGGGCAAAAAAAGTGTTTTTTATAAATTGGCTCAAGGCAATGAATTTGACGAAATAATTGTTGAAGAATCACAAATGGCTGGAGAAAAAATTATTAATAATTTAGCCCTTAATAATTCTGCGTCAGAACCTTTTGCTTATAATTTGGAAAAGAATGCTGTGGCCGAAGATTTCCCGTTGGAACTGGAAGAAAATATTCCCGCCGAAGGATTAATTGCCAATAATTTACAAAAAAATTCTGGCGTTAACACCAACTCTAATACTCAAGTAAGAACAGAAGTTGAAGAATATATTGTCCAATCTGGAGAAACAGTTTCGACTATTGCCAAAAAATTTAATATTTCAGTCAATACCATTCTTTGGGCCAATAATCTCAGTGCCAACAGCTTGATTAAACCTGGTAATAAATTGATTATCTTGCCGGTCAGTGGCGTTTTGCATCAAGTAAAAAAAGGTGATACGCTGTCTGCTTTAGTTAAAAAATATGGTGTGGAAGTTAATAAAATTTTAGCTTCCAACCAAATTATTAGCGAAGAGCAAATTTCTATTGGTCAAAATTTAATTATTCCTGGTGGGGAAATTAAAAAATCCACACCAGCATCAACCAATTCTTTGGCCAGTAATTTAAGAAGTAAATCCAATGAATCTAAAGCTGGGGGTTATATCTGGCCAACCAGTGCTCGTTATATTACTCAATATTTTGGTTGGCGCCACAATGGTCTTGACATAGCCGGCCCTTTAGGCACCCCCATTTATGCTGCTAAACCAGGTAAAGTTATTACTGCTGGCTGGAATAGTGGTGGTTATGGCAACTATATTATTCTCCAACACACTGATGGCACCAAAACACTTTATGGTCACATGACAAAACTTTATGTTAAAGCTGGTAATCAAGTAGAACAAGGCGAAACTATTGGCGCTATGGGTTCTACAGGCAGATCTACTGGCCCACATTTGCATTTTGAAATTATTATTAATGGCAAAAGAGTTAATCCGTTGTCTTACTTCTAAACTTTGTTAATTTAAGATTGCACCTTGAATCAATTTGTATTGACCTAAATAAAAAAGCGCTGGTTCAAAACCCAGCGTTTTTTGTGTTGTTTTTATTTCCTTATTTGTAAAATTAAAATATATTTTTTTGATTTTTTACAACCCCACCTTCCGGTTGTACATCTAAAAAAAATTTTATCCTTATTTGCTGTTGTTTCTAGCCCGACATCGGCTGCCGCAGGTGCTTTGCAAAAAGGACAACACAAATGTCCCTCTCCATTTTCTACTTGTATAATTTTTTTTTCATCCATCGTACCTCCTCCTTTAAAATAGTTTTATTTATTTTTCCACACACAAAATACAGCATATCAATCTTTAAAAAACCTGTCAAGATCAAATTTATATTTTAAGTCACGACCCTAAACACTTCTTCTACACTAGTTAATCCTTTAATAGCTTTTAACAAACCATCTTGCACTAAAGTTAACATTCCTTGGTTAACAGCCAATTCCCTAATTTTATATTCAGAAACTTCATTAGATAAAATCACCTGTTCTATGTCTTTATTCATAGCAAACATTTCGAAAATACCAATTCTGCCTTTATAACCCAGCTGATTGCACTCGGCACAACCAACAGCTGTATAAAATTTTGTTTGTTCCAGGTTGAAATTTATTTTATTAACAACATTACCCATTATTTCTAAGATTTTATTTTTTATGGTCGCCTCTAAAATAATTTCTTTTTTACATTTATCACACAATTTTCTAACCAATCTTTGAGCAATAATCAGATTAAGAGCCGGAGCTAATAAATATGATTTAGCTCCCATGGCTAAAAATCTGGGAATAGCTCCAGCCGCATCATTGGTGTGCAAAGTTGATAAAACCAAATGACCAGTCAAGGCAGCATTTAAAGCAATATCGACAGTTTCTAAGTCGCGCATTTCACCAACCATAATAATATCTGGATCTTGACGCACAATAGAACGTAAACCCTTAGCAAAAGTGTAATCTCTAGCTGGTTCAACTTGCGATTGATTAATACCTTTAACTTCATATTCAACAGGATCTTCAATAGTAATAATTTTGGTTTCTGAATTATTTAATTGATTTAAAATTGCATAAAGAGTAGTGGTTTTACCAGAACCAGTAGGACCAGTGGTAATAATCATGCCATTGGGTCGGCTGATGTGCTCTATCAAAAGCTGATAATTCTTTTCTTCCAATCCCAAATCTTTGATAGCAAAACTATCAACTTTGGATAATAACAACCTCATCACCACTGACTCGCCATAATTGGTTGGCAAAGTGGAAACACGCACATCAACTTTATCGCCTTGCAATAAAATGGAAAAACGACCATCTTGTGGCTTATCAAAAATGTTTAATTTCAAACCAGATAATAATTTTAAACGTGAAATTAATTGTTGCCAAATACTTTTATCTAATTCTCCTGCTGTATTTAAAACTCCATCGACCCGATAACGTAATTTAATACCATCAGCTTCGGCCTCAATGTGAATATCAGAAGCTTCTGTTTTAAGACCGGTGGCAACAATAACCGCCACCAATTCCGTGGTCGAAGCAGTTTTAATTAAAGCCATAATGTCAGCCAAATTTTTTAACTGTCCTGAAAATTTAGTTAAATCACTTTCCGTAATAATTACCCCATGACTAACTTCTCTAATTTGGGGAATAGCTTCATATTGTTTTAAGGCGGATGCGAAACTCACTTCTGAAGTTAAAAAAACTTCTATATCCACTCCTAACTGGTTAGCCATTTCTTGTTTTAATTGTTCAATAATTGCTGCCTCTTGATTTAAAAAAGCCAACCTGGCAACTTTGTGAGGAGCAAAATAAAAACAAATTACTTTCTTAGATCTAACATCTTCCAAATTTATGACCTCCAAAACATCAGTTGGAATAGGAATGCCTTTTAAATTAACATAGCCCCAATTTAAATTTTGGGCTTGCAAACGCAATTCTTCTTCTATTTGTTTTTGCCTTAATTCTTTCATTTTATTGGCCAAGGCTAAACTACTATCAACTTCTTTTTCTTGGTGATCTGGTGTTGTCTGAGCGCCAGACGCAGACAAATTTTGCTGTGGTTTTTGATTGGAATTAAAACTTAAATTATCACTCAACTGAGCCAAATTATCTTGAGCATTTTTATTTTCTTGAATTAAATCGTTAATGTTTTTCATATATTTACCCAACCCCGACTTTTTGCTTTTTAAATTATTTATTATTTATAACCAACACTTAGTCAATTAAAAAAATCTACTAAATTTATTATCCTGATAAAATAACAAACAAAAAGTTGGCGCTGGGTTCATTATAACACAATTTATTTGTTAAACAAACAAAAAAAACAAAACGCCAACTAAGGTTAGTTGACGCCATAAAAAATTATTTTTTATGCTAAAAATTCTAAAAATCTAAAGTTTTATTTTTCTTGGTCATTAATCTGGCTATTAAACGAGTTATTTTGGGATACACCACACCTTCATTTAAACGATCAAATAATAAAACCCAAGCGGTATTTTGATAAGCCATAAGCATAGCACCAAATAAAAATAAAACTAAAGCTACTACAATTAGAGCTAAAACTACCCCAACCATCATAGAGCCAGAAATATTTAAAGCATATAAAAGATATAAAATAAATGCCAAAGGAATAGCCAGAATAATCGCCACCAAAATCATGGCCAAGCCCACGGTCACGGTGATTAAAAACATTAAAATAGCCATCTCTAGAGAAACAATCCAATTTTTCAAAAATAATTGCCAACCACTTTTTATGGCTTGCCTCATTTTTTCTTTTCTTAAAACTACATACATCACAGCATATTTAATTAGAAAAGAAATAATCGCAGCCAAAGGTATTAAAACAATAAAAGATAATAAAAATAAAATTAATTGCCAAATGCTACTATTGGTTTTTAGATAAGCCCAAAGAAAAGGCAAACTAACCCCTAATAAAACTAGATAAATTATGACTTTACCCAAAATGTTCAAACCTAGAACTTGCCAAAAATTTTGTTTGCCAGTTTTAAACGATAAAACAAAATTTGAAGTTTGTTTATGGTATTCACGATAAGCTCCTGCTATTAAACCAGCTTCAGCTACCACGCTTAACCAGACAAAAAATAAAAGCACTATTAATAAAATTAACAGCAAAAGTACATTCATTAAATCAAAGCTGCCAATAAAAATTCCTAAGTTGTCAAAGACATTGCTAAAAATACCAGTTGAAAGGTTGTGGCTGATATTATCCAAAACACTAATTCCACTATTTAAATCAGAAAAGTTATTAATTACTGTGTTTAACTCTCCAGAGGAAGCCATAAAAGCGGCAAAAAAACCAAAGAACCATAAATATTTAGCGCGCCAAATTATTTGCCAGGCAATTTTTAAAATTGGACGATAGACAGTTGTCATATTTTTGTTTTTTATTTTATTTTATTAAATAGATTTTATTTTTCCGTTCGCTTGGCGTAGCTTTAGATTAGAAATTCGAGACGAGTTTGGCGTTAAGAATTGAATGGAAAGGAGGCCTATGTAATAAGGCCAACTAGGCATCCATTCAATTTAGCCAAGCGAGTCCGAATTTCTTCTAAAGCGCAGCAGCGAACCAGTTTTTGGCGCTACCTTTTTGTCCAAAAAGGTAGCAATAAAAAAATTTATTATTTTTAATTAATTTTGGCACCCACTATAGCCTCAAATTCTTCTTTTTCCAAAGTTTCTTTTTCCATCAACTTATCCACTATAGCATTTAAAACTTCCTTGTCACTATTTATTATATCACAAGCGACCTGATATGCGCTAGCCAAAGTCTGGCTAACTTCTCGATCAATTTCTTCGGCTATTTTTTCTGAATAATCTTTTTGTTCACCAAAATCTCTACCCAAATAAATTAACTCGTCTCTTTCACCATAAGTGCGCGGGCCCATTTTTTCACTCATGCCATATTCCACGATCATCCTGCGAGCCAATTTAGTAGCTTGTCGCAAATCTGATTGCGCGCCAGTTGTCACTTCGCCAAAAATATTTTTTTCTGTAGCATGCCCTGCGAGTAATACAGAAAGTTCTGCCAAAAATTCTGATTTAGTATGCATGTGTTTATCAGTTTCCGGCACTTTTAAAGTATAACCACCAGCTGAACCACGAGAAATTATAGAAACTTTTTGCACTGGATCGCTTTTGGGTAATTTATGAGCTATTAAAGCATGCCCGGCCTCATGATATGCAGTTACTCTTTTTTCATGTTCAATAATTTGACGAGATTTTCTCTTAGGACCAAGAAGTACTTTTTCAATACTTTCTAAAACATCTTCTAAACTAATTTTTTTGCGATTTTTTCTAGCTGTTAAAATAGCTGCTTCATTCATTAAGTTGGCCAAGTCAGCTCCAGAAAAACCTGGCGTACGTTCAGCAATTCTTCTTAAATCTATTTCCTTGGCCAAGGGTTTATTAGCAACATGAATTTTCAAAATTTCAATTCTATCGTTAATGTCTGGCAAATCTAAAGTTACTCGACGATCAAATCTGCCAGGTCGAAGCAAAGCTGTATCCAAAACATCCGGTCGATTGGTGGCTGCCAAAACAATGACTCCGGAATTGGTTTCAAAACCATCCATTTCTACCAAAATTTGATTTAGAGTTTGTTCTCTTTCATCATGAGAGCCACCGCCAAAACCGCTGCCACGTTGCCTGCCAATAGCATCAAGTTCATCAATAAAAACAATGCAAGGAGCATTTTTTTTAGCTTTTTGAAATAAAGAACGCACCCGGCTAGCACCCACGCCCACAAACATTTCTACAAATTCTGAACCAGATACATGAAAAAATGGCACACCGGCTTCCCCAGATACCGCTTTGGCCATTAGTGTTTTACCAGTGCCTGGCGCGCCCACCAAAAGCACACCCTTAGGAATTTTGGCTCCTAATTCGCTAAATTTTTTAGAATTTTTTAAAAATTCTACCACTTCTAATAATTCTTCTTTGGCTTCTCTATTACCAGCCACATCTTTAAAAGAAATTTTTTCTTTTTTGTCATTTTTCTTATTACTATCATTAGTTTCTGATTGCCCAAAAGACATGGCTCGGCTATTAATATTCTGAGCTTGACGGGCGATCATTAAAACAAAGAAAATTACAAAAATAAAAGGGATAATAAAAGGTAATAAATTATTCAACCAATAAGACCAGCCAGATTCTTGTTTAATAGTTACAGCTACGGACTGCATTTTTTCAGTCGGCACATTATAATTCTTTAACAAAGTAGAAAAAGATTCAGTTGCTTCTTTATCAGCTTTTAATTTCTGTCCATCAGTTAATTCAATACTTAATTGATTGCCAGCAACCTCAACACTTTTGACTTGTCCGCCATTAATTTTGGCAATTACCTCTCCCACACCCACAGTTTTAATTTTTTCTGTTGACTGATTATTGGACAAAGAAAAAAAGACCGCGATAAACAGGCAAACAAAAATTATAATAAGAACATTTTTAACTAAATTTTTCATGTTTTTGATATTTTTCATATAACTTATAGTATACAACAAAAAAATATTTTTTACAAATAAAAATACCGAGCTAAGCAGCTCGGTATCTATAGGTAGATTAAAATTTAAAATAAAGACAACTGACAATCTTTTTTGATTCTTTCTGTTCTGGTACCCAAATATCTTTTAGGCATGAAAGGAGACAAAGGAGCTGAAACGGGCAAAGATATGGCTATACAAAACTTTCTAAATCGGCCAGGGTTTTTAAATTGTATATATTGCTTATAGGTAATATATTTTACCACTTGATGGTTCTCGTCCTCTATGCAATATCTTGTTTTATTTTCATAGAGACTGCCAGCATCAATAGTGCCACCATAAATTGTGCTTAGGTAAAAAATGGCTAAAGCAATTGGCAATAGACGCCGACCCCAAACTCTTAATGATTGAAAAAAATATTTTATTTTTCTAAAATATCTTTTTAAAAACCAGCCTTCTATGGTGGGTCTGGTTGGTCTAAACACTGGCCATTTTTGAGAAAAAAAGGCAAAATACAAATCTATCAATAACGCAGCAATCCAGATATAGATATAATTCCTATCATTTGATGGCACTTGTTTGACTAAATTCCCCAGGCTTAAATATAACAAAAACATGGGTGATAAAAACATGATTAATCTGGCAATTTTGCGGCGCCAAGGATGTAAAAAATTCCTAATCAAATAAATAAATTTGGCGATTGTGGGTAAAACAAAAATTCCCACAATTCTCAAAAATATTTCCAACGGTTCTTGGGGTAATAAAAATCCTTCGGGATTTCTTAATAGAAATTTACTCAAAAAATAATGTTGGAATAAAGTGCCTGTTTGAAAGACCAATAGGCTGTATCCCAACAAACCCTCAAAAGATTTCATGGACCAAAACGTTTTTTTAAAAAGAATTTTTTTAAATAGCCAATAAACCACTAAACATAAAATAGCCGAAAAACTGTAAATAATTATTGGTGACCAATCAAGATTATCTAATGACATATTTTATCCTCCAAAATTCTGAATTGTAATTTTGATGTTTAATGTTTAAGACTAAACCATAATGGTAATTCTGTCAAGAAAGCCAAAAGCGAGCCCTTGGGCTCGCTTTCTTTATATAATTACCAAATTAACTTAAATCTTTCATGGACAATCCCATGCGATGTTCTTCCAAATCAATGGATAAAATTTTAAAATCATATTCTTCGCCCACTTTAACCATTTCTTCAACATTTTCTATTTTTTCATTAGATAATTCAGAAATATGCACCAAACCGTTGATACCCCCGGCTAATTCTACAAAAGCACCAAATTTATCTATCTTTAAAACTTTGCCTTTAACTTTTTGACCAACTTCATAATTGGTTGCCATTTTTTTCCAAGGATCTTCTTCTAATTTTTTAGCCGATAAAGTAATGCGATTATCGCTTAAACCAATAATTTGGGCTTTGAGAGTATCCCCCACTTTAAATAAATCTCTAGGGTGATTAATTCTCTGCCAAGCCAATTCGGAAATATGAATCAAGCCTTCAAGTCCGGCACCAAATTCCACAAAAATTCCAAAATCTACAATACCAGTAACTTTGCAATCCACAACATCGCCTGGTTGAAACTTTTTTAATTCTTCGCGTTTGTCACTAGCATAAACTTCTTTTTCAGAAAAAATAATTTTATTTTCCTTTTCATCCAAATCAATAATTTTAGCTTTAATTTTTTTATCCACTAAAGATTTTAATTTTTCCAAAATTCTGGCTTTATTACCCCCATCAACACGCGGATAATTTTCTTTGCTTAATTGAGAAACTGGCATAAAACCAGTGATATCATTATAGGCTACCATTAAGCCACCTTTGTTAGCTTCCAAAACTCTAACTTCCACAACTTCGCCACCAGATCTTAAATCTGTAAAACTTTGCCAGGTTTGTTGATGACCAGCTGAACGCAAGGATAATTCATAAATTCCTCTTTCATTTTCTGTATCAAGTACAGTGGTCGTAACTTCATCACCAACTTTTAAATGAGCATAATGTCCAGCGTCATCTTTAAGTTCTCGGCCCCGAACCATGCCTGTGGCCACCCCATTAATATCTAAATGAATTTCATTTTTAGCCAAAGCAATAACTTTAGCTGTAATTAAATCTCCTGTTTTTGGCAATAAGGAAACCGCATCATCATTTAAAATTTCATCCATGACATTGTTAATCACGGGTTTTTCTTTTTTAGTCATAAAAAAATTTTAGTTAACATTAAAGCATGTTAACATCCACTCATTAACTGTCTATCGGCTAATAAACAGCGTTTTGGACTTAATTTTTGGCCAAAACTTAGTTTTTATAAGTTGCTTTGAGTCTAGCAGAATCTTAATTTTTTGGCAAGATGACGACCTCTTTCTTATTTGCTATTATTTAAAAATATTGTTAAAATATAATTATAATTTAACGTATAACTTTAATCATAAATTTTAACTTCTGAGTTTTAAATTTTGAATTTTACAATATGTATATCCAATGGTTCGGACAATCTTTTTTTAAAATTACTGCCAAAAATTATTTAGGTAATGAGGTAGCGGTGGCCATTGATCCTTTTAATAAAAATTACGGTTTAAAAGTACCGAATAAATTCGGCGCGGATTTAGCTTTAATTACTCATGATCATGAAGATCATAATAATTTAGAAATAATTAAAGGTACTGAACTTTCTCCTGAACCTTTTGTAATTTCTGGTCCAGGTGAATATGAAATTAAAGGCATTATGGTTTATGGTGTACCAGCTTTTCATGACGATGAAGCTGGAGCTAAACTTGGTGAAAATACCATTTATATTTTGGAAATAGAAAATATGTGGTTGGCTCATTTAGGAGATTTAGGCCAAAAAAAATTAACTGAAAAACAGCTAGAACACTTGGAAGGCGTGGATATTTTAATGATACCTATTGGTGGCACTTATACTCTGGACTCCAAAGGCGCCAGCCAAATAATTTCTGAAATTGAACCGAGAATTATTATTCCTATGCATTATAAAATTCCCGGACTCAATATTAAAGAATTGGACGGAGTAGATAAATTTATTAAAGAAACTGGTTTTAAAAGCGAAGAAACTGATAAATTTAAAATTACTAAAAAAGATTTGCCTAGCGATGAAACAAAATTAGTAATTTTAACACCGTAATATTTATCCCCTCCTTTTCAAGGAGGGGTCTCTCGACGGAGTCGGAGGGGGTGGTTATGGTGTTAAGTAGAATTGGTTTTATCTTTATGCTATAACCACCCCCTTAGTCCCTATCGGGACTTAAGCCCCTCCTTGAAAAGGAGGGGATAGAACATAAAATAAAGTTAATTCTAAACCCATGGACAAAAACAACAAAACAAAAATTTACATCTTACTTGGTCTGTGTCTGCTTATCATTCTCGGCTTTTGGCTCTATAGTTTAAAATTAAATTTATCTTCTCTTAATAATAATGCCACCAATAAAGGTATTGGCGCTAAAAGTTTAATCAATACCATTGTGGATATTTTTAAAGCGCACCCCTTAACAGAACCCGAAGAAAAAGTGACCACACCAGTTGAAGAATTAACTAATAAAATTGCTGAGGAAATTAAAAATCAAAACAATTCTACCTCCACTGCTGATTGGTTAACGTATAGAAATGAGGAATTGGGGTTTGAGTTTAAATATCCCAAAGAGTGGTTTTGGAATAATATAGACAAAACCCTAACAAATTATAGCCGAGAAGAAGGAGATTTAAATGGTGGAATCTTTACTTCACCCTCCATTAAAATAGTTATAGATGTATTCCCTCTGGATGATCTGGACGAAAAATCTGTTTTAAATTGTGGTAAAAGCGACGATGAAAAAACAATTATGGAATGCGAAGATATTTATATTAATAATTTAAAATTTAAAAAAACAATTTCTCATATAGAAGTGTTAACAAAAGGTTACTCTATTACGGTTGTTACAATACACAACAATAGCGCCTACTATTTAACAGGTGTTTTTAATGATTACGACCAAATAACTGAAATTAAATCCATATTTAATACCTTCAAATTTCTAAAATAATTTCCCCTTTGGGGGTCCCCGTAGGGACAGGTCTCGACCTGTCCAAAACAAGGACAGCTCCAGAGCTGTCCCTACCCACACAAATTTATTGTTGATTCAAGGCCGCGCGGTATTGTTGGTTCAAGGTTGTACCTTGAACCAACTTGTTCCTTCAGTAAACTTGTTTATTACCTTGATACATGCAGGTTCAGGGCAGGGCCCTGAACCAACGCACCGCATAAAATAATTTTTTATTCACCTTTTGCCATTTGCCTTTTTCCATTTTAACCCATTAATTCGTTAATAAATAACTATAAATAATACTGTATGAAAAATATTGCTGACAAAAAACCAAACCTCGAACTCGAAGCTGAACCAACTACCCCTCATAATCTCGGTCGTATTCAAGAGCGCCCAATTTCTGATGAAATGCAGGAATCCTATTTAGATTATGCCATGAGCGTTATTGTTTCTCGTGCCTTGCCAGATGTGCGTGATGGTTTAAAACCAGTGCATCGCCGTATTCTCTACGCCATGTGGGACATTGGTTTAAAAGCTGCTGGTAAATTTAGAAAATCCGCCACCGTAGTTGGTGAAGTCTTAGGTAAATACCACCCTCATGGTGATGCCGCTGTTTATGAATCCATGGTTAGAATGGCTCAAGATTTTTCTATGCGTTATCCTTTGGTTCATGGCCAAGGCAACTTTGGTTCCATGGATGGCGATGGTGCAGCCGCTATGCGTTATACTGAAGCCAAATTAACTGCTATGGCCGAAGAAATGCTTTTTGATTTGGAAAAAAATACAATTGATTGGCGACCAAATTTTGATGGCTCGGTTAAAGAACCGCGCGTTTTACCAGCCAAATTACCCAATTTACTTCTAGATGGCACTATGGGTATTGCTGTAGGTATGGCCACAGAAATTCCACCGCACAATTTAACAGAAATTATCGATGGCATTCTTTTATTAGCAGATGATCCAGACGCTACCATTGATGATTTAATGAAATTTGTTAAAGGACCCGATTTTCCCACTGGTGGCATTATCTATAACACTGAAGATATTAAACAGGCTTATGCTACTGGCAGAGGTGGTGTTGTCTTACGGGCTAAAACAGAAATTGTAGAAACAAAAAATAATATGTTTTCTATTATTATTTCTGAAGTCCCATATCAAATGAACAAAGCCACCCTTTTAGAAAAAATTGCCGATTTGGTTAAAGATAAAAAAATTGAAGGCATCAAAGATTTACGTGATGAATCCAATAAAGAAGGCGTGCGTGTAGTTGTAGAATTAAAAAAAGATTCTTATCCTAAAAAAATATTAAACCAACTTTTTTCACATACAGATTTGCAAACAACTTTTCATTTTAATATGCTGGCTTTAGTTGATGGTATCCAGCCCAGAGTTTTAACCTTAAAAATGATTTTGGAAGAATATTTAAAACATCGTCGTGAAGTTATCAAAAGACGCACTGGGTATGATTTAGAGCGGGCTAAAGATCGCGCCCATATTTTAGAAGGTCTAATGCTGGCTTTAGATAAAATTGACGCGGTTATTAAAACTATCAAAGAATCTAGAGATCGAGAAGAAGCCAAAATTAATTTAATTAAAAAGTTTAAACTTTCTGAAAGACAAGCTGTGGCTATTTTGGAAATGCGTCTGTCTCAATTGGCTAACTTGGAGCAATTAAAAATAGAAACTGAATTAAAAGAGAAGAAAAAATTAATTGCTGAATTGGAAGCCATTTTAAAAAGTCCTAAAAAAATTACTGAGATTATTAAAGAAGAGCTTTTGGCTATTAAAGAAAAATTCGGTGACGACAGAAGAACCCAAATTGTACCTCACGCTGTCGGAGAATTTAGTCAAGAAGATTTAATTCCTGATGAAACAACAGTGGTCATGATTACTCGCGATGGCTATATTAAACGTATGCCACCAGAAACTTTTAAAACCCAACTCCGTGGTGGCAAGGGTGTGGTTGGAGCCACCACCAAAGAAGAAGACGTGGTAGAACATTTATTTTCTACAACTACTCACAAGGATTTATTATTCTTTACCAATAAGGGCCGGGTTTTTCAATTAAAAGCTTATGAAATTCCTGTAGCCTCGCGTATTGCCAAAGGCCAATCAATTGTTAACTTCTTACAACTTTCACCTCAAGAATCTGTTTCGGCTATGCTCTATTTAGATGGCAAAGAAAAATTTGAATTTTTAATGATGATTACTAAAAAAGGCACTATTAAAAAAACTGCTTTAACTGAATTTAAAAATATTAGAAGAACGGGTTTAATTGCCATTAAATTAAATAATGGAGATTTGTTGGATTGGGTCAAACCAGTGGAAAATAAAGATGAAATTTTAATTACCACAGCCAAAGGTCAAGCCATTCATTTTGAAGAAGCTGATGTACGTTCCATGGGTCGTTCCGCAGCTGGTGTTAGAGCCATTAGATTAAAAAATGGCGATGAAGTGGTTTCTATGAATGTGATTACCAAATCAGATATAAAAGATAAAATCAAAAGTTTAGTGGTCACAGAAAATGGTTTTGGCAAAATGACTGATATTAATGAATATCGTCTGCAATCTCGCGGTGGTTCTGGTATTCGCACAGCCAAAGTCACTCCTAAAAATGGTAAAGTTGTTTGGTCAACCACTTTAAATCCAGATAAATTGCCAGAAAATATTTCTGGAGATTTATTAATTATGTCGGATAGTGGCCAAACTATTCGCTTGCCTCTAAAATCTGTACCCAATACTGGCCGTGACACTCAAGGTGTGCGCTTAATGCGCTTTAAAGCAGACAAAGATAAAGTTGGCAGTGTAACTTTGGTTTAACCCAAAAATAACTTTAATATGGTAAATTCACTAGAAACAAAAAAAATAATCTCCGGAGCTGAATTAGCAGAAAAAAACATAGAATCTTTGCCACCACCAGATTTAAATACTGAACTTAAAAACATGCTCATGCAATATTATACTTTGGCTGAAAATGCTATAAAAAAAGGTATTCGTGGTCAAGAAACAACTACTATATTACTAGAGATGAGAGACATAAAATATTTGATCAAGAAAAAAATAGAAAAAGCTGAAAATCAACATTACCAAGTTTCTGGAACGACCAATTATATTGTCATTAAAAATAGATCAGATAAATTTAAAAAAATTAATTTTGTCTATTTCTTAGTAAATGAAAATGAAAATCAACTTACCAATGAATATAGTTATATCTATCTTTTAGAAAATTATTTTTTAGTTGCTAAGTTAGAAGGAGGACTATTAACTTTCATAGATAAAGAAACTGGCTTGGTATTAAATAACAAAAGATATGAACAAGTTAAAATTATTACACGGGGTAGTAAAAAAGAGATTATTGCTTTAACAAATAATAAATGGTATTGGATCTGTAGTGATCCACAAAGATATAAAAATAGATATCCTCTAACCAGTGAAATATCTAATGGTTATTTGAATATAGATTTTAGTGATGACGAAGTAATTTGTGGTTATGATAACAATCTTTCAAATAATGGTCGCATGCTTACCCCTCAAACAATAAGGGATTCAATAGCTGCTTAATTCAAATAGCGTTCCGATGATGCATCGGAACGCTATTTGAATTTACCATAACCACCCACCACGAGCAACTATTGATAAAGTAAGAATAAAAAATAATATGCAACTCACTAAAATAATTAAAAATTTTCTTCTGTTCTTACTTTCCTCCTCAAACCATTGATCAAACAGCCGACTCATTTTTTTAAGTTTCATTTTTCCTCCAAATTTTTTATTTAAAAAAACAATCCCCTAAATTTTAATATTTTAAAACTCTTTATATCTAAACACTGAAGAAAAAATTTGTTAGTCAGTATTTAATTGAAATTTATTATTTAATTTTGTTTTTTAAATTTTACTTTTATTTTTATTCCCCGTTATCCATTTTTTCCAATTCTCTCAAAATATCTTCAGGTATTGGCACTCCGGCACGAATTTTACTAACTCCTGGATACCTCCAGGCTGTAATTATTTTTTTATGATTATTATTTACTATTAAATCATTAATTTTACCTTTTTCCTTTTGACTTTTGCTTTTTTCTTTCCACATGACCCATATTTCTGTCTTTTGTTTAGCGCCTACTGTTTGCATGCCAGCCAAACATCCTGGCGCCACTGCCTCTTCCACTCGCTCTGAATGATTCAAAACTCTTAAAACCCTCTGCGCGCTTAAACCATAAAATTTCATCTTTTCCAAAGAATGCTTAGTCCAAGAATATTTGTCTGTATCTTTAGGTGTTTTAAAATTCATAAACTAAAATATATAATTCTTCACTCTTTGATACAACGCTCCTGTGGCCACCACATCTCTCATGCAATATTCAGCAATGGCTTTATATTTTTTTTCTTTAAATAAATCATTAACTGCCAATCCAGACACACCCTCATCTTTAGGATTTTTAATACCTAACATATCACACAAAACCTCTAAAGAATAATTTTTTGTAGCCCCATAAAAAGACAGCTGATCCATAATATCAAAATGATCTTTAGCACTGTAGCGATAGGGTACTAAATTTTTAGTCGGTGTGATGTTGTAAAAAATAGAACGCAAAATTATAAACGGGGCATCAAAACCTCGCCCATTAAAAGAAACTATTAAATTAAAATTTTTAATATCAAACCAAAAATTTTCCAAAATTTCTTTTTCCGCAGCTACAACATATTCCACTCCTTCGTTAACATAATTTTCCACGCCACCGCCAGGTGCTTGAAAATATACCTTGCCTTTTTTGGTTTCGGCATTCATCATGGCTATGGCCACAACCTCACCAGAAACGGGCGACAGACCAGTCCGAGCCATAATACCCTCTTTTTCTTCGTCTGTTTTAGTGTTTTTTAATAGATTTTTCTGCAACACTGGGCTTAAAGCCTCAAACGGCCGACCATAAGTTTCAATGTCAAATATTAAAGTAGACATATAAATTGGTAATCAATAAATGGCAACTAGTAAACGGTAAATTAATTTAAGAATCATTTTACCAATTACCAATCACCAGTTACCAGTTACGATTATTTTATATTTTCATCTTATCATCTTCTCCAAATTTTAGCCAACAAAAAATCTCTCCATATATTCGAGAGATTTTTTGCTTAAAAGAATCTATTTTTTACAAAGTTTACCCATGGCAAAAAGCCAATACACCGCACTTAGACCAACTAATACATAGACAATGCGACTAATTAAAGACATCGCGCCAAAAATAGCTGCCACTAAATCCCAACTAAATAAACCCACCAATAACCAGTTTAATCCGCCAACAATAATTAAAATTAAAGCGACCCAATCAAAAGTTAAAATTTTATTATTCATATTTTTATTAATACTTTTTAAATTAATTTATTTTCGACCTTTAAAAGATAGTTTAATTATAAGATAAAAATCGATTATTGATAAAAAATAAATTTTAGATTATACTAATAATAATTAAAATTTGAAATTTGTAATTTATATTTATGCCTCCCTTTAAAATTGTCTCCAAATATCAACCCTCTGGCGATCAACCCAATGCGATTAAACAATTAAGCGCCGGTCTTGAACGTGGACTAAAAAAACAAACTCTCCTCGGTGTGACTGGCTCTGGCAAAACTTTTACCATTGCCAATGTCATCGAGAAAATTCAACTCCCCACTCTGGTTATTTCACATAACAAAACCCTAGCCGCCCAGCTTTGCCAAGAGTTCCGAGATTTTTTCCCGAATAACGTGGTGGAATATTTCGTCAGCTATTATGATTACTATCAGCCCGAGGCCTACTTACCCCACACCGACACTTATATTGAAAAAGAAGCCCAAATCAATGAAGAAATTGATCGCTTGCGCCACGCCTGCACTCAAGCTCTTTTAACCAGGCGTGATGTTATTATTGTTGCTTCAGTTTCGGCTATCTATGGCCTGGGCTCCCCCGAAGAATATGAAAGTATTGTTTTACATCTCAAACAAAATCAAAATTTACAGCGCGAAAAACTAACCAAACAATTAATCAGTATGCAGTTTGAACGTACCAACGCTGATCTCCATCGTGGCCAATTCCGTTTGCGTGGTCAAACCCTAGAAATCATGCCAGTTAATGAAGAAATTATTTATCGTCTGATTATTACTGAAAAAATTGCCTTAATTGAATCACTTGATCCGATAACCAGGAAGATAAAGTCTACCAGCAAACAAGGGGGTCCTTCGACTACGCTCAGGACAAACTTCGGGCAATTACCCGAAGTTTGGATTTTCCCAGCCAAACACTATGTGGCTAACCCCGAAGCCCGTGAACGCGCTTTTAAATCTATTAACGCTGAATTAAAAGAACAATTAAATTTTTTCAAAAAGAAAAATAAAATTTTAGAATATGAAAGATTAAAACGTCGCACGCGTTATGATTTGGAAATGATTAAAAATATCGGCTATTGCAATGGCATTGAAAATTATTCCCGCCATTTTGAAGACCGACAAGCCGGCGAACCGCCCTTTACCTTGTTGGATTATTTCCTCAAAACCAATAAAAAATTTTTGACCATCATCGACGAATCCCACGTCACCTTGCCCCAAATCCGTGGTATGTATAATGGCGACAAAGCCAGAAAAGATACGCTCGTTGAACATGGCTTCAGATTACCCTCAGCCCGCGATAATCGTCCACTTAAAGCCTATGAATTCGCGGCCAAAATCAATCAAATAGTTTATATGTCAGCCACCCCAGCCAAGAATGAAATTTGTGAAAGCGAACAAATTGTAGAACAAATAGTCCGCCCAACTGGTCTAGTGGATCCTGAAGTTATTATAAAACCGATAACTCAAACCAAAGTTTATCCTGAGCGAGCGGAGCGAGTCGAAGGATCCCATGGCAAACGAGATCTTTCGTCTCCCGCAGAACTCATGCGGGGTCCTCAAGATAAACTACAAACCAAATCCCAAATCGAGGATTTGTTGGTTAGAATCGACGAACGTATTAAAAACAAAGAACGTGTCCTCGTCACCACCTTAACCAAACGCATGGCCGAAGATCTGACTGAATATTTAGAAAAAGTAAAAATTCATCCTGTCAAATCTTTGACCAAAGGCCAAAGTGCGCAGCAATTTGACAGGATAAAAGTAAAATACCTCCATAGCGATGTAGAAACACTGGATCGCATCCAAACTATTACGGATTTAAGATTGGGAAAAATTGATGTTATTGTTGGCGTCAATTTACTCCGCGAAGGTTTAGATATCCCCGAAGTTTCGCTCGTGGCCATTTTGGACGCGGACAAAGAAGGATTTTTACGCAACGAAACTTCTCTCATTCAAACTATTGGCCGAGCTGCTAGAAATGTCAATGGCCAGGTTATCCTTTACGCTGACAACATTACAAATTCTATAAAAGAAGCCGTTAAAGAAACCGATCGCCGACGCAAAATCCAATTAGCGTATAATAAAAAACATGGTATTACCCCCAAGACCATTGAAAAAAATATAAAAAATATTTTAGAGGAATTTGGTATTACTAGTAGGGGCAGTTCACGCACTGCTCAAAAAATTAAAAGCAAATCCAAAACTGAGGCCATTCTTTCTTTGGATCTCAAGGGCGATAAAAGACCGCTGGCGGAAATTATTAAAGAAAAAGAACAGCAAATGAAAATGGCTGCTAAAAGTTTGGAATTTGAACTGGCCACGATTCTCCGAGATGAGATTAGAGAATTGCGTCAATAATTGACACGGCGTCAAAAATAGAATATGATTAAGCACAGTTAAATCATTTCACCTACACCCTATATCTCCACTTAGGGCGGTATTTGCGTATTAATACAATTTTAAAGCACAAATTTTAAATTTTAAAATAATTTTAAATAATCAATTTTAATTGTCCTTAAGACAATTATCCCGCAATATGCTGGATGAAAGCGGAGCTTTCATTTTCAAACAATCTACTTAATCCGCGTTTATCTCTGTGCTATTTGTTTGGAATTTTAAAATTTTTATTTTGAATTTATTTTAAAATTTGAGTTTTAAAATTTAAAATTCCCCCCCCCAATACTTATGCAAGAAAAAATAATAATCAAAGGCGCACGAGAACATAATCTCAAAAATATTTCCCTCGAACTCCCGCGCAACAAAATGATTGTTTTCACTGGTCTGTCTGGCTCTGGCAAGTCCAGTCTGGCTTTTGATACCATTTTTGCTGAAGGCCAAAGAAGATACATTGAATCCTTGTCTGCTTATGCCCGTCAATTTTTGGGTGGCATGCAAAAACCAGATGTCGATGAAATTGATGGCCTCTCGCCCGCTATTTCCATTGATCAAAAAGCCCACAGCGCCAATCCCCGCTCCACTGTGGCTACCATCACAGAAATTTATGATTATCTGCGCGTTCTTTACGCGCGCATTGGTGAACCACACTGCCCACTCTGTGGTACCAAACTTTCCAAAATGACTAGTGATGAAATGGCTACGCAAATTCATAAACACATTAAAACATTAAATCAAGAAAACAAAAAAACAAAAAAACAAAACACTGAAATAATTATATTATCCCCGGTTGTTCGTGGTCGCAAAGGCGAATATTACCAAATGCTTTATGATTTTTATAATTCTGGTTTTTTAGAGGTCCGCGTTGATGGTAAAATCAAATCTTTGCGCAATCGGATTATTTTAAAAAAAAATTACAAACACACTATTGAAGTTGTTATTGACAGGATACCTGCCAATAATTTCCAAGCTCCAATTTCCAATTTCCAAATAAATTCCAAATCACAAAATTCAAATAACAAAACCGATGGTAAAGAATTTAATCGGAGATTAAACGAAGCCATTGAAACCGCCATTGATCTATCCAATGGTTTATGCGCAGTCATTTATTCTGATAACTCCGAACAAATTTTTTCCACTGAATTTTCCTGTCCTAAAGATGGTTACAGTTTTCCAGAAATTGAACCGCGCCTTTTTTCTTTTAATAGTCCTTATGGCTATTGCAAATATTGCACAGGCCTCGGTACCGACGGACTTTTTTCGGAAACTCCTTGTCCCAAATGTGCTGGCAAAAGATTAAATGAAGATGCTCTCGCGGTTAAAATAAATAATAAAAATATCTGGGAATTTACCAATGAAACTATTGATAAAGCGCAAAATTCATTAAATAAAATTGAGGAAAAAATTTCTGAGCGCGAGAAAGAAATTGCTGGCGTCGTTTTGAATGAAGTCCGCGATCGTTTGCAATTTATGTTAGATGTTGGTTTGCACTATATTAGTTTAAATAGAAAAGCCGGCACTCTTTCTGGTGGCGAGGCCCAAAGAATTCGTCTAGCTTCGCAAGTGGGCACTCGGCTCGTTGGTGCTTTGTATGTTTTAGATGAACCAACTATTGGCCTGCATCAAAGAGATAATGAAAAATTGGTTAATACTCTTAGAAATTTAGCTGATGTTGGCAACACTATTATTGTCGTGGAGCACGATGAAGATACTATTCTCATGAGTGATTGGATTGTGGATATCGGCCCCGGTGCTGGCGTCAATGGTGGTGAAATTATTTTTTCAGGACCAACAATAGATATTTTAAAAAACACACTTCCTGCTTTGTCATCCCGAGCGGAGTCCCGAGAATACGGGACGAAATCGAGGGATCTAAAAGAACAGATCCCTCCACTCTTAACGACCAAAATACTCGGTCGAGATGACAACAATAATTCCAATTACGAATTACGGATTACAGATTACGGATTACAATCTTTTGGCAATCCTCAAACTTCCCTTACCGGTCAATACCTCCGCCGTGAAATCACTATTCCTCTGCCAGACAAACGTCGTAAAATTGATTCTGCCACCCCCAAAATAAAAATTACTGGCGCCAGCGAAAATAATTTAAAAAATATTAATGTGGAACTTCCTCTGCGTCGCTTTGTTTGCTTGACCGGCGTATCTGGCTCTGGCAAATCTACTTTAATGGAATCAATTATTTATCGCGCCATTAACAATAAACTTAATCACACCAAATATAAAGTTGGTAAACATAAATCCCTTATCAACACCGAATACATTGATAAAATTATTGAAATTGATCAAAGTCCAATCGGCAGAACTCCACGCAGTAACCCCGCCACTTATACCAAAGCTTTTGATGAAATCAGAATTCTTTTTGCTATGACTCCCGAAGCCAAAATGAAAGGTTATGGCCCAGGTAGGTTTAGTTTTAATGTTGAAGGTGGCCGTTGCGAAAAATGCCAAGGCCATGGCACTCTGGAAATTGAAATGCACTTTTTACCTAGTGTAAAAATTATCTGCGACGCCTGCAAGGGCCAAAGATTTAATAAAGAAACTTTGGCCATTCATTACAAGAATAAAAATATTTATGATATTTTAAGTATGACTATTAGCGAGGCAGAAAAATTTTTTAAAGACATCCCTTATATTTATGATAAATTAAAAGTTTTAAACGAAGTTGGTTTGGATTATCTGACTCTTGGTCAATCCGCCACCACCCTTTCCGGCGGCGAGGCGCAAAGAATCAAATTATCCAAAGAATTGGCCAAAAGAAATACCACCAAAACTTTGTACCTATTAGATGAACCCACCACTGGTCTGCATTATGATGATGTCAAAAAATTAATTTTGGTTTTACAAAGACTGGTTGACCAAGGCAACACGGTTCTCGTGATTGAACATAATTTGGATGTGATCAAATGTGCTGATTGGATTATTGATCTTGGCCCAGAAGGCGGCGATCAAGGTGGTGAACTTGTTTTTGCCGGCACACCAGAACAAATCGCTCAATACAAATTTTCATATACGGGGCAATACTTAAAGAAAATTTTATAATTTTTAATTTTATAAATAACTTTGAAATTGTATCTTGCCCGCCTGCCAACACCTGGTGCCACAGGCTATGGCGGGCAGGTCTCTTGGAAATTATATTATGCCAAACATTACTAAACAACTTAAATCTCTCCCCGCCTCGCCCGGTATTTACCTCTTTTATAATTCTAAGCGTGAGCTAATTTATGTTGGCAAAGCGACTTCTCTAAAAAGCAGGGTTAAAAGTTATTTTACCGGCAAGCAAAAAAGTCCCCGCCCTATTGAATCCATGATTGACGAAGTTAAAAATATCAAAACCATTAAAACCGATTCTGTCTTGGAAGCGATTATTTTAGAAGGCCAATATATCAAAAAATATCGTCCCAAATATAATGTTGATTGGAAAGATGACAAAAGTTGGAATTATTTGTATTTAACAAATGAGCCATTTCCAAAATTAAAAACCATTCGCCAACACGAAATTCATAATTCTAAATTCATAATTCATAATTCAAATTTATTCGGCCCCTTTCCAAGTTTAAACACCCGTGAAACTCTCAAACTGCTCCACAAACTTTTTTATATTTCCCGCTGCTCGCCTCCGTTTTTATCTCCCCCTGCCAGAGGGGGAGCGCCTCGCTTAAGCGGGCGAGGGGGTGGGAGAGGTAAAAAACCAAAACCCTGTTTTGACTACCAATTAGGTCAATGCCTCGGTGTCTGCACTGGTGAAATTACGACCAAAGAATACAAACAAAAAGTTATTAAACCCCTGAATGAATTTTTAAAAGGCAACAAAAAAAGACTTTTGCAAAATCTTAAAAAACAAATGCTTCTTGCTGCCAAACAACAAAATTTTGAAGAAGCCACTAGATTACGCAATCAAATTAATAATCTTAAAAAAATACAGGATGTTTCATTATTAAATAAAAATTTATTCCATAACGATTTACAGATTACAAATTACAGATTACAAATTACTAGAATTGAAGCTTATGACATTTCCAATCTTGGCCCCACTGGCAAAGTCGGCTCCATGGTTGTTTTTGATCAATCTGGCCCATTAAAATCAGAATATCGCAAATTTAAAATCAAGACCGTGGCCGGCCAAAGCGATGTTGATTGTTTAAAAGAAATTATTATTCGCCGGTTTAATAATAATTGGCCTTTGCCAGATATCATTCTCGTTGATGGTGGTACCCCCCAAGTCAATGCTATAAAAAAAATCATTAATTTATCCCCTCCTGCCAGAGGAGGGGTGGTCGAGTCCCGCCAGGGCGAGACCGGGGTGGTGGGAGATATCCCAGTCATCGGTATTGCCAAAGGCCCAACCCGCAAAAAAAATGAATTCATTTTTGATAAACACAATCAAAAAATCGCTGACTTTATTCAAGCCAACGAAATTTTGCTTATCCGCGCCCGCGACGAAGCCCACCGCTTTGCCATTTCTTATCAGAAAAAATTAAGAAAGATAAAATAGATATCACTATTTTTTTGTTTCTTCCATTTTAGCATTATATAAATCCATTATCTCCCAAGCAATCCTTTCTACGTCTTCTTCGTTTTCACCATTTTTAAATTTTTCTATTTCCTCAGGCGTCTTTTTGCTCAATATTTCATCTTCCGCCTGTTTCCAAACTGCTTTATGTATTTTTTCTTGCGATCTTAATTCTTCTATCGCTTTAATATCTTCTTCTGTAAAATAACCTGCTGGCAGGTTATCTTTATCTCCATTTATATAAAGCTGCGCTTGGCGTTTTTTAAGATTTCCACCGATTTCAACCCAAATTACTTTATCATCATCATCAATACCTCCAACAGGTTTTTCTGTCATCCTCATCAAACAAACTTTATCGTAGTATTCATCCTCTTCTTGAACGTATTGGGTATCTACATAAGATACAATAAAAAGAGCGTCATCTGGGATATCATTTTTATCTTCGACTCTGTGGCCATAATCTTTAAAATCACCCCACCTAATCACATCACCCTGAAAAAGACCGTAAGTTTCCGCTTGCTCTCTTGAACAAAATTCTTTTTCCTCGCGATCTCTGCTTAATATTTTCTGCTCAAAACTCATTGCGTCTTGCGCGCGCTGGTCTTCCTCGCTACTTGGTGACTGTTCGTATCTCATTGTACTCATATTTTTATTTTATTTTATTAATACAATCTTTCTGTCTATAAGAATATATTAATAAAAATTAATTATTATGCCTTTATTCTACCCCCCCCCAGCCGAAGTTGTCAAATAAAAGTTATACACAATCAAAAAAACGCCGACTTTATTCAAGCCAACGAAAATTTATTAATCAATGCTCGCGACGAAGCCCATCGCTTTGCGATTTCGTATCAGAAAAAACTAAGAAAAACTACTTAAATTTTCTTGTATATATTTTTCTAAAACTATTTTGACTTCTTCATCACCTTTTTCCCCAGCAAAATAACTCAAGCCAGTTCTCATTATTAACGCCAATGATGTGTGCAATGCTTTTTTTCTTCCATCATCGGGTAGTTCATTCCATATAATATCAAAAAAACGGCCTATTTCTTGCATGGAACCTTTAAATTTAGCTTCTCTTGCTAAAATTTCTTGTTCATTCTCAAGGGTTGGCTGTATATTTTTTTCCCTAATATCATTACCTTGTTCTTGCCAGGATATTAATTTATTCAAATCAACCTCCTTTTGTATTCCCGTGCCATCAGGATTTCTTTTTTCCACAATAGCTTTTTTGCTTACCTCGTTAAAAGCTACAAAAATCCAGCCATCTTCAATTTGTCCGCCAGACTCTGGGCTTCTTTTAACTCTAATATTCTGCCCGTGCTTAAAAGGAATTTCTATTCTGTTATCAGCTACTGGTAATTGATCTGGTTTAAACATATTTTTATTTTTTCTAATATTATTATTTTATACTTTTATTCTACCCCCCCAGCCAAAGCTGTCAAATTAAAATCTGTGGATAAGTTTTTAAACAAAAAGAGAAGGTATTAAAAAAACCATCTCTTTTTAAAAATTTAAAATTATTTTAAAATTTAAAACTAGAAATTATTTACCTTTATTCATTATTCATAATTCTAATTCTTACCAACTTCCTCCTCCCCCTCCACCAAATCCCCCACCAGAAAATCCGCCCCCACCAAATCCTGAAGCGCCTTTGGCCGCCGTCGCCCCTGCCACAGCTGTGCCAAAAGAATTTTTAAATGAGCCTAATGAATTTGCCAAAATATGCGCTGTATAAAAACCTGTCCAATTGCCTTGGTACCAATCTGGGGCGGGTAAATCAATGCCTTTAAAAACTTCGGCCCATTCTTTCTCTACACCAAAAATTATGGCCCAAGGCAAATATTCGGCAAATTTTTCTGGATGCTCCGAAGGTGAGAAATGAAATTTAACTCTGTCTTTCTCTGTCACTGATAAAAACATTTTAAAACCTTGTAATTTTTCTCTCATCAAAATTCCTTCTTTGGTTTTTTGAGGCATAAACTGAGCAAAAATAATAAAAAGAAGAGCTGAAACAATAATCGAACCAATGGTGATAATACTCAAGCCAATATCTAAAATTGCCTCACCAAAAAATATAAAAAAAGCTAAAATTCCAAACCCAATAGCCATAAATTTGGCTCTGGCTTTTTCTGGATTTTTTACAAACCAGCCCTTACTCGCCACCGTCTCATAAATTTTATTTTTTATTTCTTCAATATTTCTGCCAATATGTTGATCAGATTTTAATTGGCTTAAACTTACTTCATTTTTTGCGCCCAATATTTCTGTCAATAAATCTTTTTCATAACCAATTAAATCATTTTGTTTTTCTGTTTTTATTAACTGCCACTCTTTGCCAGCATTTATGCCTAAAACCTTTTTATCTGTTTCTTTTAATTTCAAATAACCACGCCTGGCCAAATCAATAATTGTAGCTGTAATGTCTTTATTATCCATTTTTTCATCATAAATAATTCCGCCTTCGGCCGGCAACATACCCACTGGTGGTTCATATTCTGGCACAATTGTGCCTCTACCATCTGGGTCACGGCCATGTTTACGCCAATATAAATACAAGCCTATTAAAACAAATACTGGTAATAAAACGATTAAGTTATCTTTAGCTGTTTTTAAAAATTTTTCTAAAGTTGTTGGTTGATTGACTATCCCCTTAGGAAAACCAATCACCACGGACCAACCTTCTTTTGTTTGCAAAAAATTAATAGAGGAATTTATTTCATTATTTTCATTTTTATTCAACAGACATCTTGAGCTATCTGTTGAACCAAGCAGACCTGCATAACAAACAAATTTTATATCATTTTTATTTATTTTTTTATCTCCACTAAAACCAATTTTAACTTCAGACCTTTCAATACTTACAGGCCAGTCATTACCAGTTATATTCCAAAACAATTCATCGTAATCAGAAAAATAATTAATGGCTCCATCAACCTGATATCTAATGACATAATATTTAATGCCAGAAACTAATTTATCAGCGTCGCCAATTTTAATTTCTAAATTATTGCCAGATTTTGTGGTGGTGTAAGACCAATTTTTTCCTGATAAATCCTGCACTGACAAAACTTTTATATCTAATTTATAACTGCCGCCGCGCGTCTGATATTTGTAGGGAATATCACGATAAATACCATGTCTTGCCGTGGATCCTGTAAAATCATAATCAATAGTTTCTTCAACAAGAATAGAACTATCTGGGTTAATAGTAATGTCAGCTATAAAATTATTAATAACTTCTGCTTTGGTTACTTGAGGAAAAATGACTAAACTTAATAAAATAAATAATAGAAATTTTATTTTTTTCATATTATAATCATAACTCCAAAATATAAAAAATACAAATCAAAAATCCTCCAATATTATATTAGAGGATTTTTTTAGTCATTAGACATTTGACATTAGAAATTAGTAATTATTTACTTCCCATACCCTGTCCCAGCAGGAATTAAACGACCAATAATAACATTTTCTTTCAAGCCACGAAGATAATCAATCTTACCAGAAACTGCCGCATCAATTAAAATTCTAGCAGTTTCTTGAAATGAAGCGGCTGATAAAAAAGAAGAGGTAGATAATGAGGCTTTAGTAATACCAAGTAAAATAATATTGCCTTTAGCCAATTGTTTTTTATTTTCTCTTAATTTTTCATTAACTTCATTAAATTCAGAAATTTCTATAATTTCTCCAGGTGAAAAATATGAATCGCCTGGCTCTTCAATAAAGACCCTGGAAAACATTTGGCGGGTAATAATTTCAATATGTTTATCATTCAAGCGCTGGCCTTGAGAAGAATAAATATGTTGAATCTCTTTTAAGATATATCTCTGGGTAGCCAATTTACCTCGTGTTAAAAATAATTCATGAAGATCTAAAGATCCTTCGGTTAATTGCTGTCCGGCTTGAACCAAATCTCCATCCTTAACCCAAAGCATAGTGCCGCTAATCACAGCAGGCAATTCTTTGGTAATTTCTTTTTTATTTTCAATAGTCACTAACCATTGCTCATCTGAATGTTTATTGATGGTTAAGTCGCCATTAAAAGGAGCCACGATTTCTTTATTCCCAGATAAAATTACTTCGTCTTTTTTAATTTTACCATTCTTTTTTATTTCCAACTTATCTAAATCAGCGGTCAAAACTTCAAGTTCAAATTTTCTAACTTCATAACCTTCAATAGTCATGATCTTTTGTTTTTTGTCTTTATCTTCAGTAAGAGTAATTTTACCATCAAATGGCGCAATCAAAGCTGGTTTTTTAACAGGTCGAGCTTCAAAAATTTCTTGAACTCTGGGCAAACCCTGAGTAATATCTCCGCCAGAGGCCACACCGCCAGTATGAAAAGTACGCATAGTTAACTGGGTGCCTGGCTCACCAATCGATTGAGCCGCCACAATACCAACTGTCGCCCCAACTTTAACTAATTTATTATAACCCAAATCCCAACCATAACATTTAGCGCACATACCACGATTCGTTTTGCAAGTTAAAACTGAACGCATAACCACACTATCTAAATTAAGTTTAGCAATAGCTCTCGAGGCATCATAATCTACTAATTGACCTTTTTTAACTATAACTTTTTTAGTTTCTGGATCTTTAATATCTTTAGCCGCAATCCTACCTAAAATTCTTTTGGCTAAATCTTCACCCATTTCTTCAGATTCTTTTCTAGTAATTTCCACACCTTCTTCATCATTGCAATCTTCTTCGGTAATAATTACGCTTTGAGAAACATCTACCAATTTTCTTGTTAAATAACCTGCTTCTGAAGTTCTAAGCGCTGTATCCGATAAACCTTTTCTCGTGCCGTGAGTAGAAATAAAATATTCCAGAACCGAAAAACCTTCTTTAAATGAAGCTTTGATAGGCAATTCAATAGTTTCACCAGATGGGTTATTAACCAAACCTTTAATACCCATCATTTGAGTGGTTTGATTCCAAGAACCTCTCGATTGAGATTCAATCATCGCATAAACTGGACTATCTTTTATTTGTGATAAGGTTTGACGACAAAGTGCAGTAATTTTATCAATAACTTCAAACCAAACTTTAATAGTTTTGGTTCTTCTTTCATCATTGGTTAACAAACCAAGTTCATATTGTTCTTGAATTTCATCAATTAATTTTTCTGCCTCAATAATAATGGCTGGCTTGCCAGGTAAATTTGGTGTGTCATCCATGCCCCAAGAAATACCAGATAAAGTTAAATAACGAACACTAATATCTTTAATTTTATCCAATGTTTTAGCAGTTTCTTCAACACCATATTGTTCCAAAATATCAGCAATTAATTTTTTAATTTGCGGTTTACCCATAGGTTTATTCATAAAACGCAATTTGTCTGGCAAAATTTCATTAAATAAAATTCTGCCCACCGTTGTTATAAATAAACCCTCTGGTTTTTGTTGGCAAGTTTCTAAAAATTCTCTACTAAATTTAACTTTTATTAATTGATGTAAAGCAATTTGTCTAAGTTCATAAGCAGTAATAGCTTCTGTTGGACTGCTAAAAATTTTATATTTTCTATTGGTATTATCTTCTCTTTCTTCCTCACTTGAAGTCATATAATAAAGTCCCAAAACAAAATCTTGTTGTGGCATAGCCACCGGAGAACCATCACCTGGTCTTAATAAATTTTTTGAAGATAACATTAATTCTGCCGCTTCTCTTTTAGCTTCTCCTGTTAAAGGCACATGCACAGCCATTTGATCACCATCAAAATCAGCGTTAAAAGCAGAACAAACAAAAGGGTGCAATTGAATGGCTTTACCTTCAATTAAAATTGGTTGAAAAGCTTGAATACCTAAGCGATGCAAAGTTGGCGCGCGATTTAAAAGCACATGAGCTTTAGTGGTAATATTTTCCAGAATATCATAAATTTCGCTTTTACCTGTTTCAATATATTTGTTAGCTGATCTAACGTTATGAGCTAGTTCTTGTTTAATAAGTTCAGCAATAACAAAGGGTTTAAATAATTCTAAGGCCATCTTTTTGGGCAAGCCACATTGATATAATTTTAAATGCGGACCAACCACAATTACCGAACGACCAGAATAGTCGACTCTTTTACCCAATAAATTTTGACGGAAACGGCCTTGTTTACCTTTCAGTGAATCGGCTAAACTTTTTAACATTCGCTGTTGGCCAGTAGAGGCAGTGACAGTTTTGCCGTGTCTGGCAGAATTATCAATTAAAGCGTCAACTGCTTCCTGCAACATTCTTTTTTCATTACGTACAATAACTTCTGGAGCATTTAATTCTAATAGTCTTTTCAGACGATTGTTGCGATTAATAACTCGGCGATATAAATCATTTAAATCTGAAGTAGCAAAGCGACCACCTTCCAAAGCTACCATGGGTCTTAAATCCGGGGGAATAACTGGGATAGCTGTTAACATCATCCATTCGGGACGAATTTTTCTTTCATTTAAAGAGTTTAATAATTTATATCTCTTCATTAATTTTTTTGTCTTAATGGGTGTAGCATCTTTTAATTCTTCATTAATCTGTTTTAACTCCTGATCTAAATCTATTTGTTCTAATAATTTACGCACTGCTCCGGCCCCAATTTCAGCAGTAAAAATATGTCCATATTTTAAAGACAAATCCTGATAAGTATTTTCAGAAATAATTTGTTTAACCTTCAATTCCTTTAATTCTTTACGGCTGGCATCGGCAATTAAAATCAATTCTTTAAGTTCTTTATCTCTGGCTGTTTCCAAAAGATTAATACGTTGTTGTTTTTCTTCAAGACTCCATTTATGTTGAGAATTTATCTGATTGACTTGATTAAGGGCATTAGCTTCGATTTGTTTTTTCTTTTGTTTAAATTCTTCATCCAATTGACTAAGGGTTTGATTTTTTAATTCTTCATTAACTTCGGTAATAATAAAATTAGCAAAATAAATTACTTTTTCCAATTCCACTGGTGACAAATCTAAAGATAGGCCCACCTTAGAAGGCACCCCACGTAAAAACCAAATATGAGAGACGGCGCTAGCCAGTTCAATGTGACCCATTCTTTCACGACGCACCAAAGAACGTGTAACTTCTACGCCACACTTATCACAGACAATGCCCTTATAACGAATTCTTTTGTATTTACCACAATAACATTCCCAATCTTTGGTTGGACCAAAAATCTTTTCACAAAACAAACCGTCTTTTTCTGGTTTTTGGGTGCGGTAATTGATGGTTTCTGGTTTAGTAATTTCTCCAAAAGACCATTTCTTAATAACCTCTGGAGAGGCCACTCGAAGTCTAATGGAGTCAAAATCTAAAACTTTTTGATTGTCGTAAAGCATATTATGTAAATAAATTTTAAAATAATTTTTAACGTTAAAATGTTAAAATGTTTATTCTTCATCAATAACTTCTGGTTTTTTTCTACCGTGATCAGCATGATCTTTTTCATCTTGAGATAATTCATTGCTAGTTTCATCTATTTTTTGATTATCTTTTAATAATTCCACATCTAAAACCAAGCCCTTAAGTTCTCTTAATAAAACATTAAAAGATTCTGGAATATTTAATTTAGTAACTGCTTCACCTTTAATAATATTTTCATAAGCTTTAGAACGTCCCGGCACATCATCGGATTTAATAGTAATCATTTCTTGTAAAGAATAAGCCGCACCATAGGCTTCCAAGGCCCAAACCTCCATTTCTCCAAATCTTTGCCCGCCAAACTGAGCTTTACCACCAAGAGGTTGCTGGGTAACTAAAGAATAAGGACCAATGGAGCGTTGATGAATTTTATCTTCAACCATATGAATAAGTTTCATCATATACATATAGCCAATAGTAACTTTTTTCTCAAAATTTTCTCCAGTGCGGCCATCATACAAAACAACCTTGCCAGATTCATCAAAGCCAGCTTTTTGCAATTCTTCTTTAATTTTTTCAACAGTCACGCCGTCCAAAACAGGCGTAGCCACTTTATAACCTAAAGATCTGGCTGCTAAGCCAAGATGAGTTTCTAGAATTTGACCCAAATTCATACGCGAAGCCACGCCCAAAGGATTTAAAACAATATCAATTGGTGTACCATCTTTTAAATAAGGCATATCTTCTATAGGTACGATTTTGGAAATAACACCTTTGTTGCCATGACGTCCGGCCATTTTATCTCCGACTTGAATTTTTCTTAAACTAGCAATAGTAATTTGAATTTGTTTAATGACACCAGCTTGTAATTTGTCTCCATTTTCACGAGAAAAAATTTGAATATCAATAACTTTGCCTCTTTCACCATGTTCTAAACGCAGTGATGTATCACGGACTTCTTTAGCTTTTTCACCAAAAATAGCCCGGAGCAATCTTTCTTCAGCTGTTAATTCTGTTTCACCTTTAGGAGTAATTTTACCAACCAAAATATCGCCAGAAGCCACTTCAGCCCCAATACGTATAACACCGTTTTCATCCAAATCTTTTAATTTTTCCTCACCGACATTAGGAATATCTCTAGTAATTATTTCTGGACCTAATTTTGTTTCACGCACATCAACTGGATAATCTTCAATATGAATAGAAGTGAATTTATCTTCTTTGAGTAAACGATTAGAAATTAACATGGCATCTTCATAATTACCACCCTGCCACGGTGTAAAAGCAATCAAAATATTTTGTCCTAAAGCCAGTTCGCCTTTATCACAAGCTGCGCCATCTGCCAAGATATCACCGGCTTTAACTTTTTCACCTTTAATGACTAAAGGTTTTTGATTCAAACAAGTTGTTTGATTAGAACGACCAAATTTTACTAAGGGATACTCGTCTACTTTGCCATCTGTATTTTTTATAACTATTTTTTGACCATCAACAGCAATAATTTCGCCATCATTTTCACAAACTAAAATTTGTCCAGAATCTCTGGCGGCTTCTTTTTCTACTCCAGTACCAACAAGTGGTGCTTCTGGATTTATCAAAGGTACTGCCTGACGTTGCATATTAGAACCCATCAAAGCTCTTTGTCCATCATCGTGTTCAAAAAATGGCACTAAAGAAGTAGCAATAGAAACAATTTGATTAGAAGAAACATCTCTTAAATTAACATCTTTGGTGTGTGCGAGTACTGGTTCACCGTTTTTTCTGACTTCTGCTTTTTCTTGAATAAAATTACCATTTTCATCCAAAGGCGTAGTAGCAGATGTACTAATAAATTTTTCTTCATCAAAAGCATCTAAATAAACAACGTCATTAGTTACATTGCCATCTTTAACTCTAAAATATGGAGTCTCAATAAAACCAAAATCATTAACTTTAGCGTAAGAAGCCAAGTGGCCAACCAAACCAATGTTAGGACCTTCTGGAGTTTGAATAGGACAAATTCTGCCATAATGAGTTCGGTGTACATCTCTAACTTCAAAACCAGCTCTTTCACGAGATAAACCGCCAGGACCTAAGGCCGACAAACGTCTTTTATGTTCCAGTTCAGCCAAAGGATTTGTTTGATCCATAAATTGGGACAATTGAGAAGACATAAAAAAATCTTTAACCGCGCCCATGACTGGTCTGGCATTAACTAATAAAGCTGGAGTAATAGCATTAATATCCAAAGTCGACATTTTATCTTTAATAATACGCTCCATTCTAGCCAGCCCAATACGAAAACGATTTTGCACCAATTCACCAATTGCTCTAACACGACGATTGCCAAGGTGATCAATATCATCTGGTTCTTTTTGAGTATTATTTAAAACAATAATTTCTTTTAAGACACTAACTAAATCTGTAGGTTTTAAAGTTCTGTGTTCTTTTATCAAAGGATATTCTTCACCAAATCTTTGATTCATTTTATATCTACCCACGCGAGCCAAATCATATCTTTCAAATTTAAAAAACATACTTTCAATTAATTGTTTGGCATCTTCAGTGGTGGCTAAATCTCCAGGGCGGATTCTTTTATAAACCTCTTTAAAGCCTTCAGCTTCAGATTTGCTAGTATCTTTTTCTAAAGTGCTAGCGATGTATTTATTTTCGCTGTCTGTGTCCACATCTTTAAATAAATCTCTAATTTCATCATCAGTGCTATAACCAAAAGTTCTAAGCAAAGCAGTAATAGCCACTTTTCTTTTACGATCTATTTTAACTGTAATAACATTATTATAATTAGTTTCAATTTCCAGCCAGGCGCCACGATTAGGAATTATTTTAGCCCCATAATATTTTTTGCCTTTATAAAATTCTGAACTAAAAAAAACCCCAGCCGAACGAATCAGTTGGGAAACAATTACTCTTTCAATACCATTAATTACAAAAGTTCCTCGCTTGGTCATCAAGGGGAAATCACCTAGATATATTTCTTGTTCTTTGACCACACCTGTTCTTTTGTTAACAAGTTTGGTTTGCACTCGAAGTGGTGCTTCATAAGTAGCATTACGAAGTTTGGCTCTGACTTCATCAAATTTTGGTTCGTCTAAATAAAAATTATTAAAATACAATTCCAAATCACGACCAATAAAATCTGTGATGGGAGAAACTTCTTCGAAGAGTTCTTTCAGACCTTCTTCAAAAAACCAAGTATAAGATCTTTTTTGTACCTCAATTAAATCTGGCAATGGCAAAACTCTTTGTTGACTTTTAAAAAATTTTCTTGAAGCAAGTTGCGGCATAGGTTTTAAATTAATATATAATAGATATAAAATATATCTTATAACATTTCTTTTTTAACTTAAACTACTGAAAAAATTAAAAGGGCAACAAAAAGAGCTCTTCCGCCTACTTTTCCACAGGAAGAGTTCTTAAATTTATAATTGGTTTACTGCGTTTTATAAGCCATGAAAGATGGCTAACTTTAGCGAAATTTCAGAACAAGATTTTTCCTATTCTGCCGTTAAAGTTAAGGAGTATTAACTAATAATTTAATAAAAGTCAAGTTTTCGGACAATTGTTTATAAAATAGCATAGATAAAAAAAACTGTCAAATTTAAAAAATATTATTATTTGACTATTTCATCATCTCCAAAAAATCTTTCTCACCCAAAACTTTAACTTCTAAACTTTTGGCTTTGGCTAATTTGGAACCTGGGTTTTCGCCAACCACTAAATAATCTGTTTTTTTAGAAACTGTTTCCGAAACTTCCCCACCCAGTTCTCTAATTTTTTCTTTCGCCGTTTCTCTTTCCATTGTTTCCAAACTTCCAGTCAACACAAAACTTTTGCCAGTTAATTTTTTATTTTTTACATTTTCCTTTTGACTTTTACCATTTTCTATTTCTACCCCATTCTCAAAAAGTTTTTCTACTAATTTAATATTCTTATTATCTTTAAACCAATTTACCACACTTTCCGCCATAATTGGCCCAATGCCCTCAATCTCGCTTAATTCTTCTATGTTTAGTGATTGCATTATTTTAATAAAATTATTTGTAATAATTCGCACATTTTTATTCACACTAATTCGCGAAGTCAACAAAATGGCTGTTTCTTCCCCCACATGCCTTATACCTAAAGCATAAATAAATTTGGCTAAACTAATTTTCTTTCTTGATTCAATGGCTGTAATAATATTATTCGCTGATTTTTCTCCCAAGCGCGGTAAACTTTCTAAATCTCCAACTTTTAAACTAAATATATCTGCCGCATCTTCAATTAAATTTTCGTCCAGGAGTAAATCAATAATTTTTGGTCCCAAGCCAGGAATGTCAAAAGCACCACGCGAGATAAAATGATAAAGTTTTTCTTTGGTTTGGGCAAAACAATTTTTATTGGTGCAGTAATAGGCCACTTCACCTTCTGGTTGTATGACTTCTGAATTGCAAACCGGGCAAATTCTCGGCATAATAAATTTTTTCTCTTTGCCAGTACGCATTTTATATAAAACTTCCACAATATCTGGAATAACATCGCCAGCTTTTTGGATAATCACTGTGTCGCCAATTCGAATATCTGTGCGTTTTATTTCATCTGCATTATGCAAAGTGGCTCGAGAAACTGTTGAACCGGCCACAGATACTGGTCGCAAATGCGCCACTGGAGTTAATACACCTGTGCGACCAACTTGCACCTGAATATCTTCAACAATTGTTGTGGCCTGCTCAGCTGCAAATTTATAAGCGCAAGCCCAACGCACATGCTTAGCTGTGCGTCCAAGTACTCCTTGCCAAGCCAAATTGTTCACCTTGATAACAATGCCATCAATTTCAAAATCAAGTTTGTTTCTAATTTTAGCAATGTTATCAAAAAAATCTTTAGCCTCAGAAATTTTATTTATTTTTACAAAATGTTTTTCCACTCTAAATCCCATTTCTTGCAGTTTTTTTAACATATCATACTGAGTATCAAAAAACAAGAGCTTGCCCGCCGGAGTGTTAATTTGATTTGCTGGAACGGAGGCGGGCAAACCTAAATTTAAAATATAAAAAAAACTTTGCAAATCTCTACTAGCCGCTACTTGTGGATCTAATTGCCTAACGGTTCCCGCGGCGGCATTTCTGGGATTAGCAAATTTTTCTTCGCCCTGTTTTTCCAATTCCAAATTTA
>DAOOOW010000012.1:0-30736 GCA_035387885.1 bacterium
CCGCCGACAACCTGACCACCGGTTCTAACAATATTGTCATTGGTTATGATATTGACGCACCCTCGGCTACAGGATCAAATAGAATGAGTATTGGCAATTTGATTTTTGGCACAGGCATTGACGGCACAGGCGCTTCTATTTCCAGTGGCGCGATTGGTATTGCTACCACTACTCCAGGAGGAACTTATGGAGAAAAATTGACAGTTACCGGTTCGGAATATGTAACTGGTAATTTGACTGTTGGACAGATGATGCTGGCCAATGGTTATGTGGTAGCCAGTTTGCCTGCAAGTTGCACACCCGGTGCCGTAACAAGAGCCACTGATTCAGATGATTGTTCTAGTGGCGGCGGAAATGGCTCTTTGTGTGTTTGTAATAATGCTGGTAATGGTTGGGTGTTGTTACTTAATTATTAGATGATAGAAAGCTTGGCAAGCAAATTAAACATAAAATATTTTTAAAATTAAACCTAACCCTATGCTCAAAAAAATTTTATTTTTTTCTTTATTGGTAGTAGCAATATTCGCGGTCAATGTGTTTTTTGTTTCAGAAACCAAAGCCGCCACAACTATTGGCGAAAATATTAATACCGTCGGTAACATAACCGTCACTGGCAATATTCTTCAAGGACCAAATAGCGCGATTTATCAGAACGATTTACAAGTATTGAATGCTTCTTCAACTAATTATTCTGTTTCAGTTGGGACAGAAGCAGGAAAGAATTTAACTAATGGTGGTACAAAAAATGTATTTATGGGTTATCAAGCCGGATATACTGCTACCTCTACTGGATCAAATACAGGAATCGGTTATCAATCATTATATAGTGCGTCAAACTCTTTTGGCCCATCATATAGCAGTTCAAACGTGGCAGTGGGAAACGAGACTCTTTATAATAACGCCAGGGGTTATAACAATGTAGCTGTTGGCACAAGGTCATTGTATTATAATACTTCCGGCGCTTATAATTCAGCTGTTGGCAACTATTCTTTGCCAAATAATACAATCGGTATGCAGAATACGGCTGTGGGTAATGATTCTGGATATAATAATACCACCGGTTCATATAATTCTTATTTGGGTGATCAAGCTGGCATGTATAATTATACTGGTGAAGGGAATGTGGGTGTTGGCCTAGGTTCTTTATGGTGGAACGAGGTAGGTTCCTGGAATACAGCAGTGGGCTATAATTCTTTGGGCTATCAATGGAGACAGGCTTTTGCTAATACTGCCCTGGGTTATGAAGCGGGTAGAGGGCATTCTAATGGTTATTCCAACGCCTCCAGCACTTGGATCGGCTACCAAGCTGGCGTCAATATCAGAACTGGTAATAGTAACATCGCCCTTGGTTATAAAGCGGCTGATAACCTAACTACTGGTTCTAATAATATTGTCATTGGTTATGATATTGACGCCCCAGCAGTGAGTTCTGCCAACACTTTAAATATTGGTAACTTACTTTTTGGTAAAGGTATTGATGGCACAGGCACTTCACTTTCTAGTGGCGCGATTGGCATTGCCACTACAACTCCGGGTGGTTGGTATGGTGAAAAATTTACTGTGGTTGGTAATATTTATACTCGTGGCACAGCGACGACGACTGGTGATTTTGTTGTGGGTGATGGTAATTCCACCGCTACTTCTACTGTGGAAATTGGTGATATTGACACAGCCGCTTGTATCAAAGCCAGAGACGCCAATGCAGATGGTTGGACATATTGTTATTTTGAAGATGGAGCCATGTTTTGCACGGCGACCAATGTTTGTGGTAAATAGATAAAAATATTATTTATATATTTTAAAACTCCTTGCTTGCTAAGCGGGGGGTTTTGTTTTATAATATAAAGTATACATTTATCTTGTAAGCGTAGTTTAGTATACACTTTTGCGTTGGTCTGTGTTGAAAATGTTTTTATCGCTACTTTACGCATAAAAACAACGCTACTTTACGCTAAATTATTAGATTATATATGGAATATCAAAATGAACACCAAATTAGACAACAAAAATTGGCTAAAATAAAAGCCTCAGGTCTTAATCCTTACCCAGCCAGATTTGTTAAAGAAAATCAAGTTTTGGATATAAAAAATTTTGATGATGGGAAAAAAATAATTACAGCTGGCAGAATTTTAACCATTCGAGTAATGGGTAAATTATCTTTTGCCCACCTACAAGACTGGAGTGGCAAAGCCCAGATTGCCGTTAAGGCCGATGAAGTTGGTGAAGAACAATTTAAATTGTTTCAGGAAATTTTTGATATGGGTGATTTTATCGGCGTGGAAGGCGAGGTTTTTACCACTCACAAAGGCGAGAAAACTCTTTTGGTAAAAAAGTTTGAATTTTTAGGTAAAGCCCTTCGGCCAATGCCAGAAAAGTGGCACGGATTAAAAGATGAAGAAGCCTGTTATCGCCAGAGATATTTGGATTTAATTGCTAATGAAGAAAGCAAAGCCAGATTTAAATTTCGCAGTGAATTTATTAAAGCCTTGCGGGAATTTTATTGGAGCGAAGGTTTTACAGAAGTTGAAACACAAACTTTAATGCATTCACCAACCGGCGCTTCGGCTAAGCCCTATAAAACGCATAACAATGGGCTTGATATTGATGTATTCCTCCGAATTTCTTTAGAGTTGCCTTTGAAAGAATTGATTGTTGGCGGTTATGAAAAAGTATTTGAACTGGGCAAGGTTTTTCGTAATGAAGGTTTTGACCCCTCGCATTTGCCAGAGCATATGAGTTTGGAGCACTATAGCGCTTATTGGAATTTTGAAGATAATATGGAATTTACAGAAAAGATGTTTGATTATTTATTTGCTAAATTAAAATTAAATAAAAAAATAAATATTATAGGTAAAGACAATAAAAATAGGGAGGTGGATTTTACCACGCCTTGGAAACGGGTGGATTTTGTAGCCATGATTAAAAAAGATTCGGGTATTGATATTGAAAAACTAAAAAATATAAAAGAATTGCAAAAAGAAATTAAAAATAAAAAAATAGAAATTGAAGATATGGAACACATGGGTTATGGTAGTTTAGTGGATGCACTCTACAAAAAAGTTTCCAGGTCAAATATTGTTGGACCAGTATTTTTATATAATTATCCAGTGGAATTACAGCCTTTGGCTAGAAGAAGCGATGCAGACTCAAGCAAAGTTGAACAGTTTCAATTAGTCATCAATGGCTGGGAAATTGTCAAAGCTTATTCTGAGCTCGTTGACCCAGCTGATCAGGCCCAAAGGTTTAAAGAACAAGCCGAGGCGGCCAAGAAAGGCGATGAGGAAGCGCAAGCAGGGGATGATGATTATATTTTGGCTATGGAATATGGCATGCCACCGATTTCTGGTTTTGGCTTGGGCATTGAGCGTTTAATTACGCTTTTAACCAATCAAACTAATTTACGCGATGTGGTTCTGTTTCCGTTGATGCGACCGCAGGAAAAAAATATAATTTTATAAAAATAGATAATATAAATAAAATAATTTTTTAAATTATGAAAACATCATTCTGACAAGCATCAGAAACTGGGTCAGTTCTCCATGAACAAGAAAAAATAAAAACCACTCAATCAAAAACATTTTCTTCTCACCAAGAAGCCATTGAAAAAGCAGTGGCCATGTGCCAACAACTTTATGGGGGTTGTGGTAGAAATGAACACGAAGTGGAGCAATTAAAAGCAATATTAGAAAAAACAAATGACCATGTACGAGCCGGACAATTTAATGTTTCGGTTGACAATAATAGGGTTTATGCCTATGTTTCTGGCAATCCTAATGATGTTGAATCTGGAAAATTAATCACTGAAGCTTGGCAAAAAATTTAAAATAGTTTTATGCAAATAATTACAGATAAAATTAAATTAAAAGAGTTGCAAAAAATGTCAGAGAATATGTTTGGTAATTTAGTGAAGGCAGTAGTAGACATAGAAAAGGGGATTATGGTTCTTGACGCAGACATGCACGCAGATTTGGAACAAATAATGCTGGAAAATGGCTCGGCGCAAAAAGATTTGTGGGGTATAAATTTATATCCAGAATTTTTTGGTGCAGAAAATTTTATTGAGTTTGATTCCATGATAAATATTCGACCTTGGCAGAGTAATCGAAGTAGAGGAGTGGAGGCTGAGGAAGTAAGAAAAAAGATTGTGGAAGTGGTGGAAAAATTAGTGAATAATGAATAATAAATTATGGTTTTTCAACACAAAAATTTATTAGAGTCCGGCAGGTGGTTTGAAATGAATATTTTTGAGCAGATGGCCAATATTGGCGCGGAAGTCGGTCGGGCGATCAATTGGAAAAATAAAGGCAACCAAGAATACAGTCAATTGGCTTTTGAACGCGCCTTGGAGTTGCTGTATTTTACCATTGAGGACAAGAAAAATCGCGGCCGGTTGGGAGAACTTTGCCAGTTAAAAGAAGTTTTGGGTGATTATTTTGTGGGCGCAAATGAATATAAGTCTAGCGACGATAATTTGAATAGATATTTTTATCAGTTTAATTTAGCGGCGAGAAAAAATGTATAACGTATTGAGTATTATAGAAAATACAAAAATTGCAGATTTGACAAATTATTACAGTTGTATTACATTAAAATTAATAATTATTAATAATTTTAAAAAATATGCGCGAAGTTCTAAGCATTTCATTACCTAGTAAAACGTTGACGACGATAAAACAAAAGATAAAAGTCAGAGGTTTTGATAGTGTGAGCGAATATATAAAACATTTGTTAGATTTAGACGAGAATTTGATTTCAGAAAAAGAATTATTGGCCACAGTTAAACAAGCTAGAAGAGAATATGACAAAGGTAAAGCAATTAAAGCTAATTCTATGGCTGATCTTTTATGATTGTCAAAAAAATAGTTTATTCATCAAAATTTGTTAAAGAATTAAGAAAACTGTCGGAAGAAATAATTAGAATAGCGATAATTAAAGAAAAAATTTTTAAAGATAATCCTTTGCATCCATCATTGCGTTTGCATGCTTTAAAAGGTAAAATGATTGGATTATGGTCAATCAGTTTGAGTGTGAATTATAGAATTATATTTGAGAGAATGCCGAATGGAGATATTCTTTTTATTTCTATTGGTAAACATGATGTTTATAAATATCTTTAAGATGTTTAAAAATTAGAAATTATAAATTAAAAATTAAATTTAATTTTATGTGGTACACAATTTTAATCATCTTAGTGGTGCTGGTGCTTGCCAGCTTGCGTCAAATTAATCAATACGAACGCGGGGTCATGTTCACTATGGGTAAAGCAACGGGTATGAAAAATCCGGGCTGGAGAATTGTTTGGCCCGTTTTTCAGTCCATGAAAAAAGTAGACATCCGGGTCAAGGCGGTGGATGTGCCGGATCAAGAGGCGATCACCAAGGACAATATTTCTGTTAAAGTGAACGCGGTTATTTATTATAAAATATCTGACGCGGCCAAAGCGGTGATTGAGGTTCAAGATTTTTATTACGCCGTATCACAGTTGGCGCAAACGACCATGAGAAACGCGGTCGGTGAAGTGGATTTGGATCAATTGCTTTCCAATCGGGATGATGTTTCCAAAAGAATTCAGATGGTGGTGGACGCGGCCACGGATCCTTGGGGTGTCAAGGTAGATTCAGTGGAGTTGAAAGATATTAATTTGCCAGAAGATATGAAACGGGTGATTGCCAAACAAGCAGAAGCAGAGCGTGAGAGAAGGGCAGTTATTATTAAAGCCGAGGGTGAGGTGGTGGCAGCGGAAAATATGGCCAAAGCAGCCAATATCTTGGCGGGTTCGCAAGGCGCTTTGCATTTGCGCACTTTGCAGACGATCAACGACGTGTCTTCGGATCAATCCAATACGCTAGTTTTTGCTATACCTTTGGAAGTTTTGAGAGCGTTTGAGGGAATGAAGAAACAGTAAACAGCCAACAATTAGCAAGTAGCAAAATGCAAGATAATATTTTAAAAATAAAAATTCATAACTTTATTAAATTGGTTTATGTTAATACTTCTAAATTTCCCAAGGAAGAAATTTATGGTTTGACATCACAAATAAGAAGAGCGGCTGTTTCAATAATGTTAAATTATGTTGAAGGTTATGCGAGGAAAAGGCCAAAAGTTATGTTAAATTTTTATGAGATTTTATATGGGTCGGCCAGAGAGTGTAAATATATTATTTATTTGTCTTATGAATTAAAATATATTGATCAGCAGAATTATCAAAATTTAATGGCTTGGGCAGATGAAATTTCAGCAATGCTTTATTCAAGCATCCAAACCATAAATAAAAATTGCTAATTGCTGGTTGTTAATTGATATTTGAATTATATGTTAGACATACAAAAAATTCGCAATCAAAAAGAAGAAGTAGAAAAGGCCTTATTAAAAAGAATGGATAAGGTAGATTTGGACGTGATGATAAAACTGGATGATAAAAGAAAAGAATTAATTGCCAAAGCGGATGAACTAAAGGCTGAAAGAAATAAATTTTCTAAAACCAAACCAACCGAAGAAATTATTGAGCAAATGAAAAAAGTAGGGGAGAGTATAAAAGAATTGGACGAGAAATTGGCTGGTGTGGAAGAAGAATTAAAAGAAAAATTATCAGCTTTGCCAAATATACCAGCTGATGATGTAGTGGCGGGTGGCAAGGAAAATAATAAAGTTTTAAAAACATTTGGCAATAAACCAGAGTTTAAATTCCAGTCCAAAGACCATGTGGAACTGGCCACGAGTTTGGGTTTGATTGACTATGAACGCGCAGCCAAGATGAGTGGAGCGGGATTTTGGTGCTACACTGGCGATGGCGCGCTACTTGAATGGGCATTACTTAATTATTTTGTCGAATTTCATAAAAAAAATGGTTATGAATTTTTATTGTTGCCATATTTATTGAATGAATCTTCGGCTTATGCTTCGGGACATTTGCCAAAATTTCGGGAAGATTTGTTTTGGGTGGAAGATGGTTTGTGTTTGGATGCTACTTCGGAGATGATGATTAATAATTTTCACCGTGATGATATTTTAGATGGCAATAAATTACCCAAGAAATATTATTCTTATTCAGCGTGTTTTCGCCGTGAAGCCGGGAGTTATCGCAAAGAAGAAAGGGGAATGGTTCGCGGTCATCAATTTAATAAAATTGAAATGTTTCAATTTACCAAACCAGAAGATTCTTGGGCAGCTTTTGATGAATTGCTAACGAATGCCGAGAAATTGGTCGAAGGGCTGGGACTGCATTATCAAACATCCCTTTTGGCGGCTGGCGATGCTTCGGCCGCTATGGCTAAAACTGTGGATATTGAAGTCTGGATTCCAAGTATGAATATTTATAAAGAAGTTTCTTCAGTGTCTAATGCTTTAGATTATCAAGCCAGAAGGGCCAATATTCGTTATAAAAACGAGCAAGGCAAGAATGAATATGTGCACACACTAAATGGCTCAGGCTTGGCAACCTCGAGACTTATCCCAGCCATTTTAGAACAGTTTCAAAATGAAGATGGGAGTGTGCGGGTGCCGGAGGTGTTACAAGAGGTAGTAGGGAAAAAAGTATTGGCATGTTAATAAACACATTTTTGTCATCCTGACGAAGGTCAGGATCTCAAAATTTATGATTAACTTGAAATAAGGAGATGCCGAAACAAGTTCGGCATGACAAAAATTAATTATGCAGTCGGAAATAAAATTTAGTTTAGAGTTAGAGGTTGAATTAGTAAAAAAATATTTGAGTAAAAAAAGATGGTTTGATAAAAACGGTTATAATTGTGTGTTGCCAGAAAAAATAGAAATAGGGGACAGTGAAGAAATAATAAAAGAAAAAACAAACAGAGAATATAACAAAAATGATTATAAAATAATGGCTGAAAAAATAAAAATGTATTTTGAAAAATATGCCAGTTTAATGGAGAAAAATTTGATAATAGTATTTGATAAACAAGTGCTTCAAAACATTGAAATTATTTTAACAAAATATGGACCTGGCGGTTCATATAATTTACCTAATAAAATTATTTTTAGTATAAACAACTCTAAAGGCGCAAAAATAATTTGGCATGAATTAGTGCATATTTTATTAGAGCCCGATATTTTGAAATATAAAATTGAGCATAATGTTAAAGAGAGAATTGTGGATTTGATTTTAAATTCTAAAAAATTTGATTTTTTAAATTATAATTTTTGGCAAGATAATTATGGTGGAACAGAAAAATATATAGATGATTTGTTTGAAAGATATTTTTTTAACGATAGAGAAAAGTTTTTTGAGAAAATAAAAAGTCATCTTCTGCACAGAAGATGACTTGCGTCCAAAATTAGTTGGCTGATGGGGGATTGTCATTTCTACCAAAAGTGAAATTGATGGATTTGATGAATGCACCCACCCCTAGCGCTACGCATATGTAGGCCAAGGGGGACACGACTGTGTCCTTTAAAAAAGTTCCGCTAGTAATAAATATGACGGAAACAACCAACCAAAAAATATTGAGATAAATTTTCATTTTTCCTCCATTATATTTAATGGATAAAGTATAGCATATCATTATTATTATGTCAATAGGTAGTGGATTTTTTGGCTAAGGTTAGATAAAAATATGTTAAAAAACAGTAATAAAAGTTTTTATAATTTTCTACGGGATCCCTCGACTAATCGCTCGGGATAAATTGTGGAATATGCTAAAAAAAGATTATTGCCAAAGCAAACAACTTAAACCAGAGCATTGTCTGAGAGCTGAAGAAAAAGCAGAAAAGCGCAAATCATTTATTAAAAAAATGATTTTGTTTTTTGGTATTTTAATTTTAATTATTGGTACAATTTATTTATTATTTTTTTCCAGTGTTTTTAAAATTAAAAAAATAACCATTACTGGCTTAAGCAAAGTGGGGGAGTTGGCCACAGCTGAAAGAATTGTCCAAGATTCTTTCCAATTTCAAAGATTTGGTTTTTTTTCTAATCAAAATGCTTTTTTTGTGAATAAAAAATATTTGGAGAATACTTTAAAGCGACAAATAGAAATAGAAAATTTAGATTTACAAGTTATTTATCCCAATGCTTTAAAAATAAATATTGTTAAAAGCGAATCCGTGGCAATTTTTTTAGCAGATAAAAAATATTATTCTATTTTAAAAGATGGTACTTTGCGCGCTGAAATTAAAGATATCAAAAATTATGAATTACCCATTGTCAGTTATAGCACAAGCACGGAAATTATTATTGGGCATAAATATTTAACAGAAAAGCAAACTGATTATCTTAAAAAACTATTGGCTTTATTTAGTTTTTATTTTAAAGATAAAAAAGTCACCTCTTTTGAGCTGGCTGGTCTTGAGAGTCGAGAAATAAAATTAATTACAGGGGATAATTGGTATTTATTGTTTGATCTTGATTTAGATATCGAAGAATCCTTAAAATTGGCTAGTAGCGTTTGGAAAGAGAAGTTTAAGAATACGAAGATCCAATATTTGGATGTGAGGATTAAAGATAGGGTATATTATAAGTGACACACGAATATTGATGCGAATAAATACGAATATTACACGAATAAGTAAATTAAATATTTTAGTAGGCAAAAGTTTAAAGGGGAAGCACCAGGAGGGGCAAAATAAAATAGGCTTACACGTCGTATAAGGTAGCTTAAGCGACATATAACCTTAAACAAATTGCTTATCTTAGCTAATTATATTTTGAACCACTTCTCCGTCTGTTTTTTAAAAAATCTAGTCTTTTAGATGACCATAAATATTTTTTAAAATATTTATTTTTTATTCCCCTATTAATTATTTAATAATTAATTATTTACAGTTAAGGGCAACCACAAGGCTTGCTTCTACAATTTACATTTTGACCTAAAGTGCCCATTTTGCTTTTTAGGTTAAATGTCGTATAATATAGTTATATGCAAAAGAATAATAAACCAATCAGAGAACATATTATACCTTTTTTAGAATGGTGCGCGGTAGAAAAAGGCTTAGCTGATAAAACTCAAGAAAATTATGGCAACTTCTTAAAAAAATTTGAATTATTTTTAAGATCCACCAAATTAGAAAATATTAAGCCACATGATTTAACTAATGAAATTATTTGGAAATATCGTTTCTTTTTGTCTAAACAAAAAGATGCTCACACAGGTAAAGAAATTAAAAAAAGCACTCAAAATTATTATTTGATTGCTTTAAGGGCTTTATTGGTTTATTTTACTGAAAGAGATATTTTGTCTTTACCAGCAGATAAAATTAAATTAGCTCGCGAAGCTAAAGAAAAGAAAATACATTTTTTAAAAATAGAAGAAATTGAACGCTTATTGCAAGCTCCAGATGAAAATAGTATTAGCGGCTTAAGGGATCGGGCCATTCTAGAAACTTTTTTTTCCACTGGTTTGAGGGTGGCTGAACTGGTGGCCTTGAATAGAGATCAACTACAAGGTTCTTTGTCTAATAATGATTTGGAATTACAAGTTATTGGCAAAGGTTCTAAACCGCGAGTGGTCTATTTTTCCGCCAGAGCTTTTTTGTGGTTAAAAAAATATTTAGCCAAAAGACAGGATGATAACAATGCCTTATTTGTCAATTATCGCGGTAAAATAGGCTCTGATAGACGTTTAAGTGTCCGCTCAGTAGAAAGATTGGTCAAATACTATGCTAAAAAAACAGGAGTTTCTACTCTGACTTCACCACATACTTTAAGGCATTCTTATGCCACAGATTTATTAGAACAAGGTGTGGATTTACGGGCTATCCAAGAAATGTTGGGGCATTCTTCCATTACGACTACACAAATTTATACTCATGTGACTAATAAACGTCTTAAAGATATTCATAGGAAATTTCATTCGCTTGGGTAATAATACAATTTTAAATTTTAAAATATTAAAAGCTGACGGGAAAATAAAATAGCAATTTAGTTCTTAATGATTGGAATTAGTAATTGTTTTAAAACTTCGTCTTGATAAATTTTTTTGATGTTTTTATTAACTTGTTTATAAAAGGCTGGGTAATGTTGACGGGTGATAATTCGACGTCTGAAAAGTTGTCTAAAAGGCATTTTTTGGTGATGGGCTATTTCATGGGCCAATATATTGACAATAGATTTAAGACTTTTGGGTTTACGGTGTCTGGGTGTGTAGATATCAATAGTAATAGTTTTATTTTTTAAATTCGTATGCGCTAAAACATATGATTTTTTTAAATTTAAAACACCTCTCCCCTCTTCATCTATTTGACGGCGCATAATTTTAAATTGAAAATTTTTTAAATCAAAAATCTCGCTTACGCGAGTAAAAATAAGAGCCACATTTTGTTCATGAGAATTATTATTGGGCATCTTTTTTAAGGTAAAAAATCTAAAGGATTAACCGGAATACCATTTTTGCGCACTTCAAAATGTAAGTGTGGTCCAGTGGTCATGCGACCAGCACCCGGAGTTCCTGGCATGCCACCAGATAAACCAATAATTTCTCCAGCTGAAACAAATTGATCTTGAGCAACTAAAATTCTAGAAATATGACCGTAAACTGTGGATAGCCCATCAGCATGAATAATCATAATATAACTATAACCCATGCCAGCATCTTTGGCTTTGGCTACATAGCCGGAAGAAGCTGCCACAATAGAGGCACCTTGTGGAGATTTTAAATCAACGGCTGGGTGTTCGTAAACATAGCGAAAAGGATAATCTGGATCATGAAAATAGGTATTTATTTGATGACTTTTGGTGGGCCAGATGAAATTGCTATCACCCAAAGATTCTAGTTTATTTTTATCTTTGGAAATTTGTTGGCGCATCTTTTTTTCTAATTCCACAATATCGGTATTAACAGAATTTTGTTCGGCTTTTAATTGAGAAACTAAAGAGCTAAATTTGGCTTCAGAGTTGCGACTCTCTTTTAAGAGACTTTGTTTGGCGTAAGAACGTTCTTCCTGGGCAGATTTTTTTTCATCTAACTCTTGTAATAAATTTTCCAAGCTGGCTTTTTTTTCACCCAAAAGTTTTTTATTTGCTTCTAAATTAGCTTTAAAATCTTTAAGTTCTTTTAAAATATCTCCAGTATTATTTTCCAAGATAGACAAAGTGTGTAAATGATTGTAATAATCAGAAAAATTATCAACTGACAAAAGAATTTCAAAAGCATTTTTTTGATCCAGCCTATCCATAGTTTTGATAAATTCAGTGAGGTGAGATTTTTGCGTACCAATATCGTTTTCTGTGTTAGTGATTTTTTCCTCAGTCGTAGATATTTCCATTTCCGTAGCTTCAATTTGATTAGTTTTTAAGTCAATTTCTTTGGCCAATTTATCAACTTCATTGGTTAAGATGGAAATTTGATTAGACAGAGAGACGGATTGTTTTTTTTGGTAATTAATATTTTTTTGATATTCGTTAATCTGAGCTTCCAACTCAGCAATGCGATCTTTTTTTTGTTGTAATGCCTCGTTTAGTTTGGCATCTTCAACTCCGGCTACGGTTGCTTGTGGGGTTGAGGTGCTAGAGTCGTTGTCTGTAGCCAAAGTTTGCTTAATCAAGCCAAAAGAAAAAATTACCATTAATAAAAAAATAATGGCTGGCAGTACTTTTGTTTTATTTTTTGGGTGTGGATACATTATTTTTATTATAACATAAAAATTAGGAATTAAAAAATCGTCTCACACATGGTGACGATTCATATAGTTATTTTAATTATCCCCTACTCTCCTCCAACTACAAATTTCATGGTGATTACAAAAATTGTTACCAAAATAAAAATTATCAAACTTATTAGAAAAATAAATTTATTAATTTTTTTCATATATTTTATTTAATGCCTAATAAATTCGGCTTAGCCGTTGCCAGGATTTGAACTGGGTACTTACTCCTTACCATTTATGGAGTTGCCCCGCCTGCCACAGCCTGAGCCGACACCCGGATTTGAACCGGGCACCTACTCCTTACCATGGAGTTGCTCTACCAAATGAGCTATGTCGGCTCAGGCTGTGGCAGGCTGGTCTACCAACTGAGTTAGTTAAAATATGCTCTAAAGCATATTTTAACGGCACGCAAAAATTCACATTTCCTGAATTTTCTTTTTAAATTCTGGCAACTTTTGATTTTCTGGGTTGGTATTTTTTAATTTATTAAAAGCATCTAAAGCTAAAATTTTATTCTTATTAATAATAGCAGCTTCTATTAAAAAATCAAGATATTTAGGATTATTAGGTTCGATTTCTGAAGCGTGACGAATGGCAGTCAGAGCTTTGCCGGGATTGCTTAGTTTATATTCTACAGTGGCCAAATCCAAGTAGTATTCAGGATTTTTTTGAAATAGGTCTAAAGATTTTTGATAATTATTTTTAGCTTTTTCTAGGTCTCCAGTTTCTAAAGAAATGGACCCCAGTCCATTAAAAGCGCGATCATTATTTTTATCTATTTTTATAATGAATTCATAAATTTCTTTAGCCTGATTAAAATCCTTTTGGGCAATATAAATTTTCGCCAAACCAAGATAGGCAACAATATTTTTGGGATTAATAGTAATAACTTCCAAAAAGATTTTCTCGGCTAGTGAAAAATTATTATCTTTTAAATATTCTTCAGCTTGATTAATTTTTTGTCTTATTTTTTCTTCTTGTTCAAACTTGTTTAAGGTTAATATTTTTTTGGTTTTTCTTTCTTCAATATATTTTTTTTCTAAAGCTGATATTCTTTGATAACTTTTATAAAAAAAATTAAGGACTTTTTTCCATTGGGAGGATTTAAAAACATGAATCAAATTGCCAAAATTTCTTTTAAGTCTCTTTTCTAACAGTTCTGCTTTAACTTTGGCTTGTTTTTCAACCTTTAGTTCTTCCAAATTAATATGCGTTAACAGTTTAAATTTTGGGGCTAGAATACGTACCAAGAAAAATAAACAAATTATGATAATGATTATAAAAATATAAGTTAACATATGGTTTGATTAAAGCAAATTTTGACTATTAAATATATTTATTTTTTCACTAACTATTTGTTCAATGGCCAAAATACTAGGCGTTAAAATTTGTCTTGGATCATATAGCAAAGAATCGTCAGTTAAAGTCTTTTTAAGGCTAGTAGAGAAAGCCAAGCGAATTTCTGTGTCAATATTAATAATTCGCACCCCGTTTTCAATAGCTGGTTGTATTTGTTCTTGTTTAATCCCAGAAGCGCCATGCAAAACAATTGGTGTATTGGGGATAAGTTCATGAATTTTTTTTAGGCGAGGTATATCTAGTGGTGGCACTTCAATATCACGAAATTTTTTAATACCATGCATGTTGCCAATAGAAATAGCCAAAGTATCCACTCCAGTTAATTTAACAAATTCCGCGGCTTCATCTGGGTCAGTAAAAAATGGGGCCATATCTTCAGGAGTTTGAGCTTTGTCTTCGACTCCTTTTAAGATGCCCAGTTCACCTTGAGCTAAAACATTATGTTCGTGGGCATAAAGAACAGAAGTTTTGGTTAATTCTACATTATCATTAAAGGGTAAGAGCGAGGCATCGATATGAATGGAAGAAAAACCAGCAGCAATACATTTTTTAACAGACTCAAAACTTTTCCCATGATCTAAATGTAAGGCAATGGGCACAGTTATATTTTTATCTTCAGCCAAAGTTTTAACAATAGCCACAATGGTGTTTAAACCAGCATATTCAATAGTTGTTTCAGATACTTGAATAATTACTGGTGCTTTTAAATTATTAGCCGCTTTAACAATACCCAGAGTCGTTTCTAGATTAGCTACATTAAAAGCCCCCAAAGCACAATTTTTTCCTTGAGTTAAATCTAAAATATTTTTTAAATTGGTCAGCATATAATTAAAATCAAAATTTAAAAATCAAAAATTAAAATTTATGATGATTAATTTATTTTATTAATAATAGCGGAAAATTTTTCTATATTTAAACTGGCGCCACCAACAAGAGCTCCTGTTATTAAATTTGGTTCCAAGAAATCATTAATATTATTACTGTCAACAGAACCGCCATAAATTAAGGTTGTGTTTTTATCAATTACTTCTGCAGAAAAAAAATCAGCCAAAATCATTTTAATAACAGCAACCAACTTTTTAACGTCAGTCGGTTCTGCTGGAGGTGCTGGGCTGATGGCCCATACTGGTTCATAGGCAATGATTAACTGTTGGTCTCCTGTTAACTTAACATCTTCTAAACCACGGGTCAATTGGCGAATAATAGTAACTTCTGTTTTGCCTAGGCGTCTTTCATCAAAGGTTTCTCCAATGCATATAATCGGTGTTAAATTATGGGTTAAGCAAGTTTTTATTTTTAAATTAAGATCTGCATCTGTTTCACCTATAAAATGTCTTCTTTCTGAATGGCCAACAATGACGTGGGTGACGCCCAATTCTTTGAGCATTAAAGGGGAAATTTCACCAGTATAAGAACCTTTTTCATGATAAAAAACATTTTGAGCGCCCAATTTTATGGGGCTATCTTTGATAATTTCAGCCACTTGTGGTAAAGCTGTAAAAGATGGACATAAAATAACCTCAATATTTTTTGTAGTTTTTTGGATTATATTTTTAAGTTCAGTAGCCATTTCCCAAGCTTCCTTATTTTGTAATTGCATTTTCCAGTTGGCAATAAGAATTGTTTTTGACATAGAATAAAAAAGTGAATTATGAATTAAGAATTATGAATTAAGGAAAAAAGTAAGGAGTAAATAGAAATTTTTGTTACCATTGATAATTGGTTTCTACCCAATGAAGCATGGCTTTAGTATCTTGAAAACGTTTTTCATTGGTTTCAGATCCGAGAACCACTGTAATAACTTCAGCATTGTTTTTTAATTTGAATTTACCTGTAAAACAATAATTAGCTTCCTCAGTAAAACCAGTTTTACCACCCAAACTATAAACATAAGCGCCCAACAGCAGATTAGTATTTTTAATGGTGTGATTTTTGTTGAGTAAACTTTTAAAAGTATAAGATTTTTGTTGCAATAAATCTGCGATAATTTCATTAGCCAACGCTTGACTTAAAAGTTTAGCCACGCTGGCTACATTAGATTTATTTTCTGAAGATAAACCAACTGGTTCATTAAAAACTGTTTCTGTTAAGTTTAATTCTTGGGCTTTTAAATTCATTTTCTTTACAAATTCATCACTTGATAGGCCTGTTGAACGTACCAAAGCCAAAGTAGCGTTATTATCTGAATTTATTAAGGCCAGAGCCAAAATGTTTTTTAAAGAAGTTTTTTCTCCAAACAATAAATTGAGTTTAGAGCCGACTGTTAGATCTGCGCTTGTTAAAGAAAATTCTTGTTCTAAATTGGGCTGAGTATCTAGAAAAACCAAAACAGTCATTAACTTGGTAATACTGGCAACAGAGCGCACGCTAGTTGGTTTTTTTTCAAATAAAATTTTTCCACTTCTGACATCTATGGTCAAAGCTGAAGCCGCAGAAATTTCTAAGCCTAAATTTTGGGGATTAATTCTTTGCGGGGCGCTAACAATTATTTCATCTCCAGCCACTTGTTCCCCGCTTGCCTGCCAACCCAAAACTTGACTGTTTGTCTGCATATTGTAAGATAATAATTGAGATAAGAAAATAGTTAATAAAATTTTAAACATATGGAAAAGCTGACTTTTTTATTTAATAAGCTTTAGCAATATAAATTTGTCTATTGGTTTTAGCTCCACACACTAAGCAACACCCGGGTGATTTTTTATTATGATAAACTCTGGTGGTGGCTTTGGTCTCATTTTTAATTTTTTCTTCACAAGTGCTTTTACCGCACCAATGAATTAAGGCTGGGAAATTTTTATCCTGGCTTTCTTTTTTATAATTTTCATAATTATCAAAAACACGCAAATTTTTTGTTAAGAAATTTTTATTTTGTTGCCATAAATTAGCTTGAATATTTTTTAAGGTATTTTTAATTTGCAATTTGATTTCTGAAAGTTTGACAATATTTTTTTTTCCATTATCTCGGCGTACTAAAACAATCTGTTGAGCAAGTTCGTCTTTAGGGCCAACTTCCAGTCGAAGTGGCACTCCTTTTAATTCCCATTGATTAAATTTCCAGCCCGGAGATTTGTTTTCATCAAAATCTATGTGATATTTAAGGCCAGCTAGTTGTTTGGTTATTTTTTTAAGATAATTAGTAATTTTTTCTTTTTCTTGACTAGTTTTCCAAATAGGCACAATAATTAATTGAATGGGAGCGATTTTAGGCGGCAGAATTAAACCCTTATCATCACCATGGGCCATAATGATACCACCGATAAGACGAGTCGAGACACCCCAACTGGTTGGCCAAGGATTTTGTTCCTGATTATTTTCATCTAAAAATTTAACTTCAAAAGTTTTAGCAAATTTTTGCCCCAAAGAATGCGAAGTGCCCATTTGCAAAGCTTTACCGTCTTTCATGATACCTTCAATGGATTTAGTGTATTCAGCACCAGCAAATTTTTCTGATTGAGATTTGTGGCCAGCGAGAACATCAATGGCTAAATAATCATTGGCAAATTTTTGATACATTTTTAAAGCCGCATCTACCATTTTATCGGCTTCGGGTTTTGTGGCATGCAAAGTATGGCCTTCTTGCCATAAAAATTCCGTGGTCCTTAAAAAAAGTCTAGTACGCATTTCCCAACGCACAATATTGGCCCATTGATTAACTTTTAGGGGCAAATCTCTGTAAGAAGAAATCCAATTGGCAAAAGTTCTATACATAATGGTTTCTGAGGTTGGTCTGAGAGCTAATTTTTCTTCTAATTTTTTACCGCCTGCTTCTGTGACCCAAGCTACTTCCGGCGCAAAACCAGCCACATGCTCGGCTTCTTTTTTAAAATAACTTTCTGGAATTAATAATGGCAAATAAACATTAGCCACACCTAATTTTTTAATTTCAGCATCCAAAATTTTTTGCATATTTTCCCAAAGTGCATAGCCATAGGGTTTAATAACCATGCAGCCTTTGACATCAGAATAATCAGCTAAATCAGACGCTAAAACAACTTCGTTGTACCAAGCAGAAAAATCTTTTGATTGTGGGGTTAAAGTGGACATAATATTTTAAAATATTTTTTCAATAATTCGGCCGCCCCAACGGGCTAAGTCATCGTAGGTTACTTTAATAATTAAAATCATTAACAGAGCAAAGCCTAAATTATGAATTAAAGCTTCAATTTTTTGGTTCATTTCTTTGCGACGAATTTTTTCAATAATTAAAAATAAAATTCGACTACCATCAAGAGCTGGAATAGGCAAAATATTAATTAAAGCCAAATTTAAAGACAATAAGGCTGCAAATTGCAAGACATAAGAAATACCCATATCTACCGCTTGATCAGTTAAAAACACAATGCCTACTGGTCCAGCTAATTCAGCTGTCATTTCGCCTTTACTAATAATATTTTTTAACAAATCTATTAGAGCGCTAAACATGGCAATGGTTAAATTGTAAGTAGCTTTAGCTCCTTGCCAAAAAGCCGAAGGTAAGTTATAGGCCACAAAAGCGGTTTTGGCCAGCCCAATGCCTAGGACTGCCTTATTATTAGAAGTTGGTAAAACTCGCGGTTCTATTTTTAAAAGCAATTTTTCATTATTTCTTAAAATTTCTAAATCTATAATTCGTCCAGGATTTTCTTGAGTAAAATTTTGTAAAAATTCTACAGATTTTATGGGCAGAGTATTAATGTTTATCAATTCATCGTTAACTAGCAAACCAGCTTCAGAAGCTGGAGAATTTTTATTAACAGAGACAACCTGTATTTTTAAATCTTTAACATTTTTAGTATGCGCCAAATTGGCGTCATCAACAATAGTGGTAATTCCAGTATTAAAACAGATGGTTAACAAAATAATAGCTAAAACAACATTCATGGTGACGCCAGCCACAAGGATTATAATTCTTTGCCAGATTTTTTTAGCACCAAAACTATCCCCATCATTTTTTTCATCACCATTTTCGCCTTTAATTTTGACGAAGCCTCCAATGGGAATTAAATTAAGGGAATAAATAGTATGAGGATTATTAATAATCTTTTTTTTACCCCAAACTATTTTTCTTTTGCCAACCGCATCTTTGTAAATGCCAATCACTCGTGGTGGATAACCAAAACCAAATTCTTCGACGCGTGCTTTGAAAAGTTTGGCGAATAAAAAATGTCCTAGTTCATGGGCTAAAACTAAAATACCTAGAATAATAATAAAAGCTATGAGAGTTAATAACATATGTTAAATTGTTTTTTTGTAATTTATAATTTAATTTCTTCTTCTTTTTTCTTGCCTAAAGTATTAATTATTTCTGTGTGCTCACGTGTCATTTCATCTAAATTTTCTATGAGTTTATATTTTTCATCTTCAGATATTTCTTTATTTTTTTCCGTGCCAATAATTTCTTCTTTAATTTTATCTCTTAAGTTTCTTAAGGCAATACGAGCAGTTTCCATTTTTTCATGCAAGGATTTAATAATTTTTTTTCTAGTTTCTTCGGTCATGGGTGAAATGGTTAAACGTAAATAATTGCCTTCGTTTTTAATGCCAAAACCCATGCTAGCTGTTTCAATGGCCTGCTCCACGTTTTTTAAAAGATTTTTGTCCCAAGTTTCTACTAAAAGCTGGGTTGGTTCTGGTGAGGAAATGCTGCCAATTTGATTTAAAGGCATTTTAGATCCATAAGTATCCACTTTAATATTTTCCAGCATGGCTGGGGTGGCTCTGTTGGTGCGCACGGATTGGATATCGTTTTTGGCATGTTCTATTAGGCTTTGAAAATCATTTTTTTTGTCTTGAATATTCATATATTTTAGTAATTCGTAAATGGTAATTTGTAACTCGCCTGCTTGCCTGTCCGGTAGGTAGAGCTAGGTAATAGGATTTTTAAATTAATTATATATTTTTTTTACGGATTACAGATTACGGATTACAGATTACGATTTTTACTTTTTAGCTTTATTAGTCATCCCCAAATATAGCACATTTGGAGTTTGCGGGTCAATTTGCAATACATTAGCCACTTTGTTAGAAGGTAAGGAAGTGGCTATCCAAGTTTTTCCAGCATCAGAAGAACGATAAAAAACCGTATTAGTGGCATAAAATATTTGGCTGTTATCTTTAGGGTTTATAGCTAAGGCATTAATAATTAAATTTTTAGCTGGCGTGAGTAATTTTAGGGCTTGCCAATTTTTACCGCCGTCATCAGATTTTAACAAGCCAGCTGAAGAACTATAAAGTAAAGCATCATTTTGAGTGAGATCAAAAATTAGGTCATAAAAATTTTGAGAACCGGTAAAAAGCAGTTTGCCGTCGGCGCCTTTTTTAGTGGCATAATTTTCTTTAAGGTTGAACCAATTTTTACCACCATCAATAGTTTTAAGTATCCCCTCTTTGGCTAAACCGGCATAAATTATTTGATTGTTTTGGGGATTGATTAATATTTTATTGAGCGGGTCTTTTTTAGGATGTTGATAAATTAAACTCCAAGAAGCTCCACCGTCAGATGTTTTATAGATTTCACCCATTGAACTGCCAAAATATATAACTAAATTGTTTTGAGGATCGGTGGCTAGGGTATTAACAAAAACATTGATGCGGCTTTCTAAAAAAAGTTGTTGCCAATTAACTCCTAAATCCAAAGTTTTATAAATTTGTTGGCCCAAAGAAACATAAACAATGCCACTTTTTTGTTGATCCAAGGCCAGATCATAAATCAAACTATCAGCTAAAACATTTTTCCAGTTAGCTCCGGCATCTTCTGAATACCAAACTCCAGATCCTGTGGCTAAGTAAATTTTTTTGTGATCAAATGGGTCAAAAACAATTTTTCTGATATTAATATTATTAAGAGTTGTTGTTTTGTCAGCCAGTTTGGCCGTGTTGGAATTTTGCCAAGTTTCACCATAATCATAGCTTTTAAAAACGCCACTACTATTATCACTAGAATTACCAGATAAACTTATAGTGCAACCACTGCTAAACAAGATTACAGATATTAAAATTAATAAAAAAAATTTTTTGTCTGACTTCATATTAAAATTGCAATAAAAGATTTTCTAGTGCTAATTTAATATTAACATTAGTTAAAAGATCTTTTTTTAGTTTTTGGATATTTTTTATAATGTTTAATAGTTCTCTCGGTGTATATTTTTGGCTTATTTTAGCTAGTTTTTCTAGTTCTATAATATTTATAATTTTATCATTTTGGTTTAATTTTAACAAGACAAGATCACGAAAAAGCAATTGCCAAATATTAAGCATAGGTGAAATTGTTTTTAGCTTATCTGAAGAATTATCGGTTTTATTTAAAATTTTTTCTGTGAAAACAAGGCGCTGGTGATAACTGCCGACGACTAGATAAAAGAATATTTTTATTTGATTTAAATAACCTTGCCACAAATCTGGCGCTCGCAAAAAAGTTAAGGTACGGCCGGGTTTACCTTCGGAAATTTTAGCCAAGATTCTGGCTTCTTCATGGGTTTTACCTTGGCTTAAAAGAAAATTATAAATTTCTTTAGCCGGGACTGGTAATAATTTTATTTTTTGTACTCGTGAAAGAATGGTTGGGGGTATGGAGTGCAGATTATTAGCTGTTAAAATTATGATAGTTTTTTTATGAGGCTCTTCCAAAGTTTTTAAAAAAGCATTAGCCGCATTGTTGTTGAGATTTTCGACATTTTCGATAAGAGCAATTTTATAGCTTTTAAAAAAAGAATGGGTTGATAAAGTTGATTGCAAACTGCGGATTTGCTCAATAGTAATTTCTTTTTTTTCAGTTTCTTTTTTTAGCCAAATAATATCTGGATAATTGTTTTTTAAAATTTGTTGGCAGGCCGGACAAGTGCCACATGGTAGGTTTTCTTTTTTTGGATCATTTTCGTAACATAGCAGAGTTTGAATAAATTTTTTAACTAAAGTTTTTTTGCCCAACTGTTTTTGGCCATAAAAAAGATAACCATGAGCTAGTTTATGATTAACTATGGTTTGTTCCAGAAAATGAGTAATTTTTTTGTGACCGATAATTTGCCAATCAAACATATAATTCTTTTTGATTTAAAAGTCCGTTTTCGGCTCCAAATTGTTTAATGACAGCTAGGGCGTTTTTAATACCCAAGGCCAAAGATTTTTCTATAGTTAATTTTTTTAAAAAATAACTGGCTGTAAAAGCCGAGCCAAAGGCATCACCTACGCCCAGCGTATCTTTAGCTGTTACTTTTTGACTAGGGCAAAAAAATATTTTATTTTTTTCTCCAGCGTAAGCCCCACGTTCGCCATCAGTGATAACTACCAGGCCGGGAGTTAAGGCTGTCAAAATTTTTAATAAAATTCTGGGATTATTTAAATTTTGTTTTTTTTCTTGTTCTAGACATAGTTCGATAGCTTCATCTTTGTTTAAAAATAAAAGATCTGTTTTGGCTAAATAAATTTTTAATTGTGGTAAACCCAATTTTATTTGTTCACTGCCAGGATTCCAAACAAAAAGCAACTGAGGAAAATTTATTTTAGCCTTAAAAATTTCTGCCAAGTTGTTTTTAGCTAAACGGCCAGAGAGTGAAGTTAGATAAATTAAATCAAAAGGTGTTTTTATTCCACTAACTCGGGATTGTTTTTTAAAAATATTATCTAAATTTATTTTTAAATCTTCATTGGATCCGCGATAAATAAAATCTACATGCTCCCCTGCTTTCTTGGTTTCATTAATTACAAAAGCTATGGGGCTAGGTTTTAGAGAATGTTGAATTAAATTAGTTCGCACAGCGTTTTTTTTTAAATTATTAATAATTTCTTGGCCTAAATCATCTTGGCCGAGACAAGTTAAAATGGAGCATTGAGCGCCTAATTTAGTTAAAGATGTCGCTACATTGGCAGCCCCGCCGCCATAGGTAAAATAAGCTTCCTGAATATTAATTTTAGCACCAAATTCGAAGGCTAATAATTTTTGGGCAATGAGATTATGTTGATTAGAGATCACTTGGTTATTAGATGTTAAAAATGTATGATCTTTAAGAGCACTGCCAATGGTTAAAATTTTTTTCATATGCTCTTATTATAGCGCAAATAGTTGAAAAAAGCCAAACAAAAACAGACCCCTTTTAAAGAGGCCTGTTTTTTCAAATATATTTTAATTATCTGTCATAACCACCACGGTTGTAAGAACCACCACGGTTGTTTCTGTCAAAATTTCTGGGTCTATCTTCTTTAGGGCGAGCAATATTAACTACCAAAGGACGACCTAAAAATTCTTGACCGTTAAATAATTCGATAGCTTTTTGAGCTTCTTCAGCTGTAGCATATTCCACAAAACCAAATCCTTTGCTTTTGCCTGAGAATTTGTCTTTAGGAATGAATACAGAGGTAATTTCACCAGCTTGGGCAAAATGTTCTTTGAGTTGGTCTTCTGTAGCATCCCAGCTTAAAGACCCAATAAATACTTTGTTATCCATATTATTTTTCGTTGGTGCCTTGTTAAAAAATAACAATTTACCAGTTTAATTTGCCTGTTTCCGACCATTTGGAGCGCACCTTGGACGAAAAATAACTTAGGGTTGATTCTCGTTAATTTGATGCATTGAGTTAACAGGATTTGTTAATGAGGTTATTATAGCAGAGAGTTAGAAGTATGTCAAATGATGTTGCATTGCAGCGTCAAGTTTACACTCGCACACTGATTTAATTTTTGTATAGGAGTTAAACCATTCATGCCCAATCCACGATGTTTCTTAATATGATTGTAATATTGTAAAAACAGACTAAGCTGATATTGCGTTTGTTCCAAAGAGTCTCTTGGGGTTAAGATCCAACTAATTAATTTTATTTAGGCGAGTTGTTTAATTTTTAGGAGTTTTGATGAACATTTTTCTTAGCCAACCAAACAAACTGAATTTGCTTTCCTGAGTTTTAATAAAAGATTCAATTTTTGTTTGCTCTTGTCCCAAGGCTTGAATTTGAGTTTGAATTTCTGGCGTAGTGGTAGCTTTACCCATAACTCTATTTAATTGGTCTAATCTATTTCTGGTTTGAACCATAAAGCTTCTAAGCGTGCCAAGATTTTTATAATCAGAACCAATTAAAAAAGTTTTGATTTTGCTTCTGGTTTGAATTTTTTTTAGAGCTTCCTCAGTGGTGGTGCTGGCCTCATTTTGTTCTCGGGCGATAATTCTAACTTGTTCGCCGATTCCGCCTTTAGTAGTGCTAGCGGTTTTTAAAAGAGTTTGCACAAAGTTGGCCACGGCACTATGGTGTGCCTCAGGATTTACCTGCCCGGTTTGTTTGTTGACATCTTTTTCGTCTGAACTTTTTTGGGCAGAAGTTCCTTGAGCCAAGACAAAAGAAGTTAAAGAAAAAATAGCAGTCAGACTCAAAATAAAAGCAGCAAGACATAAGACACGAAGATTGTGTTTTGACATAGTGTTTTTAATTAATTTATAAAATATTTTTTAATTTTTTTAATATGTTTCTACATTATCAGCATTGGGATTGGGATCATGGGGATCTGGACATTCGCCATTTAAATTGGCTTCCACGGTGCACAAGGTGCCATCAATTCTTTGACACAACACATTGTCTGTGCCAAGACCTTTGACCGTGCCACCAGTAATAGCACAATAGGCTTGAGCTTCAGTTTCATAGCCAGTTATTTTTAAACCACCCACCGGACACTCACCGCGAAATAGCGCCCACTCTTCACACTGTCGATTATCCTCAAATACGCAGATGCTATATTGTCCAACTTTATTTTCTTTTATAATTAAAGTACCACCTTTTTCTGTGCAATTAAGACTGGCTGGATTGGCCAAGCCGGTGTTGACATATAAATCAGGACAAGGCGCAAAATCACAATTAGGACCAACACGTCCAACCGAGGTACCGTCAGGACAAAGTTTAGCTTCAAGAGTACAAGCAGTTTGACTATCGCCACAATTACCAGTTGGCTCCCCCGAATTGGGATTGCCGTGTTTTATCCACTGACCATTTTCACAAAGCCAATTATCTTCAGCACTAAGTAATCTTAGAGCGCCAACGGCCACAACAATTAAAACAAAAGCAATAAGAGAAAAAAGAAGAGTTTTTTTCATATAATTATTTTAATAATAAATTTATTCTTTTTTTAACAAAATTATTCCTTGATTTGAGAATACCTTTTTTTGATAAATTCTATCGCCTGATTTTTATCTTTTATTTGACCCCCTATTTGCGCAGCCAATAAATCATATTTAAGCTGACCAATGATTTTGCCACCCTTCTTAATATCTAACAGCTCCATGATTTCTTGGCCATCAAGCAAAAGAGTTATTTTTTCTTGATCTCCCTCTGTCAACATTTTTTCTTTTATTATTTTAATCCGTTCAATTAGTTTTTCAAAATTAGAAAAATCTGGCTCTTGGGTTTGTTCTGGTATTGAGGCTAGAATATCGGCCACCGCCAATTTAAATTGATTACGCACTAAAGAACGATTGTTAGTAGCAAAAAATTTTTTATAAATTGTTTCATCTTTAACTTCATCAATATTTAAAAAGAAAAACATGTGTCCGCCAACATTCTCTTTAACATTACAAGGATCAATTTTGTATTTTATGGGTGTTTCTAGACGTAATTTTTGACAGATCTCTGCAGATAATTCCGCGCTTTTTTTATCATGGCCATAAAATGTTATTTTTTCCGGCTCCTCTTCTTTGGTAGCCTTAGTAGCTGGTTTACCTAAATCATGAAACAAAACGCTACAAATTAATTCTAATTTTTCTTTTAGTTTATCAACACCGACTGGTTCTATATCTGGAAAAAGTTCATCAATTATTTGAGCATAGAATTTAAATTTTTCATCATTTAATTTTTCTAAGGCCAAACGCGTGTGTATATAAACATCTCCTTCACTGTGCATGTCTGACGATTGCTCAACTCCTTTTAGTCCATCAACTTGAGGTAAAAGATGTTTTAAAAAACCACTTTTTTCATATAAATCTAAAGCTTTTAGAGGATTTGAGTAAAAAGATTTTAATAATTCTTCAGCCACTCGTTCCCTAGCAATTTTATAATCGCCTTTTTTATGAATTATTTTTTTTATTTTTTCTCCAGTTGTCTGATCAAAAATTTCACTGTAAATATCTTGTTCGTAAACATCATTAATATGCGCGCTTAAATTTTGTATAGTTTCCATGGTGTCTGGAGATAAAGCAAAACCTTCAAGTTGACAAGAAAAACGAATGGCTCTTAACATTCTTAACCAATCTCCGCCAAAACTTTTTTCTGGGCTATCTACAGTTCTAATAATTTTTTCTTCTAAATCTTTTTTACAAATTTCTTCTTTGCCTTTGGGGTAAACAAAACATTTATTTACAATATCCCAAGCCAAGGAATTAATGGTTAAATCACGTCGCAACAAATCTTCTGCAATGGGAATATTTTTATCAACTGTTACTATAGTATCATGGTGTCCACCTGAACCAGATTCATGGTCATTTCTTGGTAGAGCAAAATCAAAGGGTTCAGCTAAACCCTGTTCGCCTATGGCTTGTAAATATTGATATTCAGGATTATTTTTAATCACACCAAACGAGGAACCTGTCTGACCAGTATTTCCACGCTCACCCAAAATCTCTATTAATCTTTCTTGGTCCACTCCAGTGACCACAAAATCATAATCTTTACTTTGGCGACCAATCAAAATATCGCGCACACTGCCGCCGACCAAATAAACCCCGGCCTGGGGTTCAGCTAAAATAATATGTTGGACAACATCTAAAACGCCTTCGCGTTCAAAAATTTTTTCTTGAGTAATCATTTTTTGTTCCCACAGACTTAAAGCAGGAAAATGTTCTGGTAATTTTAAAAACATATTTTTTATTGTGATTATTTTATTTTGCTTTGAGCCAAGCTCTGACAAGGCGCAGGGCGTCATAAGAATATTTTTCTTGGCAAAAATCAAAGACTGGGCGTAATAATTCTAAACCGCAATTTTCAAAAGCCAAGGTAATTTCTTGTAGTTCTTTTTCCTCGGGCAAAAGATATGTAAAATCCAAAGCAGGTTTATGAGACATTATTTCTTCAGTATATTTTAAAATAGTACCAGTGGTCAAATTTAATTCTTGGGCAATTTCCAAAAGACTCTTTTTTTGCACGAGAAACTTTTTGGTTTTTTCTTTATTTTGATTAGAATTATTTTTATTTTTTTTAGGCTTATTGGGCAGGCCACTATTAAACTTTTTTTGTTTTTCATCTTTTTCTTCTGAAGATAATTTTTGCCAGTTATTTTCTATTTGAACTGATAAATCAATAAAATTTTTATCTAGGGCTAAAACTTTTTCATCAACTTTTAAAGCCATTTGATTTAAGCCAAGTAAACGTAAACCAGAAAGTGAACGCACTCGAGACAAGGCCACATAACCCATACCTGGCGTAAAAGCTTTGGATAAATCAATTTCGGCTAAATCCAAACTTAGGCCCTGGCTTTTATGCACCGTAATGGCCCAAGCCAAACGCAAAGGAATTTGTTTAATTTGGGCAATAATGCGCTCATCTTCTTCAATTAGCCAATCGGCTGGCTTGGCCACAATGAGCTCACCTTTAGAAGTTTTAACAATGGGCAAACTGTCTTCATCAAAATCAACAACTTCCCCAACAGTGCCATTAACCACTCCAGCTTCAAAATTATTTTTGACAAACATTACTTTGGCGCCAATTTTAAGCATTAATCTGTCTGGAGCCAAACAACCTTTTTGTAAAATTTCTGCCAAAGTTTGATTACCGCTTAATTGCATCTGATAAGCTTTGGCAGGACTAGAAATTTTCATCAGTTCTCTGTAATTAATAGCATCCACATCCACATTATGAGTATATAATTTGGTGGGTTCAATGCTCAAATCAAATTCTTGACAAGTGCAATCCAAAAGTAATTGCTGACTATCTTGGCTAAATTTATTTTGTCTAATTTCATTTAAGAGATTGATAAAGGCCGGATCTTCTTGACGAAATTGTTCATCTAAATAACAAACTTGTAAATTCATTTGTGGCCAAATATTGGATTCAGTAACCATTTTGGCAAGCTCTCCATTTTTAGAAATTGGGGGTAGCTGAAAAAAGTCTCCAGACATAATAATTTGTAAACCGCCAAAAGGTTCTAAACTTTTTCTAAAAGCCTGGCAGATTTGATTGACCAAATCAAGTTGGTGCGCATGCAACATGGAAATTTCATCAATTATTAAAACATCTGCATTTAAAATATTTTTGCGCAAATGTCTTTTTTTAAGCAGAGATTCAAAATCTTTTTTAGTTAAGGTGTCTTTAATACCCAGTCCAGACCAAGAATGAATGGTTAAACCGTTTAAATGAGTAGCGGCAATGCCAGTCGTAGCGGTGACACTAACATTAACATTTTTTTGACGTAAATATTGAATGTATTGATTTAAAACATAGGTTTTGCCACTGCCAGCAGAACCAGTTAAAAAAACATTTTGCCCAGTTTTTAAAATATCTAAAGCTTGGGTTTGTTTCATAAAAACTTAAAGTGTTATTTTCCCTTTTTACTTTTTATTAATCCCACCACGCCAACCACAAAAAATATCAGACCCAAAAGTTGCCCGCCCGGACTGTCGTCGTAGCCGCCATAGATAAACATAAAAACACCAAATATTATGGCCAGAATAAATCCAACAATTTTAAGATATTTTTTCATAATTAAATTTAAATTTTATATATTAAGTTTATTTATTGTTGGTTTTCCAGTTGATTTCAAAAGAAATTGAGTGCTTACCAGGAATATGCCATTTAAAAAAACGGAGCCAAAAAAATTGGAATTTATTTTCAGCAATTTTTCCTAAACCGAATTTGTTTAAGGTTAGTTCGATGTCTATGACCATATGATTATTTTTTAATTTTTTGTTAACTAATATACAACAAACAAGAGCAGGGTTTTTCTTTTAGAATAATTTTTTGTTCGGCAATGGTGTTGATAAATATTTTTTGATTATTAGAACCAGTGGCTAGTTTTTTATCAAGCGGGGTGTGATGCTTATATCCACGACTTATAAATTCTTTGACCAAAGCTTCATGACGATTATATAGCGCGCGTGTCTTGCCTACCCAGCGCAAAGTTTCTGGATGGCGCGCATAACCTCCCTTACTTTTATGTTTGGTCAAAATATTCCACAATCCGTGAAGCTCGCGGTGCTCAGCCAGCAAGTGCCGACGACACAGATGTTTTGGATGAATGTCCCAGACGCGCATAAATTATTTTTTATAAATTATCCGACCAATAAAAATTACAAACGCAATTAAACACACAATCAGAGTGGCGATAACGCTCGGATATTGTCCATCAAAGCCACTGACAGATAAATGTTTGAATAATATCCATGCATACGCCCAGACCAAGACCAGACCATAGGCGATATTTTTGTCTTTGCACATGCGGAGTATGCCGATCAGAGCGCCGACCAAAAGAATAACAACGGTCCAGATGAAATCTGCAACTCCAAATCTATTCCAACCGATACTCACCAAAAATACAGTGATGTTGGCGATTGATGCCACAGTAATCCAACCAAAATAAATACTAAAAGGCGCCCAGGTAAAAAGTTTTTGAAGCGCGCTAAATTGCTCAGCGCGCAGAAGATCGGCGATCTTGATGAGTAGAAAAAGCAATGTCGCCATTACGAGCACTGAAAGACTGATATAATCATAATGCCAAGCAAATATCCAAGCGATATTGGCTAGCGAAGTGGCGATAAAAAGCGGATTGATTTTTTGCAAAAGTTTTTCAATTTTTTCATCTTTGTTTACAAATTGATAGACCACATAAGCTCCGAGCAAAAGATAAATCAAACCCCAAATGGAAAAAGCTGGACCAGCTGGAGCAAAGATGTTTGGGTAAGCATCAGAGATATCGCCAGTTGAGCGATTATTGATGGGCAGGCTGTTGGCCATGAAGTTCACTGCCACCATGGCAACGTAGGTGACCAGGGCAAAAATTTTGATGAGCATGTTTTTCATAAAATTAATTGTTAATTTTTATTAATAAGTCGTTTATTTTTTGTTGATAGATATTTTCATCACTCAATTCTTTGGTATTAAAACCTGTTTGGCAAATTGGCTCTTGACCAAATATTTCCACAAAATATTTAATTAATTTTTCTGCCGGAGTATCACCAGAAGTGACAAAAAAAGCGTATTTTTTAATTTTATTTTTATTTTCTTCTATATAAGTGCGTAAAGCCGGCGTCAGATTCCAACCCCAGACTGGCATACCCAAAATCACCAAATCATAATCAGCTGGATTTTTACTCAAAGAATTAATTTGAGTTAACTTTTTTTTCATAGCATCACGACCGCCAGTCAAATAACCGACCAAGCCTGTTCTTTTTTTCTGGTCAATTATTTTTTCCAAATCAGCATTTAATAGTTTGGCCAAATCCAGAGCCACCTTTTCTGTTTTACCTGTTTTAGAATAATATGCAATAAGCGTTTTCATAAAATTATTTTATAAATTATTTATAATTTCTCAATTTCTTTCAAATCTTTATCTGGTAAATAAAGAACAATCAAACCAATGATAATTCCAGCCAACGCTGTCCAAACATGACTCCCGCCAAAAAGCCATTTATCCATTTCATCCAAAACATACCAAATGCCTCGCCAGACGAGGACCACGCCAATGACAATAGAAATATTTTTGGCTAGATATTGTAAGTTTACTTTGTTTTTTGACATATTTTTTTGATAGACTACCCTGCGATAAATCGACTGAGTAGTTAAATTTTAATTATATTATTGTAGATATTTATCATAAAATTGCGGTAATTGGCATTGC
>DAOOOW010000013.1:0-28595 GCA_035387885.1 bacterium
CAAAATCTTAAATGATTTTGGTAAAAACCGCCAAATGTGTGTGCACATTACCTGGCAATCTTGACGTCGGAGGAGAAGTAGATGATGGCATCAAAACTCCTAAACTGCCAATAAGAGGATTACGGATTGTGAAAAAACCATAGTTTTTTCTGAATCACTTTATAACTAAGCCACTCTTTTATGGAGTGGCTTTTTCTTTTTTTAATTCTTTTCTGGCCCAAGCCAAGGTTTGACAAATAGTTAACATATATCTAAACTGGAATTAAAATTTACAACCTATTAAAACGGAGGCTTTATGAATTTATCAGATGTTGAATCGGGAAAAAAAGAAGTTCTGATACCACAAATGGCCGAGAAATTTGCTAAAGATGGCATTAATATGGTTTTTTGTAGAAATCCAAAAGTTTTTGGTTCAAAATTAGGAAATAAAATCGCCACCTTTCATAGCCGCAAATCAAAAATTAAATTTTCTTATTTAGAACCAACTTATTTGGGTAGTATCACGGTTACTTCTGATGGGAATGTTTTATTTACTTTTTTTAATAGATTACCATCCTTAACAATCTATTTTACAGATGTAACAGATACAACAGATGTACCAAAGACATGGTGCGCCACTATAGAAGGTGAATTGAACATCGAAAAATTTATTGATGAACTAGAAAAATTTATAATTTAATGCCACGAAACATGGTTCCGATAGAATATTATCGGAACTTTTTTATTGTGTGTCAGCCTTTTTTAATTCATTAATAATTTCCATAATATCACCCGCCATAATAGTATTAATATTATGCCAAGTCTCTTTAATGCGATGATCTGTCACCCTATCTTGGGGGAAATTATAAGTCCGTATTTTTTCACTGCGATCGCCAGTACCAATTTGAGATTTTCTTTCTTTAGATAATTCTTCTTGTTTTTTTCTTTCTTCCTCAGCCATAAGTCTAGCCCGTAAAATTTGCATGGCTTTTTCTTTATTTTGCAGTTGTGATCTTTCGTCTTGGCAAGAAACAGCAATGTTTGAAGGAATATGAGTAATGCGTACAGCGCTGTAAGTGGTATTGACAGATTGACCACCATGTCCGCCAGCGCAAAAAGTATCAATTCTTAAATCTTTAGGGTTAATGGCAAATTCTATTTCTTCGACTTCTGGCAAAACTGCAACTGTCACGGCCGAGGTATGCACACGACCAGCTTTTTCTGTTTCGGGCACTCTTTGCACCCGATGAGTACCACTTTCATATTTCATTAAACCATAAGCATTTAAACCGTTAATTTCAAAAATAATTTCTTTAAAACCACCCAAACCAATTTGATTGGAATCTAAAATTTTAACTTGCCAATGTTGCAATTCAGCGAACCTAGAATACATACGAAACATTTCCGCAACAAAAAGCGCAGATTCATCGCCACCAGTGCCGGCCCTAATTTCTACAATAGCATTTTTTTTGTCTAAATGATTTTTAGGTGCTAAATATTCTTCAATTATTTCATTTAAGTTAGCCATCTTAATTTGCAAGTCTACATTATCTTTCTCTGCCATACTTTTTATTTCTTCATCATTTTCCAATATCATTTCTTTGTTATGCTTAAAATCTTTTTCAGCTCTCTTTAGTAAATCAATTTTTTCTAATATATTTTTTAATTCGGCAAATTCTTTAGACAAAGAAGCATATTTTTTTTGGTCGTCAAAAACAGCAGGATTTTGTAATGCTTGCTCTATTTCTTGGGATTTATTTTCTAATTCCGTGATTTTTTGAGATGAAATTGACATAGAATTATTAACCCGCCTTCGCTCCATTGCGACCAATTATCGCTTCGGCGGGCAGGCCTGCCTGCCGGTAGGCATGTTCTTATATTTAAGATAATATTATTTAAAATTAAAGTTTAAGGAGTAAATTCCTATTTTACAGTTAGTTCATTCTGTGTAAGGAGTTTATTCGCCGGAGCATAAATTAGTTATTTAAGAGAGGAGGTGAATAAACAACCATATAAAAATCCTATTTCGCCCAAAGCAAAATAGGATTTTTTTGAATAGTTATTTTTTCTTAGTATTTTTGTCAACAATTTCTTGACCAGCCTTTTTAGCTTTTAAATTACTATGTTTAATAGTCTTACTGGTTTTAGTAGTAGATTTTTTAGCTGAGCGTTCTTCAAATTTTTCTACTCTTCTGGCAGTATCTAAAAGTTTTTGTTTACCAGTAAAAAAAGGATGGCAATGAGAACAAACTTCAACTTTAATTTCTGGCAAAGTTGAACCAACTTTAAAATGATGACCGCAAACACAGCTTACTTCGGCCTCAGCATAATATTTTGGGTGAATATTTTTTTTCATATTTTACTTTCCCGAATAACATCAGGGTGGCATCCGAATATATTCGAATAATATTATTTAAGCTAAAAAAATTATATCACCAATGTTAAATGATGTCAAATAATGACTAGACTTGTAATATTTTAGATTTATGTTATTATGTATTTACGATGTAATTTACATTGTTATTCGTAATAATTTATATTTTGCGAATACATGCGTATCTATAAACTAAGCATGCTTTGGGGATTAAAAAGTTTCTCCTGAGTTTAAACTTTTTAAAATGAACTAAAGCAGAAGACAAGGAGTCAATTTATGAATATTCCTAGCGAAAAAGAGCTTATGAAAGCCGGTTTGCATTTCGGTCATAAGCCAGAAAATTGGCATCCCCAAATGGCCAATTTTATTTATGGTCAAAAAAATGGGGTGCACATTATTGATCTGATTAAAGCCAGACAAAAATTGTCTGAAGCTTTAGAATTTGTAAAAAAAGTTGCCAGTGAAGGTGGCAAAATTCTTTTTGTCGGCACTAAAATACAGGCCAAAGAGATTGTCAAAAAATATGCTCTATTGGTCAACATGCCTTATGTGGAAGAAAAATGGCTTGGTGGCACTATTACTAATTTTAAAGTTATTAATGGTTTGGTGAAAAAAATGGAGAATTTGGAAAATCAAGCAAACAAAGAAGATTATGAAAAAAAATACACTAAAAAAGAAAGATTGGAATTTTCTTTAGAAATCGAACATTTAAAAATCGGCGTGGAAGGTATTAGAAATTTAACTTCTTTGCCGCAAGCTATTTTTTTAACTTCAGCTAAACACGAAAAAACTGCTTTATTGGAAGCTAAGAAAAAGCATATCCCGGTGGTGGCTGTCTGTGACACCAATGCTAATCCTTATGATGTTGACTATGCTATTCCTGGCAATGATGACGCTATTAAATCTATTGAATTAGTTGCTGCGCTTGTGGCCGAAGCAATTAAAGAAGGAACTATAAAAAAATAAAAATCACAAATCCAAAATTACAAATCCCAAATAACCACTAACACTAAAATTCAAAAAAACATAATTTATTATTTATAATCATTTATTATTTATAATCTAATTTTGAAAATTTGAAATTTATTTGGAATTTGATATTTGTAATTTGGAATTTTAAAAATATGATCTCCACTGAACTCATTCAAAAACTAAGAGCTGAAACAGGTATTGGCATAATGGATGTTAAACGTGCCCTAGAGGAAGCCCAAGGCGATGAAAAAAAAGCTCTAGAAATTTTACGCCAAATGGGACAAAAAATAGCTCTTAAAAAACAAGCTGAAAGAGTGGCTAAAGACGGTTTAATTGCCACTTATGCCCATGCTAATGGGAAATTAGCATCTATGGTTATCTTAAGTTCGGAATCAGATTTTGTGGCCAAAAACGAAATTTTTAAAGATTTGGCTCACGATTTGGCTATGCAAGTAGCTGCTCTTAATCCAACTTATATTTCCACAGAAGAAATCCCAGAACAAATTTTAGCCGAACAAGAACAAATTTATAGAGATGAAATGGCTAAAGATAATAAACCAGCCGAAATAGTTGAAAAAATTATTGAAGGAAAATTAAATAAATTTTATGAAGAAGTGTGTTTAATGAATCAAAAATTTATTAAAGATGACACCAAAACAATTAAAAATTTAATTGAGGAACATATTGCTAAATTAGGCGAGAAGATGGAAGTCAAAAAAATTATCCGTTGGGAAATTTGATCAATTTATTTAATTTAAATCTTTATAGCCTAAAATGGAGTAAAAAAACAGCTTTCAATAGCAATAAAAAACTTAGCCCCATTTTACGCCAAAAAATATATTCCACTATGATAGTAGCCGAAATAAAATTTAGCCCACTAACCAAAAGTTATTGGTTTGATCCCAATGGTCTTGATTTAAAAATTAATGAAATGGTGGTGGTTAAAACAGAACTTGGTTTAGAATTGGGCGAGGTGGCCGAATTAAAAAAAATTAACAGTGAAATGAGCTCATTAAGAGATATCAAACCAGTAATTCGCAAAGCCAATAATTCCGATTTACAAAAAGTGGCTGAAAAAAAAGAACACTTGGAAGCTGATTTTAAAATAGCCAAGGAATTGATAGAAAAAAATGATTTAGAGATGAAAATAGTTGATATGCAATATTCTTTTGATGGTGGCAGAATAACTTTTTATTTTACTGCGCCTGCGCGTATAGATTTTAGAAATTTAGTCAAAGATTTAACTCACCATTTTCAAAAATCTATCCGTTTATTTCAAATTGGCTTAAGAGATGAAGCCAAATCTTTAGGCGAGATTGGATCTTGTGGTAAAAAGCTTTGTTGCAAAGTTTTTTCAGAAAGATGCGAGTTAATTAATGCCAATTATGTCAATGGCTCGCAGATTATTCATCGTGGCAATGAAAGATTAACTGGCATTTGTGGTAAATTAAAATGTTGCGCCAAATTTGAACAAAAAACCTATGAACAATTGGCTAAAAATTTACCAGTTGTGGGTTCTGTAATTGCCACTCCGCAAGGTAAAGGCACAGTTATAAAACAATTTATTTTAAAGGAAGCTGTGGAAATTGCCTTGCTTAAAGATCCAGAGACAAAAATTGAAATTAAAATTTAAACTAAATTTTAATTTTTAATTTTTGATTTTATTATTATGTTTATTAAAAAAATTGGCATTGATCTGGGCACAACCTATACCCTGGTTTATTTACCTGGTCGGGGTATTGTAATTAATGAACCATCAGTGGTGGCTCTTTCTGTGGTGGATAAAAAAGTTTTAGCTGTAGGTGATGATGCCAAAGAAATGATTGGCAGAACCCCAGACACAATTATTGCTCAACGTCCCTTAAAAGAAGGAGTAATTGCGGATTACAAAACTACTGAAGCCATGATTCGTTATTATATTAATAAAGCTCTTGGAGGCATTAGATTCTTTCGTCCTGAAGTTATGGTAGCAGTACCAGCCGGTATTACTTCAACAGAAAAAAGAGCAGTTATTGACGCCACGCTTTCAGCCGGGGCTAAAGCTGCTTATGTAATTAAAGAACCAATTGCCGCAGCTATTGGGGCTAACATTCCTATTGGTTCAGCCTCTGGTCACATGATTGTGGATATGGGTGGGGGCACCAGCGAGGTGGCTGTTATTTCTCTTGGAGGCATTGTAGCCAACACCTCAGTTCGTATTGGTGGTAATAAATTAGATTATGCTATTCAAGAATTTACCCGGCGCCGCTATAATTTAGCTATTGGCGAGCGTACGGCCGAAGAAGCTAAAATAGAAATTGGTTCAGCTATGTTTTTAGAACAACCTTTAAAAATGAATATTAAGGGTAGAGATTTGGTAACTGGCCTGCCTAAATCATTAGAAATAACTTCTGATGATATTACTGAGGCTATAAAAAATGAATTAGAAGGCATTGTGAGCGCTGTTAAAAATGTTTTACATAAAACTCCACCAGAACTTTCTGCTGATGTCATGGACAAAGGCATGGTTTTATCTGGTGGCACTTCCCAATTAAGAAACTTAGATAAACTTTTAGCTCAAGCCACTGGCGTGCCAGCTTTTGTGGCTGATGAAGCCTTGCTTTGTGTGGCTAAAGGCACAGGTATTGCTCTGGACAATCTTGATGCGTATAAAAAGAGTATTTTGGCAACAAAGTAATTCAATTTCCAAGAGACAAATTCCAATTTCCAAATAAAATTCAAGTTTCAAATATCAAATAGCAATTAAAAATTATTGGAAATTGAAATTTGTGATTTGTGATTTATTTGGAAATTGTATCTTGGAAATTGGAAATTAAACACATGACCTACATTATAATATTAACTTGGAACGGCGAAAAATATCTAAGTAAACTTTTTAAGAGTCTGCAAAATTTAAACTATTCTCAAAAAAAAATTAAATATATTGTCATAGATTCTGGATCAGTTGATAATTCTGTTAAAATCTTGGAAGATTTAAAACTTGATAATTTGAAAATTTTTAAACTTCATGAAAATTTGGGTTTTGCTAAAGGTAATAATATAGGTATAAAATATGCTTTAGATAATCAAGCAGATTATGTAGTTTTATTAAATCAGGATACTTATGTAGAACCTGATTTTTTAGTGGAACTAATTACGGTGGCTGAAAGCGCAGAAAATATCGGCATTGTTCAACCAACAATTTTATACTATGCTAAACCCGAAGAAATAAACTCCTTGGGCAATCAATTACATTTTTTAGGTTATGGCTGGTGCGAATTTAATCATAAATTACGCAAGAATATTGATTTAGAAATAAAAAATAAACAAGAAATTACTTATGCTAGCGGGGCGGCAGTATTATATAAAACAAAAATGCTTCAGAAAATTGGAACTTTTGATGAAATATATTTTTCTTACCATGAAGATTCTGATATTTGTCTGCGAGCTAAACTTCAAGGGTTCAAAACGGTTTTAGCTACTAAAGCAATTTGTTATCACGATTACCATTTTCCTACCGTTAAAAACAAAAAAAGATATTTTTGGATGGAAAAAAACAGACTCTATTTAATTTTAAAATTTTATCAAACAAAAACTTTGCTCTTAATTTTACCCATGATGTTGATTATGGATAGCGGACATTTTTTAGCCAGCATTAAAAATAGATATTTGTGGCAATTTATTAAAGCTAAATTATGGTTTATGTTACAATATAAACACTTGCTGTGTGAAAGAAAAAAAATCCAAGCCCAAAGAATAATAGGGGATAGAGAATTATTAAAAAACTTTGCCTCGGAAATTAAATATCAAGAGACGAGTAATTTGTTGTTAAATAAAATCGGCAATCCTCTGATGAAATTTTATTGGCAAATAATTAAACAATTTATTTAAAGGAGGCGTATCGTGCAAATACTAATAATTCTAATTAGCGGATTACTTATTGGTTTTTTAGCAGAGTTTATTTTTCGTTCTTTAAAAAACAAAAAAATTATTATTCCCAGTCCGTATAGTATTATTATGTATGGTTTAACAGGTCCTTTTTTGTATTTTCTTTATCACCTTAAAATAAACATGCTTCTTAAAATAATTTCCATAAATATTTTTACCACTAGCTTAGAATTTTTAGTGGGTTATTGGCTTAAAAATTATAAGAAAATCATTCTTTGGAATTATTCCAAACACAAATTTAATTATAAAGGAATAATTTGTCTCCGCTTCTCAATCTACTGGCTTTTAATGGCCTTGGGTTATTATTATTTTATTCTACCAGCATTATTAAAATTTTAATTATTTCTATGCGGCCTCAATTTGAGGCCTTTTTTATTTTCCTATTATTATGTTAAACTAAAACTATATAAATTATTTGCATAATTCGCAGAAAATTAGTAATTAATTAGTAAAAAAAATGAAAACTCTAATTATTCATGACAGATTTATGTTTCGCGGTGGTGCCGAACGTCTAGTCTTAATTATGGCTAAAGGTTTAAACGCTGATCTTTGTACTGGTTTTTGGAGTTATACTGAAACTTTTCCCAAAAGCGATGTGCCCAATAAATTATTTATTTTGGGTAATCCTTCGCAAAAAAGTGGTTGGCGTTATCTCAAATTCCAGTGGCTTTTTTATTTTAAAACTAAATTTATTAAAGATTATGATTTGGTAATTTTTTCCGGCAACAATTGCCTTTCAGCTGCTCATAATGTTAAAAAGGGGGTTAAAAAAATATTTTATTGTCACACACCAGTTCGTCATGCTTATGATTTAAAGAATCACTACTTAAAAAATAAAGTTTGGTGGAAAAAAATTATAATGTCTTGTTTTATTCCTTTCAGTCGCTTAGTTTATAAATGGGGTTTTAACCAAATGGATATTGTTATCGCCAACTCTCTAAATGTTCAAAATAGAATAAAAAAATATTTAAATCACGATTCTATTATCGTTAACCCGCCCATTCAAACTACAAAATTTAAATGGCTCGCTCAAGGTGATTATTATTTATCTTTTTCTCGCGTGGATAAATTAAAGAGAGTTTTTGATGTTGTCCGAGCATTTCAAAAAATGCCAGATAAAAAATTAGTAGTCTCTTCTGGGGGTGATGATTTAGAAAACGTTAAACAATTAGCCAACGGTTATGAAAATATAAAAATTCTTGGCTGGCAAAATGATGATGAACTAAAAAACTTGGTTGGTAATTGTCTGGCTACTATTTATATTCCTATTAATGAAGATTTTGGTATGACGCCACTTGAATCAATGTCTGCTGGCAAACCTTGCATTGGCGTTTTTGATGGGGGATTAAAAGAAACAATTATTGACCGCCTGACCGGTAAATTTATTCCAGAAAATTATACTATTGAAGATATTATTAAAGCGGTTGAGTGGTTAACACCTGAGCAAGCTCTAAAAATGCGCGCTGATTGTGAAATGCAAGCAGAAAAATTTAGTGAGGAAAAATTTATTGAGAAAATGAAAAATATAATTAATAATGAATAAAAAAATAATTAAAAAATCAATTACTGAAGCAAAAAAAATAATGAGGCAAATAGATGATCCTGCTCATGATTATGAACATGCCAGAAGTGTTTTTTTAGATGCACTAAAAATTTTAAAAAGATCTGAATTAAAAGTTGACATGAATATTATAGCTCTCTCGGCATGGTGGCATGATGTTGGTAGATTATATAAAAATGTTGGACATGAAAAAATTAGCGCTAAAATGGCTTATGACAATTTAGTTGAACTCAGTTTTGATAAAAAAAATTGTCTTTTGGTTTATAATGCCATTGTCAATCACAAGTGGTCAATGAAACCAAAAACAATAGAGGGTAAAATAATTTATGATGCCGATAAATTAAATTTTATTTCTATTCAACGATGGAAAAAGTGTTTAAAAAATAAAGAATATAAAAATCTAAAAGAAATGTATTTTTTAATACCCAGACTGGAAACAGAATTTTTATTTTTAAAATCTTCTAAAGAAATTTATAAAAAAAGAATTAAAAAATTTATTTTTTTTATTAATAAAATGCCAATTAAATATAAAATAAAATTAAATTAATTTTGCATGTTAATAGGCATCGACGCTTCACGTAGCGTCTCGACAATTCAAAAAACTGGGGTAGAAAAAGTGAGTGATGAATTGATAAAAGAAATTGAGAAATTAAGAAATAAAGAAATTAAGGGAAATGAAATAAAAATAATTTTCTACACCCCCAAACAAATCTCCTGGTTGCCTCAAGAAAATCAGAAGATTTTACCTTGGCCTTTTAAATTTCTGTGGACGCAAATCCGTTTAGCCTACGAATTAATTTTTCATTCGCCAAATATCATGTTTTTTCCAGTTCATTCTTTGCCTTTAGTTTTATTATTGTTTTTACCTTTTACCAATTACCGATTACTAGTTACCAGTTACTATCATATTATCCACGATATCGCTTTTAAAAAACATCCAGAATTTTATTCTTGGTCACAAAGATTGATTTTAAATTTAGACCTTTGGCTGTCATTAAAATTGTGTACAAAAATTTTTGTGCCCACCGAAGCAGTTAAAAATGATATTCTTTCTTTTTGTCATTCCCGCGAAAGCTGGAATCCAGTTGATAAAATTATAGTCACTCCTTGGGGATATAATAAAAAAAATTACAAATTACAAATTACAGATTACGAATTACGAAAGAAGCAGTTCCTTTACATTGGCAGAATCGAAGAGAAAAAAAATATTACTAATCTAATCAAAGCCTTTAAAATTTTTCACGCAACTAATCCAGAATATAAACTAATCTTAGCTGGTAAAATTGATGAAGAATTTAAAAAAAACCATAATTCATTATTCACAATTCACAATTCAATTCAATTCCTCGGTTATATTCCCGAAGAAAAAAAACAAGAATTACTTAGCGAATCCATTGCACTCATTCATGTCCCGTTTGAAGAAGGTTTTTGTTTCCCCATGCTTGAGGCCTTTGATTTTAGCTTACCAGTCGTTGCTTCTGATATTCCAGTTTTACGCGAAGTTGGCGGTGATGCTTGTCTTTATGTCAATCCAAATTCACCAGAAGACATTGCCAACGCAATGAACGCATTTACAGAAACACAAAATCTGGCCTCTCTACAAGAAAAGGGTCGCGCCCGCCTAGCCATTTTTTCCTGGGAAAAAACTACGGAAAAAATATTAAATAAAATTATAAAATAATTTTTTATTATTATTTTATTTATTAAAAAATATTGATTCAACTATTTATTAACCACCCCACCCGACTTCGTCGAGGCGCCCCTCCCTGAAAAGGATGGGACAAAAGACATTTTGTCATTCTTTAAAATTATGCTAAGATATAAACACTCTATGTGGAAAAAAATACGCTTAATTTCACTTATCATTATTGTTTTGACTGTGCTGACAGTTGGTTTTTTTGCTTATCAAATTTACACTAAACCAAATTTTCAAGATGAAAAAGAATTTACTATTCAAAAAGGCGAGAGCTTGAGCCAAATTAGCCAGCGTCTTTTTAACGAGGATCTGATTACTTCACCAACATTTTTTAAAATTTATCTTTATCTAAAAGGTTGGCAAGAATCTATTCAAGCGGGCAGTTATGTTTTAACTCCTATGCATATGGCAGATTTAGCCCAAATATTGGCTCAAGGTAAAGTTGATAATGAAGTAGTAATAAAATTTACCGAAGGGCAAACTATTGATAATTTGGCTGATATTTTATTAAATCAAAAAATAATTACTAATAAAAAAGATTTCCTAGATTTGGCTAAAGTTAATAATTTCAAAAATGATTATGATTTTTTAAAAGATTTATCAGATAATAAATTGGAAGGTTTTTTATTTCCAGATACTTATTTAATTTACAAAGATGCCACAGCTGAAGACGTGCTTAGAAAAATGTTAGATAATTTCCAAAATAAATTAACCCCAGCTTTGCAAACCGAAATAACTGCTCAGGGTAAAACTCTTTATGATGTTCTAAAGATGGCTTCTATTTTGGAACGTGAAGTTAAAACAGAAACAGATATGAAAATGGTAGCAGGTATTTTATGGCAAAGAATAGCCACTAAAATGGCCCTGCAAGTTGATTCTTCACTTAAATATATTATTGGTGGCAATAATCCCAGTTTAACTCTTAATGAGCTGGACATTGATTCATTATACAATACTTATAAATATCTTGGCTTAACACCAACTCCAATTGGCAATCCCGGTATGTCTGCCATTCGAGCCACCATTTATCCAGAAAAAAGTGATTATTGGTATTATTTGTCTGCCAAAGATTCTGGCGAAACAATTTTTGCCAAAACCTACGACGAACATAAACAAAATATACAAAAATATTTAAAATAATTTTTTTATATATGTATGCACCAGAAATTAAAAAACGGGAATCAAAAGACCCAAATGAAAAATTAATTTTTTTTAAAATAGAAGAATATGTAAAAACATGTTTTGATTATATAAAAGAAGCTCAGGTTAGTGAACAAATAAAAGAAACAATAGTCCAAGTTTTGACTAGATTTGTAAATGGTGGTTTTATAAATTCCAATCAATTTGGTTTAAATGTACGCGACACAATAGACACAATTTTAACTATCACACAAAAAGACACTAATCCGGAATCGGAATCTAAAAAATTGTATGAAAATCTTAAAGAGGTTTTATGGTTGCTGTTTGATGAAATTAAAGGGTTAACAAATTAATTTTGTTGGGTAATATATTAGATTTTAAAATAATAATTAATTTTTAAATTTATGACCGAATTTAATCAAACAGAAAAAAATAAAAATGATTCGTAGATAAATAAATCAATGTCTTGCGAATCAACAGATAAAACACTTGAAGAATTGGAAATGATGGGTTGGACTTGTGACTGGACATTCCATACAAGATTTTTAGAACAATGGAATCAAGCTTGTGACAAAGCAACAATTTTAAAACAACAAGGTTGGCGTGTCTTACTTGTTAATGGTCAGGATGAACGCGAAAGACAAGATGGGGTCGCGTATTTATACAAAAAAAGGTTACTGGAAGAAGAAAAAAAGATACATTTTCATCAAACGAATTACAAAAGTGTATTGATGCTCTAAATACGCTTCATGATAATTTTGAAGACAGGAGTATTTTGACACAACACCCAGAAAGTGTGAAAGCTATTGCTGGGAGGTTTACTACGGCTGGTTTAGGTGTATTAGAAGATTTAATTCAAAAATTAAAAGAAGCAAAAAAATAAAGAGGCCAGACGCAATGTCTGGCCCCTGTTAGAGGTTGATGTATTAGAAACCGTCAAGATTTTGTCCGGCAAAGGAGTACTGTCCACGGCATCTGTGTTTCCACAGCGCCAGAACTTTTCCCTCGCCAAAATCAATCTTGAGCATCCTGATGGCTTTGTCCTTGGCAAACCGGACAAGACCCATCTCAACCGCATTCCTATCCGAGGATACACAGAGAACATCTTCTGCATAAAAACTCGGAATAACCGACGAAAGTTGGTATCCGGCAAGAGCATAATACTTACTCTCGCCTTTGTCCAGACGGAGACTCACACAATCCAGAGGGATCTGGCCGTCAAAACTTATCTTCGGGCGATATGCGACATCGTGCATATTCTTCCAAACACCGAAGAGGTAATAGAGTACGGCCTTTCTCCATTCGTTCTCGGCAAAATTCTTCAAACCAGAAACCTGGATGCTTCTACCGTTGGAATTTTTGGAATTTTCCATTACATCCTCCTTTGTGTCGTTTTCATAATACCTCTATAACGGACCATCCGCCATAGGAATTATGAAGGTTCACAATAGACAAATATAGCATATTTTAAATAATTTGTCAAGCAAAAACCTAAAAAAGCTTAATATTGGCTAAAAAATAACTTATTGTGTGTTTTAATTAATTTGACACACTTTTTATTACTTGCTATAATAAAAACAATTCAATCCCTAAGACTGCGGGTGCAAAAGTAAATCCTGCACAGGAAATATAATGGTTGGCTAGTTTTAGCCACTTTTTCCGCAGTCTGCTATTTTTCAGCAGATTTTTTAATTTTAAAGAAGTGAGCAAGGTTTTGTTTTATGAAATAAAAACAAAACCGACAGCGAACAAAGTTAAAATTAATCCCGCCAAAGGCGGGAAACATTATTTACTAACAAAATTAAAAATTATAATAAATATATGCCAAAATCCAAACTACAAAAGAAAAAAGTCCTAGACAACGTGAGTGAGAAATTAAATAACTCTAAATCTTTTATCGTTTCTGTATTTGAAAAATTACCAGTCAAAGACGATTTTGCTTTACGCAAAGAATTGAAAGCGGAGGGTGCCAATCACGAAATTGTCAAAAAAACTTTATTAAGAAAAGTTTTAGCTGAAAAACAGATTAATGATCTAGAAGGTGTTGATTTAATCGGCAATTTGGCTATCACAACTAGTGATGATGAAGTATTGGGCGCTAAAATTTTAGCTAAATTTATCAAAGGCAAAGAAAATTTTAAAATTGTTGGCGGCATTCTAGATAATCAATGGTTAAACTCTGAGCGCATTATGGCTTTAGCTAAATTACCAAGTAAAGAAGAATTGATTGCTAAAACTGTTTGGACCATTAAAGCTCCTTTGTCCGGACTGGTTAATGTCATGGCGGGTAATATACGTGGCTTAGTTAATGTTTTAAATTCAATTAAAGATAAAAATAATTAATATTTGTAACTTGTAACTAGTAATTTGTAATTAGTAAAATGATTAAAATTTATTTTTAATTTTCATTTTACCAGTTACCGATTACAGATTACGGATTACTATTTAAAACTATATGGAAGACAAAAAAGACATCATTGTACCTGAAAAATTTAAATCAATTGTCGAAACAATTGAAAAAATGTCTGTCTTGGATTTATCAGAATTAGTCAAAATCTTAGAAGACAAATTTGGTGTTTCTGCCGCCGCTCCTATGATGATGGGCGCTATGCCTACCGGAGCTGGTGCTCCCGCTGAAGCGGTTGAAGAAAAAACAGAATTTTCTGTGGAATTAACAGCTACTGGTGAAAATAAAATCGGCGTGATTAAAGTCATCCGTGAAGTCACCGAGCTGGGTCTTAAAGATGCCAAAGATTTAGCTGAAGCCGCTCCAAAAATGGTTAAAGAAAAAATTAAAAAAGAATTAGCTGAAGAAATCAAGAAAAAATTAGAAGACGCCGGCGCTAAAGTGACCCTGAAATAAATTTCAGGGTCATCCTGAGCGAGCAAAGCGAGCCGAAGGATCTAATCCAATAATGCAATTACTTTAAAGTCATCCCGAGCGAGTCCCGACTTGTCGGGATGAGCCGAGGGATCCTGTGTGCAAAGGTAAATTTTTTTTCTTAAATCCATTAGAAAAACAGTCCCGAGTATTCGGGACTGTTTTTCGTATAGCCATATCTATTGTTTTTTATTTTTTTATGCTAAGATAAAAAAATAAGACAATTTTAAATCTAATCAAGGGAGGGAATTATGAAAAAAGCCTTTTATGGATGCTTCTTGCTTATTTTTATTTTTTTATTCAGTGGTTCTTGGTGTAATGATACCAAACCGGAAGATAAAAATTCCATTCCAGCTAATAGCGTTATTGTGCGGATTGACGGACAAAAAGTAAATTTTATCAAACCGGTTTCTTATTTACGTTTTGAACCAGGAGTTTATGGCGAATATATTATTTCAGAAATTTGGATTACGCTCGGCAATGAGCCCCCACTGCCCCTTAAATTGCCTGATTCTGGTGGCGGAACCATTCAAATTGGCAACAAAACAGCTGAAATAGATTTTGATTACAGAGTGAGTATTTATATGCTTAACCAACCTTGGAATAAAGTTGGATTAAAAGGAGTGCAAATTAATAGACAAAATAATTATTGCGCTATTTATTTACAAGCTGGCAAAAAATAATAGGGAGGTCAATATGCCTAAAAAAACACATTCGTATTCAGAAAAACCAATAGCTGGTGAAAAAATTGTTATCACCTGTAACGACGGCAAAGAATTTGTAGGTTATAGAAACGACGGTCATATCACAGGATTTAGTGACGTCAAAGTTCCCTGGAATTATGATTCTCAAAGATACGTGGTTAGTTGGCAATATGTAAACAGAGACGACTAATAACCATTTTTTTTTACAAACCAAAATCGCCAGAAAAATGCTGGCGATTTTTTATTTTTATTTGACACTAAATTTATATATCTTATTCTCAAGCGTTATTAAAGCATTGTTTTGATTGTCATCAACTATTAAATTTTTAGCCTGCCCCAAATCATTATTTAAATATTGTCTAAGAACAGCGCCATTTTCTTTATTAATCACTAGTAAACGACCATTATCTTGATCTAAAAGATACATGGAGGACCAATCTGTTTGTGTATAAAGTTCTAGATTGCTGCCCAAGGCTTGATTAATCTTACCTAATTCAAAAGCCTCTTCTTTGCCTTTAAATAATTTAATTATTTGATTTTTATTAACCAACCAAACACTACCATCAATATTAAGTTCTTTGGCACCTTTAAGCAAATCTTTATTGCCTGTATACCAATTAGTAACAGTGGGTTTAGCGGCTAAAATTTGAGAAATTTTATTCAAAGATCCAGAGGTGCTGTCCAAACTATAAATATTATCATTATAAATAGCAAAAATATTGGCTGATGTTTCAGTGGTTAGAGAAATATTTAAATTTTTAGCTGACTCTTGGCCAGATTTCCAATAAGAAAATTTATTATCATTAGTTAGTAAAACTAACTCATTGTCTTTATAAGTTTCTATTTGTTTTAAATTGGTTCCTTTAAAAACCAAAGTAGCATTTTTATCATTATCTAATTGATAAATTTCGTCATTAGCAGTTAAAAATTGCCAATTGCCTTTATTCTTCCACAAGCCTTTGAGAGTCACAGCATTTAAATTGCCAAGTTCACTAACTACTTCTAAATTAGCCTCATAGATGTTATTAAGTTTATTTAATAAAATAGTTAATTCTTTTTTTTCAGTCTCAAATTTTGTTTGCCAAGCAACTTCTGTGGGGTAATTATTATTTAGCTGGTTTAAAGCTTCGGTTAATAAATTGCTGGCTTTTTCTTTATCTTCATAAATTAAAGCTGTATCGGAAGCAGTTTTTTTCTCTATGGCCGAATCCAGAGTTTGTTGCCAATTTTTAAGTAAATCAACTTTTTTCTTGTAAAATGACAAATACCAAAGACTACTTAAAAAAATTACGATTAAAAGCACTATTAAAGCTGTAAAAATCTTTTTATTACTAAAAAAATTTTTTAAAATAGTTTTTAAAAATTTATTAAGCCTGGAAATTTTTTCTTTAAGTATTCCAGATTTAGGATGAGTTAAACTTTCCTCAACAGCTGGTAATTTTAATTCTTTGGGTTTTTTAGTTAAAAAAGAAAATGGTTTTTTTAAAATAGTCAGCAAGCTTCTTTTTAATTTCAAAAAATCTGGCCAATTAGAAGAAGCGAGAGTACGTCCAGTTCTTTGTTCTAAGTTTTCTAATTGTTTCAAAGATTCTTTAGAGCCATAAAATTCTTGAATATATTTATCAGTTTGTGATTCTTTAATCTCAATTTCTTCGGCCTGGCCATTTTCTTTAATAACAATGCCAATTAGATTATTATTTTTGCTATTTTCTAATAATAAATTTTTAAAATGCTCTACCGCCTGATTGGCTTTAAGATTAATTAAAACTTCTTTAATTTTGTCTAGAGAAAAATAATCAAAAAAGGGAAACGTGGCCAAAATAAGACCATCCTCGGCATATATTTCACCAGTAATTAATTGGCTAAAATATTTTTTTTCTTTGCTAGCATTTTTTGAACTCAAAATTTGAGAAATTTTTTTGTGACGCACCAAATAGCCGGAAAAAGCCCCCATTTGGCTTAAAACCAAATTGTTATTTTTTACCACGCCAACCAACAAATTTAATTTTTGATACCATTGATCTGGCTTGGCAAAAATATCTTGAATATTATTATTAACTTCCTGGCAAGTCAACTCTAAAGCGCTTTCCATATCAGCGATGGGTGAAGAATAGTAACTATTTTCAATTAAAGAGACTAAATCTTTAATTTTTTCCCCTAAATTTCTTTCTTTAGAATCAATGGCCAATAAAACAAACAAACGACCCAAATTAGATTTTTGAGCTAAGGCTTCATCAGCTAAAAAAACTTCTTGGTTGTTAATAATTTTAGAAAATTTAAAATTAATTTTTCCAATTGTTTCCGACATATAAGAGGAATAATTATACACAAAAGTAATTGTGTATATTATAACATAAATTTTAACCGCGGTAAATTTTGACCAAATTTTTAAAATATTATATAATAAAATTAATTAAAAATTGTGGATAAACTCCGTTCCAAGTTCGTGAACTTCGGAAAGAAACAAAAATAAAAATATGTTAAATGCCAAAAAACTAAGCCAACTTAATCAATATATTGAAGCCGCAGATATTGCCCTGCAACAAGCTAGAGAAATTTTAAAAGAAGCAGGAGCAACAGAATCTGACAAAGCTCTAGCCAAAAATAAAGCTAAAACTCTTTCTAGTAGCACAGACGCCACCACTAATTCCAAAATTATTGAAGGTGTTTTTAACGGGCAAGATATGATTGGTCCTGATGGTAAAGAATATAGCGTGCCAGCCAATTATGCTTCCAAATCCAAACTAGTGGCTGGAGATATTTTAAAATTAACTATTGAAACTGATGGTTCTTTTGTTTACAAACAAATTAAACCAATTGATCGCGAGCGCTTTACCGGCGAACTTTTAATGGATGAAGTTACGGGTAATTATGTGGTGATGTTGGCTGATGGTAGAAAATTTAATGTCTTAACCGCTTCGGTAACCTATTTTAAAGGTGCTTCTGGAGACAAAGTAACTATTCTTATTGGCAAAGACCAAACATCTGCTTGGGCAGCTATTGAAAATATTGTTAAAAATACTGATCCAGTTTTAGCTAAAGAAGTTAAAGAAATTTTACCGCCAATAGAAATTAAGGAATTACCGGCTTCACCCGAAAAAAAAGAAATCGAAAGTTTGCTTAATGATAATGATGGTTTGGACCTTGATCATTTAAATTTAGATCAAAGTGATCTTGAGGATTTATAGCACCCGAATTATTACGAATTATTTGCGAATGCCCCCGAATAACAAAAACTTTGTTTTAACAAAGTTTTTTAATTTTCACACATTATGATATAATGTAATTAGTTTTAAAAAATTAAAATTATATTTTTTATTTTATTTTTTATTTGTTCCCCGTTCGCTTGGCGGAGTCTTAGTAAAAAAAAGAGCTGAATGAAGTGTGTTCTATCTCCTCCTTTTAAAGGAGGAGACACATGCCCCGAAGGGACAGAGGAGGTGGTTATAATATTAAGAAAAAATTAATTCTAAATACTATAACCACCCCCTTAGCCTTCGGCTTAAGACCCCTCCTTTAAAAGGAGGGGACAAAAAAATGTCTCGAATTATTTCTGTGGTTAATCAAAAAGGCGGAGTAGGCAAGACCACCACCGCGGTTAATTTGGCCGTTTACCTAGCTAAGCTTGGTAATTTTGTTTTACTTGTTGATTTGGATCCGCAAGCTAATGCCACTTCTGGCATTGGCGTGGATCATAAAAATATTAATGCCGGAGTATATGAAGTTATGCTGGGGCCATATTCGATGCGTCAAGTTGCCCTGTCACTTGATCCCTTGGGTTTAAAAATTATTCCAGCTAATCAAAATTTAGCTGGCGCTAATATTGAATTGGTTTCACAAGCTGAAAGAGAACATCGACTTTACAATGAACTTTTGGAAGTCAAACACGATTATGATTATATTATTATCGATTCACCGCCATCACTTGGGCTATTGACCATCAACGGCTTAGTGGCAGCTGATGAAATTTTAATACCAGTCCAGTGCGAATATTTTGCTCTTGAAGGTTTGGGGCAACTTCTAAACACTGTGGCTTTGGTTAAACAATATTTAAAACCCAATTTAAATATTTTGGGCGCGGTTATGACTATGTTTGATGAGCGTAATAAATTGGCTAAAGAAGTTTTTAATGAACTCTATAGATATTTTCCCAATAAAATTTTCAGAACAGTCATTCCCAGAAATTCCAAACTGGCTGAAGCGCCATCTTTTGGTAAATCTATTTTACACTATGACCCTTCTGGCCGCGGAGCCAAAGCCTATGAACGTCTGGCCAAGGAATTGATGGAATATACAAGATTAAAAAAATAAAAAAGCCGGAGTTTGAAAGCACCCGGCTTTGTGGTTTTATTTTTTTATAATCCATTGATGTAGGTTAATGTTTCCATGCCACTCAAATTCAAATTTTTTATCACGCATAATATATCGAACAGCCAAGGGTACCAACTCCCTGGCAGTTGAAGCATATTCCGTCCTCATCCACTTTGACCCGCCTTTTTCCAAAAATACAGCCTCCCACTTTCCTGTTCCCAGCTCTGGAAAATAGTTGTTACGTTCAATTCTTACTTGTCTTGTTTCTCGTTTATCCTTGGGTTTCAAATAATAAACTTTTTTTTCGAATAAAAAATAATCTGGAATGAGCTCAATTACCGGCTCGCCTGATTTGTAAACTTTCTTTTTATCTCTCAATAAGAAAGCCACCAAACCAGCAACCAGAGCAAAAAATCCAAACCAACGAACTGGAATAGCCTCCGGATTTTTGCTGGGCAAAAGAATAATGGCCACAAAAATCATGACGGCTATAAAAGCATAAACCAAATTATTTTTTTTCATCATTCTCTCCTTACTTTTTCACGGGTTTGCGTTCAAATTTCTTCTTTTTAAAAGGGGCGACCAGATTAGTAAGTTGGTCAGTTTTTTCTTTTTTTTGCATTTCTATAAACAGGCGAAAAAAAGATCACAGTGGATAGTGCTAACAGAACTCCACCAAAAAAAATAAATGCATGGCCAAAGACAACATGATTGCCGTTGGATTTCAGCAATGTCAATCCCCACACAAACAAGAAAATACCGCTGACCAAAATGGTCAACATAAGATTTCTCATTTTAGAATACATGACTTTCTCCTTGTTTTATTTTTTCCAAAAAATTCTAGTTAGAAAAAAACCCGCTATTATTATAATAACTCCCCAAAGGGCTCCGTTGACAATCAAAAACAAACCAGCAATAAAAAGCCCTCCACAGGCGATAAGAGCAAGATTGTTTAAATTCTCACCATCATCAAGCCATTGACAAATAATGTGCCAAACAGCTTTTGCTTTTTTGATAATTTCTTCCATTTCCATTTTCTTCTCCTTAAAATTTTTACATAAATTAAAAAAAGTATTATAATTAATATAATAAAATTTTTCCTCCAAATTTTATATTGTTAATGTTATTAATTGCCTACTCTTTTTTTGATAACTTACCTTATCATAAAAAAATTTTATGTCAACTCTTGATCAAAACCAAAAATCACTTGGCAGGGGACTGTCTTCATTAATTGGTGACACTAGTAATATTGGCTTGCCCAAATATAATGTCAGCGCCGCAGATTTGCCCTATTTACCCAAAACTAAAAAAGGTGTGGCCAATCAAATTTTAAATTTAAATGTTAATTTAATTAAAACCAATCCCTATCAACCGCGCCAAGAATTTGCTGATATTCCTTTGCAAGATTTAGTGGCTTCTATTAAAGAGCATGGCATTATCCAACCGCTTTTGGTGACTGAAACCATGGCTGGAGAATATGAATTAATTGCTGGTGAAAGAAGATTGCGCGCGGCTAAATTGGCTGGCTTAAAAGAAGTGCCCGTTGTTGTTAGAAATGTTAAAGATTTAGAAAAATTAGAATTGTCTTTAATAGAAAATATTCAACGTCAGGATTTAAATGCTATTGAAAAAGCAGAAAGTTATAAAAAGTTAGTTGATGAATTTGGTTTAACTCATGATGAAGCAGCCAAAAGATTGGGAATTTCTCGAGCTCAATTTAGTAATTTTTTGCGTTTATTAAATTTACCAGTCGAAGCTCAAAAAGGCTTGGCTGCGGGTAAAATTTCTTTTGGTCAAGCCAAAGTGCTTTTGGAAGTTAAAGATAATAAAAAACAAGAACAAATCTATCGCCAAGCCACGACCACTGGTATGACTGTCGAAGATACTAAAAAACAAGTGGCTAAAGTTAAAGTTAATTCTTATACTAGAGAAATTAAAAAAGATCCCCAAATAAAAAATTGGGAAATGGCTCTACAAGAAAAATTAAATACCAAAGTTAGTATTAGAAAAAGAGGTAGTTGGGGTGGTATTATTGAAATCGAGTTTTACGCTGATGAAGAATTGCAAGAACTAGTGGATAAAATTGTAACATAAAAAAATATGTTATTATAAAAAAAATAAAAGCGAGTCTGTGTGTGCAGACTCGCTTTTAAACTATTTTTAATTCAAAATAAAACATACATAATTTTATCCCCTCATTTTAAAGGAGGGGTCTCATGCCCCCAGAGGGGCAGAGGGGGTGGTTACAGCATTAAAATAAAACTAATTTTGCTTAACCAAACTTTGACAATAGTTATACAGATCACTTAAAACACTATTAAGATCATTAGCAATTAATTCGTTAGTATATCTTTTAATTTTAAAACCCAATGATTCTAAATATGTTTGTCTTTCTATTTCATAATCTGGGTTATTGGCATAATTGTGTGTGCCACCATCTATTTCAATAATTAATTTTAATTCTGGACAATAAAAATCTACAATATATTTACCAATGCCATGTTGTCTTCTAAATTTATAGCCAAACTGGTTGAATCTTAACTTATTCCACAAGACCACTTCGCCTTTGGTCATACTATTTCTTAGCTTGGCTCTGATTGGTTTTTGATTAGAGTGATTAAAAAGTTCGTTGTTCATACTATAACCACCCCCGTCTCTGCTCCGCAGAGTCGCCCCTCCTTTAAAAGGAGGGGATAGAACGCAGGCTATTTTTATTTAGTAATTTGTAACAAATTTTGCCTTGAAAAGGCGGGGGTATTGGGGAACCAAACTTTTCTTTGATACATGTTATAAGAAATGAATAAAAAAATATTGCAACCTATTTGCCAAAAAATTTAAAAATATTTAAACGGCTCTTTTTATTCAGAGAAGCGCGAATCTTGTCTTTAGCCGCGTGAGTTTGCACAAAAGACAACCAAGCTTCGGAAGGCCCAGCCCGATTTTTATCAATAATAATTTCTATAACATCACTATTTTTTAAGGGTGTCGACAGAGTGGCAATTTTGTCATTAATTTTAACTCCAGCGCATTTATTGCCAATATCTGAATGAATGTGATAGGCAAAATCCACTGGAGTGGCTCCTTCGGGCAAATCAATGACATCGCCTTTGGGTGTAAAGACAAAAATTCTATTTTTAAAAAAATCTAGTTTCAAAGCCCGCAAATATTTTTTAGCTGTTTGATTATCTTTTTGTTCATTAACCAATTCTTTAATCCATTTCAATTTATTTTGTGAAATTTTTAAATTTTCTTTAAGAGCATTTTCTTTATAGAGCCAATGAGCAGCTACGCCATATTCTGCTTCTTCATGCATTTTTTGAGTGCGAATTTGAAATTCAGTAATTTTGCCATCTGGTCCAAAAACTGTGGTGTGCAAAGATTGATAACCATTGGGTTTGGGTTGAGCAATATAATCTTTAATTCGACCAGGCAAAGGCGCCCAAAGTTTATGAATATAACCCAAGACCCGATAACAATCATCAATGTTTTTAACAATAATTCTTAAGGCTACCAAATCATAAACCTTATCAATATCCATGTCTTTTTTAATAATTTTTTGATAAAGAGAATAATAATGCTTGCTGCGACCGGCAATGTTTAAAAATTCAAATTTAGAATTATCTTCCAATTCTTTTCTAATAATTTTACTAACTTTTTCTATAAACTTTGTTTGTTCCACATATCTTTTTTTAGAAATTTCCATGACCCATTTGTATTCTTCCGGATAAACATAAGGAAAAGACAAATCTTCTAATTCACATTTAATTTCTTCCATACCCAGTCGATTGGCAATAGGCGCATAAATATCCAAACTTTCTCTGGCAATTCTTTGTTGTTTAACAGGCGCCAAAGCATAGAGTGTTTTTAAATTATGAATACGGTCGGCAAATTTGATAAAGACCACGCGCACATCTTCAGCAATAGCCATAAACATTTTACGCAAATTTTCCGCATATCTTTCCAAACCGCGATATTTTATTTTACCTAATTTGGTAATGCCTTCAACCAAGCGGGCGACTTCAATGCCAAAATTTTTTTCAATGTCTGCTAAGCTTTTGTTTGTCTCTTCGGGCACATCATGTAATAGTCCAGCCATAATCGTGGCTAAATCCATTTTATATTCAGCTAATTTATACGCCACTTCCAGGGGGTGTTGAATATATTCTTCGCCACTGGTTCTTTTTTGGCCTTGATGGGCTTCCTTAGCAAAATCATAAACCAAACGCAGCAAATCTAAGTCTGCTTCTGCATTATTTTTTTTAATAATTTCTAAAATACGATTGATAGTCATATATTGACTATTATAGAGCAAAAATGTATTCTAAACAAACCTGTGGATAAATAACCATTGACTTTTTTACATTTTTTTGATATAATGGATTATTAACAATAATTATCCACACATTGGTTATTTATAACCTGATGTTAGCAACAATATGTTTAAAATAGCTTTTATCGGTCAAAAAGGCATTCCTATTACTCAAGGTGGGGTAGAGCGTCATGTTGAAGAACTATCTTTACGTCTATCTCGCAATGGTTATGACGTCTATGTCTATACCAGACCTCATTTTGTGCCTAAAGAATACAAGAAATATGATAATGTCAATTTGATTAGTTTGCCGTCTTTACGCACTAAAAATTTTGATGCTATTTCTCATACTTTTTTAGCTACTCTGCATGCTGTTTTTAAATTAAAAGCAGATGTTATTCATTATCAAGGCGTGGGTCCTTCAATTTTATCTTGGCTACCTAAAATTTTAAATTATAATATTAAAGTTGTGACTACTGTTCATTCGGCAGATTGGGACCATCAAAAATGGAGTTTTTTTGCCAAATTTATGTTAGAGCTAGGTGCCAAATTTGCTTGCAAATTTGCTGATGAAACAATTGCTGTTTCTCGCAGTTTGCAAAAATATTGCTTGTCTAGAAATAAAGGTGAAGCCACCTATATTCCTAATGGTGTGCCTTTACCAGACAAAAATAATGAATTGGCTGATAAAGTTTTAGCTGGTTTTAATTTGGAAAAACAACAATATCTATTAGTAGTTTCCCGCTTAATTAAGCATAAAGGTGTGCATTATTTAATTGAAGCTTTTAAAAGACTTAAAGATAGAGATGGAGCTAGTAAAAAAATGGCTGATCTAAAATTAGTTATTGTGGGTTCCACGGCTTTTACAGAAAATTATCAAAAATTTTTATTAAAATTAACTCGTGACCGCAAAGATATTATTTTTACTGGCATTCAAACTGGTGCTAATCTTGACGCCCTGTATAGAAATTGTTATTTATATGCTCAACCCTCTGAATCCGAAGGGCTTTCTATTTCAGTGCTCGAGGCTATGTCTTATGGCAAAGCAGTTTTAGTTTCTGATATTGAAGAAAATTTGGAATTAATTTCTGGCAATGCCGAATCTGGTTCTGTGGGCTTTGATTTTCAAAATAAAAATGTTAATGATTTGGCTCAAAAAATTGCCATTCTTTATAATAATCCACAAATTGTGCATCAAGTTGGAGCTAAAGCCAGAAATCATGTCAAATTATATTATAACTGGGAAGAAATAACTACACGCACAGAAAAAATTTATAAAAATATAGTTTTAGTTAAAGATAGAGTGAAAAAGTTCAGTCCCGCTTTTTCACTTTCAAGCGAAAGAGCCTAAGAAATCCAAAAAACTGCCCCCTAAGGGCAGTTTTTTGTTGTAGACAAAATAGGGGAGGAATGATAAGATAGGAGTGGAATTAAATTACAAATATCAAATAACAAATTCCAAACAAATTACAATATTAAAATTCAAAACAAATTAAACTATTTTAAATTTGAGATTTTGAATTTATTTGGGATTTGGAGCTTGTAATTTGGAGCTTATCACATTTATGTTTAAAAAAATATTTGGTAAATTTTCTTATGATTTAGGCATTGATCTTGGCACAGCCAATACCTTGGTTTATGTTAAGGGCAAAGGCATTATGGTTAATGAACCATCGGTAGTGGCTGTTAACAATAGAAATGATCAAATTGTGGCTATTGGTGAAGAAGCCAAAAAAATGATTGGCAAAAATCCAGCTCATATCAATGTGGTTAGACCATTGGTCAATGGCATTGTTTCAGATTTTGAAGTTACAGAAAAAATGTTGAAATATTTTGTCGATAAAGTACATAAAGATTCTTGGCTATCTACGCCAAGACCACGTATGGTCATTGGCATACCTCTAGATATTACAGAAGTTGAAAGAAAAGCTGTGGAAGACGCCGCGCTTTCAGCTGGAGCCAGAGAAGTTTTTTTGGTCGAAGAACCTATGGCCGCGGCCATTGGAGCCAGATTACCTATTAATGAAGCAGTGGGCAATTTAATTATAGACATTGGCGGGGGCACCACAGAAATTGCTGTCATCTCATTATCCGGAGTGGTTAGTTCAAAATCTCTAAAAACAGCTGGGGTAGAAATGGATTGGAATATTATCAATTACGCCAGAGAAAAATATAATCTTTTTTTAGGAGAAAATTCGGCTGAAAATATTAAAAAATTTATTGGCTCGGCTTATCCCCAAAATGAAAAAATCAATATGGAAATCCGTGGTCGAGATTTATATTCAGGACTGCCCAGATCTTTGAAAGTTACTGATGAAGAAATCCGCTATGCCTTGGCTAAAACAGTTAGCATTATTATTGATAATATTAAATCAGTGGTGGAAACCACTCCGCCAGATTTGGTTTCGGAAATCTATGAACGGGGCATTATTCTTTGCGGTGGTGGGTCTATGCTTAAAGGCATTGATAAATTAATTGCTAGTGAAACTAAAATTCCCACCAAAATTATTGACGACCCACTAACTGCCGTAGCCAGAGGCGCTGGTATTATTTTGGAAGATTTGGAAGGTATGCAAGATTTGTTGATTCCAACTACGAATGAATAAATGTTGTTGCGAATTATTACAAATTATTTACGAATTATACAAATATAATATTCACACTTTAAATATTCGTTAATAATTCGTAATTTTAATTCGCATAATTAGTATCTAATATATGTCGCGTAAAATAATTAAAAACGAATTTTTTATTATTGGTCTTATTGTTTTAGTCATAATTTTTTTGCATTATCTAAAAATTCTTTCCCCTTTAGAAAAAGTTATCTATTGGACTTTGGCGCCTTTGCAAATTACCACAGAAAATCTGGCCCATAGCGCTAACAATTTAATTAATAATAATTTAATTAAACACAATTGGCCCGAAGAAAATAGAATTTTAACCGCCAAAGTGGAGACTTTAGAAAATCAATTAGTTGGTTTAAAAAACTTTATTGAAGAAAATCAATTAATTGAAGCTCAAAAACAATATTTAAGCGAAAGAAAACTTAATTATCTAACTGCCAGAGTGCTGGGCAGAGCAGAGACCAATAATGCTAATATTTTAATTATTAATAAAGGTGAAAGCGATGGCGTTAAAGTTGGTCAAGCCGTAGCCGGAGTTAATGGTGCACTACTTGGCAAAATTATTAAAACTGAAAGTAAAATTGCTCATCTTTGGTTATTAATTGCCAATGGCAATCGTTTTAACAGTACTCTTGCAGGTAATTCTGAAGTTGCAGGCTTGGCTGAAGGCAACCACAACACTTCCTTAATTTTAGACTATATTTTAAAAAATGCTGAGCTTAAAACAGGGGATTTAATAGTCACTTCTGGAGCTGATGCTTTAATTCCAGCCGGTATTTTAATTGGTTCGCTTGGCGATATTATTGATGATAAAAATAATCTTTTTAAACAAGCGGAAATTATTTCGCCTGTGGATTTTAAAAACATTAAAATTGTTAACGTGATTCAATAAATTTAATCTACTTGGAGTATGTTTAATAAAAAAAATATTTTTTGGCTAGTTTCTCTCATCTTAATTTTTATTATTGAACAGGCTTTAATTTTACGTCTAGACGCGCGTTTAAATTTCTGGCCAACAGTTTTAATTTTTACGCTTTTAATTTTTGATTTAAAAAAAGCTTTAGCCTGGGCTTTGGGCGCCGGTTTTCTTTTGGATCTCTATTCTTTTTTGCCTTTTGGCAGTTATCTGGCCTATTTTTTTCTGATTATGCTCTTGCTATATTTTTTAACTAAAAATTTCTTAACCAACCGTTCTCTAGTTTCACTTCTAATTTTAAATCTAATTGCTTGCGCTTCTTTTCTAGCCCTGTTATTTATTACAGAAAAAATATATTTAAAATTTTTATTAATAGAAAAAATCGCTCTTTACGGCTGGCAAGATATGCTTATTTTTTTCCTAGCCAATTTAATTCTAACTTTAATAGGCTTTATAATTACTTTAAAATTCACGAAAATTTTGGAAGTGGGTTCTATTCAAAAAAGGTAGTTAAAAATTAATTCCCCTTGGGATTATTTTTTAAGCGCTTGACAAAAAAATTGGCAAGACTAAGATTATTGTATATAATAAATTCACCCTTTGGAATTGTGGATATATGAATGAGCCAGTTTTTCACACCCTACGCTGTTTAAAATGCGCTTGCCACTTTTCTAACATCTTAAAAGTGGAAGGAATGGTTAAGATTGAGAAAAAATGCCCTAAATGCAAGTGTTTGAATACTATAAATTTAACATCTAAAGAGATTACTATAAAATGTAAGTTAGAGCCAGAAAATATTGATAATAGCGGAGAAAATAGTTTTATAGGCGAAAGAGAAGAATATTAGTAAATGTCAAATATCCAATGTCAAATGTCAAATGTTTGGTATCCAATGTTTAATGGTAAAAGTAAAAAATTAAAAATATATCATATTTTTATAGGCAAACATGCCCTTGATGGGATATCCACGCCTAAGAGTTATAAATTTAATTTTGAAAGCAAGATTAATTAAATTTTTATGAATGAGCCCGGTGCTATTTGTAATTGGAGGTGTGCCAAATGTGCTTATCATTTTGCCAACATCTTTATTATTGAAGGCGCTATCAAAGAGGCTAAAAAATGTCCCAAGTGCAAGTCTTTAAACACTTCTGAATTCTATTCCAAAGTGCAACATTAGGTTTTTGATTTAAATATTTCATAA
>DAOOOW010000014.1:0-28061 GCA_035387885.1 bacterium
TTCATAGATCTTTATTCTAACCGAATAAAGATTGCATTTCAAAAGGGAATCGGGGCTAATAAATTTTACAAAAAAAAATAGTGAGGTAAATTATGATGCTTATAGTGTTAGGAATTTCGATGATTATTGGTGGTTGTGTACTTTTTTATGGTTCTTTTGAAAACTATAAAGAAGGCCTTACACAATATGCCAAGCAAGAACTATTTTGTGGCATATTGTTTACCATCGTGGGATTGGGATTATTAATACTCAACAAATATTTCCCAATGGGCAGTAATTAAAATAACCTGCCACCTACAGATTGTGGCCACCGAGAACGCTCTCGGCGGCTTTTTTATTTTGGATTTTTATTTTCTGGATTCCAGCTTTCGCTGGAATGACACCCGATTACAAATTTAGAAATTTAAAATTTAGGCATAATGATAAATTTATATTACATAAAAATAAAATTCAAAACTATTTTTCCTAAATCAAATAGTTACATCACGGTGTCATCCTGACGAAAGTCAGGATCCAGAAAGATTCTGAAAAAATTAGAACAATTCATTATATAAATCCTTCCAACCTGGATTAGCCTTTTCTATTAATTCTATTTTCCATTTTCTTTTCCAAAACCTAAGTTGTTTTTCTCTAATTAAAGCCGCATTAATGTCAGAATAATATTCATAATGAACCAATTTATCAACTTTATATTTTTTGCTAAAACCGTCTAATGCTCCTTGTTTATGTTGCCACGCTCTATTCTTTAAATTATTAGTCACACCAATATACAAGGTGCCGTTTTTACCACTGGCGTTGATGTATACCCAATAATTATATTTCAAAGTTTTGTTTATCATTTTCTTTTATTTTTCTCCAACCAACTTTGCAAAAGAATCTGGGCGGAAAGGGCGTCGAGACTGTGTTTTAGGACAGGTCGAGACCTGTCCCTACTAATTTTATTTTTATAAGCTTCAACAGTTGACCAGCGCTCATCTATTGTTTCTACTTTTAAACCAATCCCCTTTTCTAATTGATGCGCAAATTCAAAAACCACTTCAGTGGTTTGGCTTTTATCACCGGTTAACCACAAAGGCATGCCAATAATAATTTTTTTAACTTTTTCCTGTTGGCAAATTTTTTTTAAATCAGAAATAATTTTTTGCCAAGAAGAAAAATCTTGCGTTTTTACTCGCAAGGTTTTATAAGCAAAAGCCATTCGTCCCTCATCATCAGACATAGCCAAACCAATATTTTTTGAACCATAATCTATAGCTAAAATTTTCATAATTTTACTCTTTGGCCCATTGGCACATCTTTTGCTGTAACTGTTGCCGGCTTTTTATCTTCAACTTTAATTTTTGATAAATCATTTAAAGAAACTTCTTGGGGCGCCATTGGGGAAACTTTCTGAAAATCTTTATCTAAATCATTAATTTTATTGCTAGACAAATGTTTATTATGTAGTTCTAATTTGCTAGTGTCTATCTGGCCATCTTTAAATTTTTTCAAACAATCTTTACAAAAAACATTCAAATGGGCTTTAGGCACAAAAGTTAAATAAGTTTTTTTTAAACAATTATCACAAATTGCTTCCAAAACTTTTTCATCTTTAACAAAGGATTTTTTTTCATCTCCCGAAGAGCCCAAAGAAATATTATTTTTCTTAAAACCAGAAAAATTTGTGGAACCAGAATTGCTTTTATTGTACATTTTATCGGTGGTCACTCCGGCTTTAAAAATAACCTCGTCACCAGCCAATTTTTCCGATTCAGCTTGGAGTCTGAATGTTTCTTCCATGTTCAACCAACGAATAATTTTTTCTTCGACTTCAGCTTTGGGGTTAGCATAACGCTCGCGGCTAACCTTAATTACCTTCTCCATATTTTTTAAATTACGCCTGTCATTGGCCAATGGAGACATGGTGGTTGCCGAAAATGGTTTAGAATTAACACCATCGATCATTAATTTTAAATAAATTTCCCGATTATTAATGCTAACCAAATCTTCTTCTGTTAAATATGGTTCAAATTCTTTTAATAAGAAAAAAGCATCAGCTGCACCGACTCTGAAACAAACAATGGTTCCCACGTTACCAAAAATAGCATCACGAACTTTAGTGCTTTCTTTAGTGGATAATTGAGCAATATATTGATGGGATAAAATTAGACATAAATGATATTTTCTGGCTTCTGACAAAATATCTGCAAAAGATTCGGTGACAAAATTTTGCATTTCATCAACATAGAGAAAAAAATCTGCTCTTTCTTTTTCTGCGATATCCACCCGACTCATGGCTGCCAATTGCAATTTAGTAACCATCATAGCACCCAGTAAATTTGAATTATCTTCACCAATTTTGCCTTTAGATAAATTCATTAAAAGTATTTTTTCGTCATCCATAAACTTACGAATATCAATAGTAGATTTTGGCTGGCCAACAATATTTCTAATAATAGTTGAGGATAAAAATTGTCCGACTTTATTTTGAATAGGTTGAATGGCTTCAATACGAAAACGATCATTCCAGTTGGCATATTCATCAACCCAAAAAGATTTGACAATAGGATTAGAAACCTTATCAACTATTTTTTTACGAAATTCTTTATCTACTAAAAGCCGCATGATGCCAAGTAGTGTGTTACCTGGCACTTCTAATAAAGCCAAAATACAATTGCGCAAAATGTGTTCCATTCTAGCCGACCACATATTAGCCCAAATTTTAGTGAAGACTCCCATTAAACCATCAGAAACTAAATGATTATATTCTGGTTCAACATTTTCTAAAATATTAAAGGCTATGGGGTATTCCAAATCGGCTGGATTAAAATAGACCACATCGTTAATTCTATGGGTGGGAATACATTCTAAAACTTCTTGCACATCATCGCCGTGCGGATCAAGATAGGCCAAACCATGGCCATTTTCAATATCCTGAATGATCATGTTTTTTAAAAGCGTGGTTTTGCCAACACCGGTTTTTCCCAAGACATACATGTGTCTTCTGCGATCATCTAATTTAATCCCAAATTTTTTGTCTTGATTACGAAAATTAGTTTTGGCAAAATAGGTAATTTCATTATCTGAATGATTGGGCATAATTTTATATGGGTAAATTATCTGGAGGAATTTCTATTTCCGCAATGTCATTTTTCTTTTTATCTAAAACATTTTTAGCCACTGCATCGTTTGTGGCTGGTGTATCAGCATTAATGGTTGGTTTATTTTTTTTCAATCTTAATTCTTCTTTAGCTATGTCCTCTTCTGTTTCTGTGGGCAAAATATATGGTGCTTCAGCTCGTTTAGCACCAACTGACTTAATGGCTGCAGTTCCAACCCCAACATATGGGAAATGATATAAGGAAGCCAATTCTTCCACATTTAAAACAAATTTGCCACGATTTTCATTTATGCCAGCCCACATGCTTCTAGATTTATAATTTCTTAAAATTTTCTTTTGTAAATCATACAAACGACCTGGAAAAATCTTTTTTTCCCAAGGCTTAATACTAGTCATAGTCCCACTAAGCGGTTTAAAACCATTCAAACCCGCATGAGCTTTAAAAGCTCCCCAAAAACCAGAAACACCGGTGGCTTTATTCATACCAGGTTTTTTACCTAAATAAATATATCTTATTTTAGTTTGAAAACCAGTTTTACTAGCTTTATTTTCAATGGCTTCCACAGTAGCCCGCTCTGCTGGCGAAAGATAAAGCATTTTTGAAGGTAAATCATTTTTCTTTTCTTCCTTAGCTTCTACATTAGCATGGACAAATATACTATCTGCCATTTTTGTAATTGCATTACCAGTGGAATTTAAAAAACTATCAGCCAATCCTGATTGTTGTTTTTTCCCTTCTTCTTTAACACCCATAATTTTTTTGGCTTCTTTTAAAACACCAGGTTGCCAATCTGGATCCATAACTGGTTTAATAATTATTTGCAACCAACCCATTTCGCCTGGACGAAATTTACTAAATATTTCCAAAACAGAAGCTGTGGGGTCAACAATGGTTCTGGCCATGGCGTGTTCAAACTGCGGGTAGGTTTTAATAGGATAAGCTTCGTCTTTAAGTTCTTGCAATTGAGCACCCCATAAATCATAACCCAACTCTTTAAAATTTTCTGGGGTAATATCTTTGGTGTAATCTTCAATCAGACTAATTTGGGCTTCCGGATATTGAGCATAAATTGCCGCTTCCACTAAATCTTTAAGAATATCTTGGGCTCTAATAATATATTGGACATAGCCGCCCACAGAAACCAATTCTAAACTATAACAGACCTGAAATTTGCCATCCAACCACTTTTCGCTAAATGTTGGTGCGGCCACAATGCCCCAAAGTTGATTAAAAATTTGTTCAATAGCTTTGGGAGATTGCTCACTATTTCTTGGCGCATCAATAGCCAAACAAACATATTTTAATTTGCTAGCAAAAATTCCTTGACGAGAATTAAGCCAAATTAGTATAAAACCACTAACCAAAGCATAAACAACAAAAATAAAACCGCCATGGGCTAAAATAAAACCAAAGCTAGCCAAAGGATTATTGCCAAAGTCTACCTGGCTAAAATATTCTAAAAGTATTTCCATTGTTTGTCCACTAATTAATATTAGTGATTATAGCATAAAAATAAAAAATGGGGAAAAGTATTTGTCATTCCCGACCGTCTCGCCGATCCAAGGCGGGCGGATCGGGAATCCCAGCTATCTCAAACTGCACATTAAATTAATAAAAAACAAATTCTAAAATTATAAGATATTTAATAAATTTATTTTTAACTGCTATCCACGGGATCCCCGCTCCGCCCGTCCCGCTTTGGAGGCGGGATGAGGCCGGCGGGGATGACACACTGAAGCGGACAAATAAAAAAGACGTCCGTAAAACGACCTTTTAATTATAAAAAAACTTATTGTTTTTTAAACCAAATTTTACCAACTAAGGATTCAGCTGACACTGGACCTATAATTCTTGAATCTTTGCTAATAGGTCTATTATCACCTAGCACATAATATTCATTATTGGAGAGTTCTAAAATATTTTTATCAAGACCGATAGTTTTTATGTCTGCCCCTAAATAAGGTTCCAGCAATTTATAACCATCGGGATTTTGAGCATCATATAAATAAACAAAGCCATCCTTTAATTGAATTTTTTCTCCTGGTAGACCAATAATTCTTTTGATAAAATACTGCCTTTGATTGTCAGGGTTTTTAAAAATAACAACATCGCCACGATTAAAATTTTTATCAAATTTATTGATCAATAAATAATCGCCATTCTGATAAGTAGGTTCCATTGCCTGTTTTTCAGAAACAAAAGGCTCTACCACAAAACTGCGTACTGGTAAAACTATGACGAAAGACAAAACAACGGTAATTATTACAAAAACTATATAAATAGCTATATTCTTTTTCAAATTTGTCTGATAAAATTTTTTCAATAAAATATGAAATATCACCAATCCAAAGAAAATCTCAAGAACGGTAATGATAATGCTGTTTTTTGATATAACACTTATGATTACCCCAATAATTAAAATAAATATTATTTGCAACAAAGAAACAATAAGTGCTTTTTTATAAGTAGCCTCATTTAATCTAAATATTTTTGTGGTAGCATAAAAAAGTAAAGCATCTAAAGCCACTGTCACAATAAACAACATTAATAATATAATAATCATAATTTATAAAAAATTAATTGTTAACTTGTTTTATAATATATTTCCCATCTTTTTTTTCAAAATTATTTTCATCTTTCAATGCCAATTTAATAGTCGCTGGTTTGACCATTTTTTTATCTGACATAATTTTAATAATTTCTTCTTCGCTCAAAGCACCTTTTTCCTGCAGAATATTTTTAAGCACTTCACGCACATTGCCAGAAGTATAACCCCATTCTTTCAAACCATAAACACCTCTGCCAACCAAAACAAATCTTTGATCAAAAATCAATTCATTATGCACAGTAGCTGTTTTTACGCTTCTATGATCAGCCCAATTTTTATTGATAATCTCGGCGATATCTGTGAAATGTAAAGGTTTTTGGTGATGCAACATGACCAAATATATTTTACCGTTAATTCTTTTAGGATTAGTATATTCCCATTTGGATAAACCCCACTGATTAAATGGCGTGGTCGTAAATTTCTTGCTGGCATGCAAATAACTATTAATCACATAATTCAAACTATTATTACTCTTTTGCAAAAGCTCATTAATTTTATCTATTTTTTCTTTATAATAATCTGATTTAGTAAAATGTTCCAATAATTCTGTCTCGGGCATGACTGTATTTTTTTCTGTTAAAATATTTTCTAAAGTTAAAATAATTTCTAAAACCAAATCAAAAGTTGCGTCTAAAGATTTCCAACCATGTTCAAATTCGCTGTGGGCTACTTTTTCTAAACCACTTAAAAAATTGGCTAATAAAAATTGAATATAAACAGCAGATTCTTGCTGGTCATTGACAATATTTTTTAGTTTGTTGATTAAAAAAACTTCGGAAATTACTCCACCATATTCTATGACTAAATCCAAAATCAATCTATTAAAGGGTGCTACTATTTCTTCATATTTTTTATTCTTGACAATGTTTTTAATAGCTTGATTTTCTATCTGACGCACTCTTTCTCTGGTTAAATTAAAACGTTTACCAATAGCATCCAAGGTCAAAGATTTTTGTCCTTCAAAACCATAACGTAAACGCAAAATTTTGGCTTCTCTTTCGCCAATTAATGCTAATAATTCGTCAGTCATTTTTTGAGCATTAAAGCTAATCTTAGCCTTATTTCTCTCAATATCAGTAATTTTATTTAAAATATTTTCTTCCATATATTAATAAATATACAACATTTATTAAAATATGTCAAACGGCAGCATCATTTTAGCATTTTAACATATTAGTATTTTAACATAAAAAATAATTTAAGAATTAAGAATATTTAAAAGACTTTAAAAAAATAAAAAGGTTCAAGGCAGAGCCATTGAACCAACAAAGATCATTTGTGCTCTAGTCAGGAGACTGGAGCGAACACAGATCTATTTTTTCTTGCCAATTTTTTGCCAGACAATCAGAAGAGTTGAAGCAATAAATATAGAAGAATAAGTACCAAAAACCACGCCAATCAATAAAGCTAAAACAAAATTTTTAGTCGAATCACCACCCAATAAATACAAAGCCAAAAGCACCATAAAAACAGTTAAAGAAGTGCTGATAGAACGATGCAGAGTTTCATTAATAGCCTTATTAACTGTTTCCTCAAAAGTTTTTTGAGGATTACGAATCAAATTTTCACGAGTTCTGTCATAAACTACAATAGTATCATGAACAGAAAAACCCAGAATGGTTAGAAGAGCAGTAATAAATAATAAATCTATTTCGTAGTTTAAGAAATGACCGAGAATTGCAAAAACCCCAGTAACAATAATTAAATCGTGCAATAAAGCAATGACAGCACCCATACCATATTTCCAGGAAGCTACTGGCTTGGATATTTTTCTAAAAGACCAGGCAATGTAGAGAATAATAGCTAAAGAAGCTAAAATTAATGCCCAAACAGATTTATTTTTTAGCTCTTTTCCAACCATTGGTCCAACTGACTCAAATCTTTTTTCTTCAACTATTACACTATCTTCTGTGCCCAGACTATGAATTTCTTTTAAAGAACTTAAAACTTTTTGATGTTCTTCTTCAGATAGGCTCTTAGTACGTAAAATAAAACCTACCTCTGTTGGCTGAACTCTGACCTCACCAATATCTGGCATTTGTTCTTGAATTTTAACAGACAAGTCTTGAGCTTCAATTTTATTTTGACTAGTAACGGCAACCTCTAAAAAAGAACCACCTTTAAAATCTATGCCGGGTTTTAATTTCCAAATAAACAAACCCAAAAGACTTACCAACACCAAGATGCCAGAAAAAATAAAAAATTTATTACGATGTTTAACAATTTCTAAATGCATATTTTTTATCCAAATAACCACTTCTTATCACGAAGGGATTTAATTAAAACCAATTTTAATAATATTCTAGTTACTGTAATGGCAGAAAACATAGAAGTCAAAACACCAATGCTTAAAGTTAAGGCAAAACCTTTAACTGAAGACGTACCCATCCAATACAATATCAAACAAGTAATCAAAGAAGAAATATTGGAATCTTTAATCGAAGTCCAAGCCCTTTTAAAAGCTTCATCAACTGCGCTAGCTGTTTCTCTACCAGCTTTTATTTCTTCTTTTAATCTTTCAAAAATCAAAATATTAGCATCTACAGCCATACCAATAGACAAAATAAAACCAGCAATACCGGCCAAAGTTAAAGTCATACCAAATATTTTGTAAATGGCCAAGTTAATTAAAGTATAAAGAGCTAAAGCCAATACAGCAATTAAACCAGGTAAACGATATAAAAATAACATAAATAAAGCCACGGCAATTAAACCAATCAAACCAGCAAACAAACTTTTTTCTAATGATTCCTTACCCAAAGAAGCCCCGACTGTTTCTTGTGATATCAAAGTGATAGGCACTGGCAGGGCGCCAGCATTCAATCTTTCGACCAATTGTTTGGCCTCTTTAATATTAAACCGACCAGAAATTGAGGCCTTGCCGTCGGTAATAGCTTCTTTAACATTAGGCACAGAAATTGGCTCACCATCTAAAAATATAGCCACTGGTTTACCAACATTTCTAGTGGTAATCTCACCAAACATTTTTTTGCCTTCTTCATTAAATTCTAAACCCACTTCTGGTTCACCACTGGTAGAATCAAACTGAATTTGCGCTTTAGTTAAATGTTTACCAGATAACTCAGTGTTTACCCACTCATCTTGAGTTTTTAAACTATCAGCCGTGATGGTTTTAATTAAAATATGAGCCGAGTGAATTTCTAGACTATCGCCTTCGCCTCTAGTTTCTATTTTTTTAATAATATGATACCCAAAAGTTGTTTGAACCAACTGATTATAAACACCGGGGCTCTCCATTTTATCAAAAATAACATTATCAAACTCTGTTACAAACATTCCTCTTTTGACAAATCCCAAATCTCCACCACTAGAGGCTGAGCTATCTTCGGAATTTTCTTTAGCCAAGGTGGCAAAATCATTACCAGCCAAAGCTTTCTTTAATAAACCTTGAGCTTTAATTTCAGCGTTTTTATTATATTCTTCTAATTCTTTAGTTTGTTCAGCTGTTAGACTGGCTTGATAATTAGGATTTTGTTCTTTAAATTCCAAAAGCGGAGTTTCACCAATCATCTTAATAGCTTCGTTAACATCATTAACCCCAGCCAATTCTACAATCACTCGATAATTTTCACCCACTTGATTGGTTTGCACCAAAGGTTCAGAAACACCAAAAGCATTAACTCTTTTTTCAATAACATCTCTGACTCCAGCTACAGCTGAAGATGCATCTGCGCTATCAAGAGCTGAGGTGTCGGCGTTATAAACCAAATGAGCGCCACCTTGTAAATCCAAACCTAAATGAAATTTAAATTTATTCCAAAAATTTTCCAAGGGTGTACCTGTAGGAAGTTTAGGATAAACAATAAGAGCGCAAAAAATGGCTAAAACAAGAATAGCCATGATTTTTAATCTGTTTTGATTAGCTGTTGATAACATATTACAAGACTAAAACAAATCTACATTTTTTGAATGCTGTTTTTATTATAAGATAATGTTTTTTTTATGTCAAATTATAATTAAAAATTTATTAACAACAACTCATAAATTACAAGGCCTGTATAAATCTAATTTTAACTAATCTTTTCTAAACTCTTATTTATTTTTTTTATTCTTCCGTATTTCCAGTCAACCGCGCAAGTTCAGTTCTTTTTTTTGAGAGTTCTTCCAAGATTTCTTCTGGCCCATGTCCACAACTACAAAAATTTTCTCCTGTTACCCCATCAGCACATTGACAGTTTAAAAAATGCATTCCTTGATCACCTCTATCTACCAATTGCTTATTTTCTAGCTCTCTAATGTCTTTTTTTAATTTTTCTACTAAAGATGCCTGCTCTTGACCCATTTTTTGTTCATTTAAATTTGTCATAAATTTAATAAATTAATTTTTTAAATATTTAAATTTAATTGCATAACCTTATTTAATTACATATCTAAATTATAAAACAATTAAATATTATGTCTACTATGAATTTTATTTATTCTTCAAAGTAATATGCGGTTCAGAGCCATATTTTGGCAAAACCTGTTTAAATGTTTTTACTTTTTTAAACTTATTAAAACCAATTTTTATCATCTTTTCATCATTTTCTTTAAAACTTTGCTCAAAAATTTCCTCTTCATCTTGCATTGTATATTTAGACTCTAGCCCAATAATAGGAATTTGTAAAGACCAGGCCAAGGCATTGGCAGTAGCAAGGCCAATACGTAAAGAAGTAAACCCGCCCGGACCAGAAACAACAATAAGGCCTTTTAATTTGGTCAAAAGATTTTTTGCCCCTACAATTTTATCTATTTCTATTAATAATTTTTCTGCTTGTCTGTATTCGGCTTTAATTTTTTTATAAACCAAAATCTGGCCGTTTTTGTTTATTAAGGCTAGAGTAAAAAAATGCTGATGGGTGGGGTTTAAAAATAAATACATTTTTAAAAATTTTTAATTTTTAATTTTTAATTTAAAAATAATTTTGAATATTATAATTTTTAAAATTCAAAATTGTGATTTATTTCAAAATTCAAAATTAGATATTAGAAATTGTTATATACTCTCCTTCTTTCAAATTCTTGAGCGTCCACTGCCCTATTCTAATTCTTTTCAATTCTTTAACTTCATAATTTAAAGCCGTGCACATTCTTCTTATTTGTCTTTTCCAACCCTGATGTAGAGTAATAATAAATTCATCTTTTTTAATTTGTTTGACATTATCGGCTGTGGCCAAACCCTCGGCTAGTTCTATACCAGCTAAAAGTTTATCTAAAAATCTTTCCGTAATATTTTTATTAACCTTAACTAGATATTCTTTCTCATGTTCAAATTTTGGGTGAGTTAATTGTTCAGTTAACTGGCCATCATTAGTTAACATTAATAATCCGCAGGAATCTTTATCCAATCTACCCACAGTCCAGACACGCGGTTTTTTAGGCACTAAATCTGTAGCTAATTTTTCATCATCTTTTCTTTTTAAAGAACATATATAGCCCACTGGTTTGTTAAGTAAATAATAGACAAAATTATTTTCTCGTTTATCAGTGGCTCCAAGTCTTTGTTTTTTATATGTTATATAATCTTTTGTTTCATCAGCTTTATCGCCCAATTTGGCAATTCGGCCATTAACCTTAATAGCCCCGGACAAAATAAGCTCCTCGGCTTTGCGACGAGAAGCTATACCATGACGGGCTAAAATTTTTTGCAAACGTTCTTGCATTTTATTCTTTGCTCAAATTATCAATTAAAATTATTTTTTTACCTTCCATAACATCAAATAAAAATTTATCAGTGATCTGATTGCGGTAATGAAATTCCTGATTACTCAAGATGGTATAACGAATTTCTTGTTCAAAATCATGCTCCATTTTTTTTATTATTTTTTTTAATTTCTGATGATCAATGTTGCCAACTATTAACAAATCGGTTTTAACCCGGGGATTATCGACAAAAAAACCAGTTAACATTAAAAATTTAATTTTACCTAATTTATTAATGCTTTCGGCCAAAGATCTTTCCAAAAGCACGCGTGATTTTAAAATTAAATTTTTAAATTCTGGATACAGAATAAAATTAGTATTAACAGTATAATATTTTTTATTGTCTTTTTTAACAATTTTAGAGCTATCTATTACTGATTTAATGAGTCCTACTCGTTCCAAGTTTTCCAATTCTCTTCTAACAGAATTTATTTTCTCATCAATGGATCGCGAAAGTTCTCTAACAAAAAAATTTTCTTCAGGATGATTTAGAAAAACTTTTAATAACTTGACCCTGGTACGTGAGCCGAAAATATTTTCTAACATAAATTTTGCTTAATTAAGATATTTTTATTATAATACTTTTAGGTCTTAAAGTAAAGCAGACAATAAACAAATTGTGGAGGTAAAATGTCTAAAACAATTGCTATCACCTTTAGATTCAGAGGCACAAATATAGAAACGGGCCACAATCTTGTTCATCAAGAAACACATCATGTGCTTCGCTCAGATTTTTCTCGAAATTCTTTTTTACAAAAAGTTGATTCTTTGTTTCCTAAAAATCTTTGGGCAAATAAATGTCTAGAAATCATTGATGAATTATAAATCCACGCATAACCCCGTTATAACAACGGGGCTTTTTTATAATTCAAAAATTTTCTTCTGCCAATCGTCTCTTGCCAACTCTTCCGTTGTACAAGCATTATTTAATTTATAATCACCTATTTTAGTGCGAACTAATTTTTCTAAAAATGCGCCACAACCAAACGCTTGACCAATATCATGAGCAAGGGAACGAATGTAAGTGCCAGAGGAACAATGAACTAAAATGTCTAATGTTAAATTTTCAATGTCAATTTTTTTAATCTCAATTTTATAAATATTAATTTTGCACGATTTTCTCTCTATTTCTTGACCAGCGCGAGCCAGTTCATATAATTTTTTACCCTTAACTTTTTTTGCCGAGTACATGGGGGGAATTTGCTCAATCTCGCCGATAAATTCTTGCAAAATATTTTGTATTTTTTGTATGGACATATCCTTTAGGGACAGATCTCGACCTGTCCTCTCTACAATTTGCCCTTGCAAATCATAGGTATCACTCACTGCTCCAAGTTTTAAGGTGGCGATGTATTCTTTATCCAAACCAACAAATCGAGAAATTTCGCGTGTAGATTCCCGACCAATAGCAATCAAAAGCAAACCTTGGGCAAAAGGATCTAAAGTGCCAGCATGGCCAATTTTTTTCAGGCCAGTAATTTTACGCAATTGATCTATGACATCGTGAGAAGTCGGTCCAGAAGGTTTGTTAATTAATAAAAAATTTGACATAAAATTAAGCTCATTATAAGTTTAGATTAAAATAACTTCAAAATCAAATTTATGGAGGAAATATGACAGAAAAAATAAAAGCTTGAGGAGAAACTATTAAACCAACAACAACAAACCACCTGCTAAATTATATTTGCGTACACTGTAAAAAACAGGAATTATTGGCTAATAGCATAGAACGTTTTAAAGATGAACTAGTTGGCTTTAGCCCCATAAAACCCAATCCGGAAAACAGAAAATTATCAAAAAAGGTTTGTGGCATTATAATTTTAAAATGCCCATACTGTAAAAAACTAAATTGGCTCCATGTCTCTAAAAGCACCGTAGTTACTTATAAGAAATGGGGGCTTTGGCCTAGTGAATTTTAAAGCATCTCTTAAAAAAAGGGGTGCTTTTTTATTAATAAATTGCTTTTAAAAACAATTTTTGATAAAATAAAAATAGAACAGATGAGATCCCTCGGCTTCATCCAGTATTCTCTGGACTGCGCTCGGGATAAATTCCTTTTTTATATGATTGCTTACTTGTCTGGCTTAATTAAATTCAAAACAGAAAAATCTATAGTCCTAGATGTTCATAATGTTGGTTATGAAATTTTTTTAAGTCAGCAAAATTTAGAAAAAAATAAACTAGGCGTAGAAAAAAGTTTTTTTATCCACTTACATATGCGCGAAGACAGCTTAGAACTTTTTGGTTTTGAAACAGAAGAAGAAAAAAGATTTTTTGAACTTTTAATTTCTGTTTCTGGTGTGGGGCCAAAATCTGCCCTAGCTGTGCTTTCAATGGCTAAATTAAATGAACTTAAACAAGCAATTCTAAAAAACGACGCCACCTTGCTACGTAAAGTTTCTGGTATTGGTCAAAAAACAGCTGAACGTCTTATTGTGGAGTTAAAAAATAAATTACGAGAATTTGCTTTAAATGATGAGGACAAAAATAATAGCCATCAGGCTGGTTCTGACACTTTTAATGCTTTAGAATCTTTGGGCTATTCCACAAACGAAATTCGCGAAGCTCTAAGACAAATTGACGCACAAATTGAAGATGAAAATGAAATCATCAAATCGGCTTTAAAAATTTTGGGCAAAAACAAAAAATAAACACAAGGAGGCACAACACAATGACCAGCAATAATCTGTTTTATCTAGTCAGAAACAACGGCCCAGATACATTATGGGATCAACAAATAATTAAATCTAACTCCTTTTTTATCATTCCGGCCGCCAGTAGTACTGATATTAAATTACCGGGCAACTGCTCATTGATAACCACAAAGCCAGTAACTAAATGGCGAATCGTTAAAATGGTAAGAAAAATGACCAATGGAGGGTAAAATAATTGTCAACATTAAAAAAAATGCGTCCGAGGGGGGCGCTTTTTTATTTTTGCTTTTTTAGTCCAAAAATGCTAGGATTATCTCATGAAATTTGCAATTATTACAGACCAAAATTATCAAAAATCTTGGAATGAATTTGTTATAAAAAACAGCTCGCCAGCTGATTTTTTGCAATCCTGGCAATGGGGAGAATTTCATCAAAAAAAATTGCGAGAAAAAATTTTACGTTTGGCAGTTTATGATAGCACTCTAATGAACGCGGACGGAGCAGATGAAGGCGAATTAATTGCGGTGGCACAGTTTATTTATCAAAAATTACCATTGGGGAAAAAATATTTATTTTGTCCAAGAGGACCAATTTTAAAGTGTCAAAGTGTCAGAGCGTCCAGTGTCAAAAGTCAAAATGAAGGTATAATAAATATTTTATTTGAGGAAATAAAAAAGATGGCCAATGATGAAAAAGTGGTGTTTATGAGAATGGAACCTCCAGATAATTGTCATCTCGACGATCCGCCAACTAGCGGACGGGATCCAGAAAAAGAAGACTGGATTCCAAATCCTGCCTTGTTGGCAGATAAGCAAGTTTTGAATGACAAAACACGAAAACCAAAAATTCTTACACATTCTGTTAATCCAAAAAATACACTGTTGCTTGATCTGACAAAATCAGAGGAAGAAATTTTAGCTGGCATGCACCCCAAGTGGAGATATAATATACGTTTAGCAGAAAAAAGAGAAGTTAGTATTAAATGTCAAATGTCAAATTTCCAATGTCAAAATCAAACTTATAAAAATGAAATTGATGAATTTTATAAACTATTGCAGGAAACAGCCAAAAGAGATGGTATAAAAATTTTTAATAAAAAATATTATGAGAGTTTAATAGAATATTTTTATTGTCATTCCGACCGAAGGTCGACAAGTGAAACATTGTCGACCGAAGTGGAGCCTGCCGGCCGGCGAGGCGGGGAATCTAAAAAAAGATCCCCTGATCCAGAGTACTCGGAACTCACGATGACAAAAGGAATCGAAATTAGTCTCCTTTTGGCCATTTATCAAGATAAACCGCTCTCGGCAATTATGCTTTTGGGATTTGGCGATACTTTGACTTATTTGCACGGCGGATCTTCTAATGAAAATCGCGCGGTTATGCCTAATCATGCTATCCAATGGGCGGCCATAAAATGGGCTAAAAAAAATGGCTACAAATGGTATGATTTTTGGGGAGTGAATAAAACAAAAGAGCAAAAGGAAAAAGATAAAGAAAATAAAAAAAACAATTGGCAAGGAATAACCAGATTTAAGTTGGGTTTTGTTAATGAAAAAACTAGCCAAGAAATTAATTACCTTGGCGCTAGAGATTTGGTTGTTAATAAATTATGGTATAATTTGTATAGGCTGGGAAAATGGATTAAATTCTAAAAAATTCTTTTGTCATTCCGACCGTAGCGCCGAGCAAAGCGAGGCGCGAAGCGGAGGAATCTAAATTTAGATCCCTCGACTCAAAGCGACCAAAAAAGCCGCCCGGGATGACAAAAAATAATAAAAAAATTGGTCCTCATCGTTCAACGGATAGGACGCAAGATTCCGGATCTTGTAATTGAGGTTCGACTCCTCATGGGGGCAAGATAAAATTTTCAATTTGAGATCCTAGGTCAAACCGAGGATGACAATAAAATATGAAACAAAAAACTAAAAAAATATTTGATTTTAAGATTAAATTTAAAAGTATTTTTTTTCCTGTTTTAATGTTTGTAGTGGTAGTGATAATATTTTTAAAATTCTCAGAATTAAAATCAATTGGACAATTGTTTCAGAAAGCAAATTGGTGGTGGCTACTCGCGGCTTTGGGTTCGCAACTAATTGCTTTTATGTTTCAAGGTAATGTTTATCATAAAATTTTTGGACTTTTAGATTTTCATAAATTTAATTTTTTTAAACTTTTGCGAGCAGCTGTAACCATTGTTTTTTTAAACTTTACTATCCCCTCTTTGGGTTTTGCTGGCAATATTTATTTTTTAAAAATTTTAAAAAAACATGGTTTTTCTGAAGGCAAAGGACTTCTGGCCATAATTTTAGAATTTGTTTGTTTCTATTTATCATTTATTTTACTTTTAATAATCAGTTTTGGTTTTTTGTTTTTTAAACTGCACGTGCTGGGAAAAACTCAAGCTTATGCCATTTTAGGTTTTGCCGGTCTATTGTTACTTATTTATTCTGTCTTGCATTTCACCTTAGGCAACAAAAAGAAAGCTAAAAAAATAATTTCCTGGTTTGCCAAAAAAATAAATTATGTTGGGAAAGATACAAAAAACGAATTGTGGATTGATGAACTTTTGACTGTTTTTTATCAAGATGTCCGCCTTTTAAAACAAAAAAAAATACCTTTAGCAAAAATTATTTTTTTACAATTTTTTAGATTCCTTTGGGATTCAGTGACTATCTATTTATTGTTTTTATCGTTTGGCGCAGTGGCCCCAATCAGTTTGACAATTATTGCGCCAAATATTGGCCGGCTGTTTGGTCTATTAACTTTTTTGCCTGGTGGCATTGGCACTTTTGAGGGTTCAATGGTTTTAGTGTTTAATTCTTTAGGTGTGCAATTAGAATTAGCTTTGGCCGTAATGCTTTTATATCGTTTCTTTTCCTATTGGCTATATTTCCCCTTGGGTATTATTTTTTATAGACAATTGGAAAAAGAAGAAAATGTATTAACAGTATGATCGTGTTTTATCATAATATTATATTGGCCAAGTTTAAGAAATTTTCTCGCCCAAAAACTCGCCCCATGGACGCAGGATTCAAACAGTTTTAGTTCGAAAATTTGCTAACCTTAGTTTCACTATTTTTTTGATTACAATATAAACATGTTAAATCGAATTTTAAATTTAATTAAAAAAATATTGCCTAAAAAATTGCTGAAAAAAATTCTGCCAGTTTATCATTTTTTGTTAGCTAAATTAAGTGCCTTAATCTATAACTATCCAAGTGAAAAAATGCTCGTTATTGGGGTAACTGGCACAGCTGGTAAATCTTCGAGTTGCTATTTTATAGCTCAAATTTTAGAAAGTGCTGGCTATAAGGTTGGCCTGACCACGACCACGCTTTTTAAAATTGACACCCGTGAATGGTTGAATAATAAAAAAATGACCATGCTTGGCAGGTTGCAAACCCAAAAACTTTTAGCCCAAATGGTTACAGAAAAATGTCAGGTAGCCATAATTGAAACTTCTTCGCAAGGTATAGAACAATTTCGGCACATTGGCATTAATTATGATATTTTGGTTTTTACTAATTTATATCCCGAACATATTGAAAACCATGGAGGTTTTGAAAATTATAAAAAAGCTAAGGGAAAATTGTTTAAATATTTAACTAATTGCTCTAATAAAAAATTAATAATCAAAAATCAAGAATTAAATATTGCGAAAACAATTATCATCAATGGTGACGATGAACATGCAGAATATTTCTTGAATTTTAAAATAGATAGAAAAATAGTCTATGGGGTGAATAACGAATTAAGAATTATGAATTATGGAAAAAGTGTAGAAAAAATTTGTGCTGAAAAAGTAATCAAAGAAAATACGATTATTAAAACCATTATTCATAATTCATTATTCATAATTCATCTTTTGGGTGATTATAATCTTTACAATGTTTTAGCAGGTCTTAGTGTAGCTAAAATTTTAAATATTGATGAAGAAAAAATAAAAACAGCAGTGGCCAATTTAAAACCCTTACCCGGTAGGTTAGAATTTATTAAAAATAACCGCGGTATAAAAATTTTGGTGGATTACGCTTTTGAACCAGAAGCTTTAAAAAAACTTTATGTTGTGGTTAAAGATGTGCCTCACAATCATATTATCCATGTTCTCGGAGCTGCTGGTGGTGGCCGAGATAGCCAAAAAAGGCCTAAAATGGGCCTTCTGGCCGCAGAGAATAGCGATGTGATCATTATCACTAATGAGGATCCGTATGATGAAAATCCGCAAAAAATAATTGATGAAGTAGCTAAAGGGACTGAATTTCCCTCTACTTACCAAGGAGAGGACTCTCGTCACGGAGTGGCGGAGGGAGAGATTAAAGAAAAATTATTTAAAATTTTAGATCGTCGAGAAGCAATAAAAAAAGCGTTGGAATTAGCGCAAGAAAATGATTTAATTTTAATCACTGGTAAAGGCGCAGAGCAAGCGATTTGTGTGGCTAATGGCGAGATGATTCCGTGGGACGATAGACAAGTTGTTAGAGAAGAATTAAAAAAAATCTCACAATAATTACCTTATTAAAAAAATCCATCTTTAATCAAGAAGGATTTTTTAAATTTATAAATTAAATTAGTTATTTTTTATTACTTTTCAAAATTAGATAAAGGCCAATAAGCATAATTAATAACGGCCAAAAAATTTCTGCTCTAAACCAAGGCAAATAATAATATATTGGCCAAGGCAAAATTTGTTTTAATAGTAAAAAAGCACCTGCAATCAAAACAACAAGACCTAAAATTTTTCTACCATCATGTGTCTCTTCATTATATCTAGTTGTTTTAAATTCTCCAATAATTTCTTGGGTTTTGTTTTGTAGATTATGGGCAAAATCTTGAATTTCCTGTTTAGTATTTTCTGTGGGATTATTAGAAGGAATAATAAAAACCAAAATAATATAAAGAACAATAGCTCCCCCACCCATTAAAGCAAAAAGTATAAATAAAGCACGCACTACAAGGACATCAATTTCAAAATATTCTGCCAGACCAGCGCAAACACCAAAAATGATTTTGTTTTTACTAGAGCGAAATAATTTTTTAGGCTCTGGGGATTGATTGGGAAAATTACTTTGATTTTGTTCGCTTTGGTTTTCCATATAATTATAAATTAAAAATTAATGATAAAGAATATTTTTTTAATAAAAAATAAATTAAAAAAATCTGGAAAATTAAAATCAAAAGCATAATAATTACAAAACTACTTTTGCGTCTTTTATGACGAAATATTTTCATGGCTATTAAGCCCCCAAACGAACCACCGATTAATGACAAAAACCATAAACCATACTCTGGTAAACGCCACTCCCCTTTCACAGCTTTAAATTTATCTACAACAAAAAGGATAAAAGTGATGAGGTTAACAGCAACTAAATAATAAATAAATATAATAAACATGTTTATATTTTAGCATTTTTTTGTTTTAAATAAAACAAGGCGCACAAATTCACGCGCCTTAAATTTTCAGCTAAGGCCTTGGCAATGTGGATTCTTTAAAAATATACAGTCCGCCATTTATGTCTATTCTTGCGTCATAACTTACTAAAATTTCTTTGCCATTAAAGATAAACCAGTAACGCTGTCCATCAATCGGAACAAAGGAAGACGGCATTTTAATCTTCGCGTGTGCACCATTTTGTAAAATCAACTGGGCCTGTTGTGTTTTGCTTTTCCCAAACATGTTTACCTCCCAATTTTTTAGTTTAATTTTACAGCCAAATTTTGACTATAAAGTTTATAAATAAAGATTAACAAACAGACTAAAATTATCAAAATTAATTTAAAATTTAAAACAACAAAAAACCTTGAGGTCAATCAAGGTTTTTATAAAAATATTTAATATTTTTTTAACGTTTGCTCCACTGTGGCGCATGACGAGCTCTTTTAAGACCAAATTTCTTGCGTTCTTTTTCACGTGGATCTCTGGTCAAGAGCTTATTAGATTTCAAAACTGTTCTATAGTCTTCATTAAATTTTATTAAAACTCTAGCAATACCAAGAGCAGAACCTTCGGCTTGGCCAACCATGCCACCACCTTCAGCTTTTAAAGTAAAATCAAAATCTGTTAGTTTGCCAACAACTCTTAAAGGTTCGACAACTTTTTCTTTAAAAACTCCAAAATAAGTTATATAATCTTTGCCATTAATTTCTATTTTACCGCTACCAGGCGCATACATACGCACTCTAACTGAAGCTCTTTTTCTGCGACCAAGAGCGGAAGTAAATTTTTCATCAGCAACTATTTTGGCCATTGGTTTTTTTTCTAAAACTTTTTCTATGGGTTTTTCAGTTTTTGAAATAAGAGGTTTATGAATAACTGCTTTATGGGCAACCCTAACAGGCTCTGTTTTTTCCTTAACAGGTTTTTTAACTATCTTAGCTTTTGGTTTAGTTTCTTTCATATTATATATTACGAACTATACGAATTTTTAAAATCTGCGAATTATTACGAATATTTTTATTTGTAAAATTCGTAAATAATTTGTAATAATTCGTAACCTTGGTTAAGCAAATTTAAGTCTTTTTATCATTTCATCTCTCAATTTATTTTTAGGCAACATATTGTAAACAGCTTGAGTAAAAACTTTTTCTGGTTTTTCTGCATACATATCTTTCAAACCAGCAGATCTCAAGTGTCCCAAAAAATTAGTATGATGTTTAAAAACTTTTTGTTCTAATTTTCTACCGGTAAATTTCATTTTATCAACATTTTTTATAATCACATTAGCGCCCTTATCTTCACGAGGATTATAATCTACTTTGTCTTTACCTCGTAACATCAAAGACACCCCAGTCGCCAAACGACCAAGTATTTTACCTTCAGCATCAATTGTTTGTGTTTCTCTTTTGATCATAAAAAATTTTATTTTATTCACTTTATTTATTCGTATGTCTAGACAAATTCAATTAAAACCATTTCCGCGGCGTCGCCTTTACGAGCGCCCAACTTTAAAATGCGCACATAACCGCCTTTGGTGTTTTTATATTTAGGTCCAACAACTTCAAACAGTTTTTTAATGGCATTATTGGCTGTTATTTTTTTCATGATTATTCTTCTGTTGTGCAAATTATCTACCTTGGCGCGAGTAATTATTTTTTCCATCAAAGGACGCAATGATTTGGCCTTGGCTTCTGTAGTTTTAATTCTTTCATGCAAAATCAAAGAAGTCAGCAAATTTTTAAATAATGCTTTTCTAGGACCAGTTTTTCTATTTAAAATTCTTTTGGAATCTTGGTGTTTCATACATCTTACTCTACTTTACGCAAATTTTAACGCGATATAACGCCAATTAATTATTAATTTTATTCTTCTTTTTTCTTGCGAGCTCTTTTTTTAGGTTTTTCTTCAGCTTCCTCAGTAGAAATTTCTTCTTCAGCCTCTTCCTCTGATTTAGCTTTTATTTCTTTAACACTTTTATTACTTAATAAAAAGGAAAATTGTTCTACTAAAATTTGCGCAGCTTTTGTTAAAGCTTCTTCAGGCGTAATCGAACCATCTGTTTCCATGGATAAAATTAAACGATCCCAATTGGTCATATCGCCAACACGCATATTTTCCGTATCAATAGCCACTCTTTTAATTGGTGAGAAAAAAGCATCCAAGGCAATCATGCCAACTTCTTTTTCTTTAGTGTTCATTGATTCTGTTGGTAAATAACCGCGTCCTTTTTCTAACCAAACTTCTAAAGTAAATTCCGCTTTATGATCTGTTAATGTAGCAATCAATAATTCTGGATTAGCTATTTTAACACCGGCTGTTTTTTTAAAATCTCCAGCTTTAATTTCTTTTTCACCGCTAGCCACCAATTCCATTTTAATGGGTTCTTCAAATTCACCTTCAACTTCAAAACGAACTTGTTTTAAATTCAGACCAATTTCTACCAAATCTTCTTTGACGCCTGTAATAGTAGAAAATTCGTGTTCAGCGCCTTTAAGACGAATAAAAGTAATGGCCACACCTTCCAAAGAAGATAATAAAATTCTTCTTAAAGCATTACCAATTGTCAAACCAAAACCAGGATATAAAGGTTCAATAACAAATTTACCTTCATAAGGTGAATTTCCGGCTTGGAATTCTTTTTTTTGAGCAATGGGAAGAATGTTCATATTTTTTAATTTTTTATTGTCATTCCGACTGGCCCATAAGGCTGTTAGGAATGGAGGAATCTGTTTTTAAATATAGATCCCTCGACTCAAAGCGACCAAAACAGCCGCTCGGGATGACAATAAATATTTTGAATAAAAAATTATTTAGAATAAAACTCAACGATTAATCTTGGATCTATGCCAATTTCCAATTCTTTATCCGCTGGCAGAGATATAATTACACCTTTAGTTTCATTAGTATCCCAATTAATCCAAGAAGGAGCTTCTTTGTGGCTAATGTTTTTTAGATTATCAGCTAAAATACCTTTGTTCTTTTTAATGCTAATAACATCATTTATTTTTACTAAATATGAAGGAATGTTTAATTTTTTACCATTAACTAAAAGCAAATTGTGGCCTACAAATTGTCTGGCTTGGGGGCGAGAAGTTGCTAAACCCAAACGATAAACCACGTTGTCTAATCTTCTTTCTAAAAGTTCCACTAATTTTAAACCTGTATCGCCTTTGGCCTTGCTAGCTTCAGCAAAAACTTTTCTAAGTTGACGTTCCATTAAGCCATAAAGTAATTTTATTTTTTGTTTTTCTTGCAAATGCAAACCATAATCGGTTAATCTTTTATAACCTTTTGGCCCATGAGCGCCAGGTGGATAATTTCTTTTAGTCAAAGCACATTTAGCTCCGTCACCACGCAAGCCTTTGGTGCAAAGTTTAACACCCAGACGACGACATTGTTTACAATTTGGTTTAAGATTTCTAGACATATTATATTCTTCTTCTCTTTCTAGGACGACAACCGCCATGTGGCACAGGAGTTGTATCTTTAATAGAAATTATTTTTATACCATTAGTATCAAAAGCGCGCACAGCAGCCTCACGACCAGTACCCACGCCGGACACAAAAACATCTAATTCTTTAATACCCATAGTTTTAATTTTATCAGCTAAATTTTTAACAATAATACCCGCGGCATAAGGAGTAGATTTTTTTGGTCCTTTAAAACCGCTTTTACCAGCAGTTGACCACAATAAAACCGCGCCGTTTAAATCTGTAATGGAAATTAAAGTATTATTGTAGGTTGATTTAACATGAGCTTGACCTCGACCACCTCTTAAAAAAGGTGCACTTTTCTTTTTCTTTTTACCTTTAACAATAGTAATTTTTGATTCCTTGGTTTCCGGTTGTACTGCTTCTACTTCGGCGTTTGATTCAGCAATTTCTGCTTTTTCAAAATTTAAAACTTCACCAGTTTCGACTGGGGTTTCTGAAATATTTTTATTTTCATTAATTGTTTTATTTTCTTCTTTCATATTATTAGCACTATTAGCATTGTTTAAGTCTTTTGCGCGCTTGGTTTTCTGCCAGAACCAACAGATTTTCTGACATTACCTCTAACAGTTCGACAATTTCTTCTGGTAGATTGACCGCGGGCAGGTAAATTTTTAGCATGACGACTGCCACGATACGAACCAATTTCTCTTAAACGTTTAATATTGCTTAAAATATCACGGCGCAAATCACCTTCTACCCGATATTCTTTTTCAATTTTTTGACGTAAAACATTCAATTGTTCTTCAGACAAATCTTTGACACGAATATTACCATCAATTTTTGTCATTGCTAAAATTTTTTTAGATTCTGTTAAGCCAATGCCAAAAATATAGGTTAAACCTATTTCTATTCTTTTATCATTAGGTAAATTTATGCCTGCAATTCTAGCCATAAAAAATTAACCCTGTCGTTGCTTGTGTTTAGGATTTTTGCAAATCACAACCACGCGCTTTTTACGGCGTATGACTTGGCAATCTTTGCAAATTTTTTTTACAGAAGCGCGAACTTTCATATTTTAAATATTTGATAATTTCATTTTAATTTTACAAACGATACATGATTCTACCTTTGGTTAAATCATAAGGTGTAATTTCCACCTTAACCTTATCACCAGGAATCAACATAATTTTATTAAGACGCATTTTACCAGAAAGTTTAGCCACAATTTCTTGACCGTTATCTAATTTAACACGGAAAGTTATACTTGGCAAGGATTCAACCACTTCGCCAACAACCTCAATAAAACCTTTTTTATTAACCTTTAATTGGCTATTATCTTCTCTGGCTTGAAAGCTTGAATTATTAGTTAAATTGTTATTAGATGTGGCTTCATTCATTGATTAAATTTAAATAATTGAGTATAAAAAATATCCAGAATATTTCTATTCTTTAAAATTTATTTTTTATATTGTTTTTTAGGTAATTTATTATATGTTCAGTATAAGATAAAGTTAAAATACTGTCAAGAGTACTAAAAATTAAGACTCTAAAGTCCATCTTTACTTAAAACAACATTAACTTTGGTGGCCGAATTGGGAACCTTAGAACTTAAATTCCAAGAAAAAATAAATCTAACATCTTTTACTTTAGGTAAAGACAAAATATATCTTCTAGCCTCGGCTTCATTTTTACCTAAAATATTATTTTTTATCTCCTCTAAAGCCATATTCTCAGCCACTGGAAAAGTAGCTTTAATTTTTAAATCTACCAATCCCAAATCATAGTTAGCTTGAACAACTTCTAAATTTAGATCGCCCAATTCTCCTTCAGCAATTACTTCCCCCGATTTTAGATCTTGGGTCATTCTTTCTTTTAAAACTTGCCGCATGTGTTTATTGTCATAAGCAAATGTGCGAGCTTTTAATTTTAAAGACATTTTAAAATTGTCTGCTTTGGCATCTATCTCAAATTCTTTAGTTAATTCCACGATTGAAAAATTAATTAGTTGTTCAGAAATTACCAAATCCGGACTAACCTTTTTATTAATTTTTTCCTTTAAAATAACTTCCAAATCTTTGCTTAATTTATCTTGAGCTTTATTTAAATCATCTTCAGAGACTACACGCTCTGTCTTATCACTGCCCCCAACTGTATTGCCTGAGATTAAACCATAAATTTTTTCTTGCTTATCTAGAGGCAAACTACCAATATTTATTCTACCATTAATGTTATTACTGGCTGTGCCGGCTTCTTTGGCTTTAATAGCTACAGAAATTTCTCCTTGAATAACCTGACCTGTTTCATCAACTTTAGCGCCAGGAATTGTTGTATCGGCTGTTAAATGAAAAACCTTGCCATTGTCGCTAACTAAATCAGTGTCTTTGGTTAAAGGTTGCGATAAACCGGTTTTATTAGTCAATAGCACTTGTCCGTTAGCATAATCACCTAAATTTTTAGAACCAGTAGCTGAAAAAGTATCTTCTTTAGTTTCTTCAGCTGCTATAATTTCTGCTTTAAATATATTGTTACTTTCATTTACTTGCTCATTATTGGTATTCAATTGGACATTAAATTCTTTGGCCCTATCCTCAATATCTGGGATAATTAAAACTTTGACTCTGGCTAAAACATAAGTAAACAAAAGATAAACACCTAAAATTATTAGAGTTAAATAGATAATTTTTCTCCACCAGGTTTTTTTCTTGCCTGTTGAACCATTTCTTTTGGCTGGCATAGCTGAAGGAAAATTATGTTGCGGACGAAATGATTGGACATTAAAGGACATAGTTTTGTGAAAAAATTTTTAATTTTTAAACTCAAATTTTAAAATAATTTTTAATTTTTAATTTTCAAACCCACATTTTTGTCATTCCAGCGAAAGCGGGAATCCAGGCGAGATGAACCAGTCATTTGATAAATCTTGCCATGTTTTTTGAATTCCCAATCCGCCCGCCTTGGATCGGCGAGACGGTCGGGAATGACACAAAAAACAAAACCTTTTATTCTAATTTGGCTTTAATGCGTCTAACACCTGCCGAACTGGCTTCTTCTTTAATAATTTTGAATTTCCCCAGCTCACTAGTATTTTTCACATGAGGGCCACCACAAATTTCCCGACTGAAAGGAGGCCCCGCTTCTGCGGGGTTGCTAACTGTATAAACTTTAACACGTTCGCCATATTTATTCGCAAAAACTCCCATGGCGCCTTGATTTTTAGCCGCAACTAAATCCATTTCCGCACATTCTACTGGCATTTTTCTCTGAATTTGTTCATTAACAATATTTTCGACTTGAGCAATTTGTTCTGCGGTCATTTTTTCTTCATGCGAAAAATCTAAACGCAATCTTTCATCAGTAATGTTGGAACCTTTTTGAAACACATGCTTGCCTAAAACAATTCTTAAAGCTTGTAATAACAAATGTGAAGCAGTGTGATATTTTATAGCCATGGCACTTTGATTGGCCAAACCACCTTTAAATTTGCCGGCGCTCGCTGTGCGCGAAAGATCTTGATGTTTTTGCATTTCTGCTTCAAATTTTTTATCGAAATCTTTTTCAACTTCAACTTTTTTTTCTTTAGCCATATCTTTTATTACTTCTGAAGGCAAGCCATAAGTTTGATAAAAATAAAAAGCAGATTTTCCAAAAATAATATTTTTAGCATCTCTTACCTCTCTGCCAATTAAATATTTTTCTAATTCTTTTAAACCGATTTCTAATGTTTTTCTAAATTTATCCTCTTCTAAACTCAAATTATCCAAAACAAATTTTTTATTAGTTTCTAATTCTGCATAAACATTCTGCATATTATCAATAACAACTGTGGCAATTTCAGCACAAAAGTTTTTATCAATACCAATTAATTTTCCATGTCTAATTGCTCGACGGATTAATTTACGCACCACATAGCCTTGATCTGTATTTGACGGGGCAATACCAGCCGGGTCGGCCATAATAAAAGTAACCGCGCGCAAATGATCGGCGATAATGCGCATGGATTTGGTAATGTAATTTACATTTTGTAGAGACGCAAAATCTTGCGTCTCTACAAGACCATATTTTTTCCCAGACAATTCTTCAATTTTCTCAATTATTGGCCAGAACAAATCTGTCTGATAATTATCATCCAAACCATTCATAACTGCTAAAAGTCTTTCCAAACCCGTGCCATTATCAATATTTTTTTGGCTGGCAGATTTATATTTATTCTCCCCTATCTTTTCATACTGCATAATAACATCATTACCAATTTCCACCCAGTTTTTATCTGTTGGATCAAAAACTTCTGGCACAAAATTTTTATCACCAGTCCAGTAAAACATTTCTGTGTCTGAGCCACAAGGTCCAGAATTACCCGGTAATTCCCACCAATTATCTTTTTTAGATAATTTGGCAATACGTTTGTCGGAAAAACCAAGCTCTTGCCATTTTTGAAAACTTTCCGCGTCAAACGGCGCATCATTATCACCAACAAAAACAGAAACAGCTAAATATTTTTGATCTATTCCTAAATCTTCAGTGATAAATTTATAAGTTAATTCTATGGCTTCAGTTTTAAAATAATCATTTAAACTCCAATGACCAAGCATTTCAAAAAATGTGTGATGACAAGCATCGCCAACTTCATCAATATCACCAGTACGAATACATTTTTGTGAATTAACCAATTTATTACCAGCTGGATGTTTTTCACCCAAAAGAAATGGCACCAAAGGACTCATACCAGCGGTGGTAAAAAGAATGGAAGGATCATTTTCTGGAATTAAAGAAGCCGAGGGAATTTCGGCATGCCCATTTTTTTTGAAAAATTCAATGTATTTTTGACGCAATTCTTTGGAAGTCATATTCAATGTTGTCTCCAGTCTCCCTGCCTGCCGGTAGGCAAGCTGACTGGAGACACAATGTATTTCCGCTCCATTCAAAAAACCAGAGCAAACAAAAACAATTTTAATATATTAACATTTTACCAAAATCAAGATAAAAAAGCAATAAAAAAAATCACTTTTAATTAAAAGTGATTTTTATCTATATTTCTTTTATCCGTTAATTATTTATTGTCTAAATAAAATTGTTGCATTGCAGCGTCAAGTTTACACTCGCACACTGATTTAATTTTTGCATAG
>DAOOOW010000015.1:0-25263 GCA_035387885.1 bacterium
CCTTGAAAAATAGAGACGGTCGCTCCGCCCAAAGTCCGACCAAACATGATGGTCAGGCGCGAGACCGGCGCCACCAAAGTTTCTTTCAAAAAACCAAATTGTTTGTCAGTGATGACTTCAATGCCCGAAAACATAGCGGAGAAAATAATACTCATGCCGATAATGCCGGGCGCTAAAAATTGAATATAACTACCATTGCCAGCTGCAGAATACATGGACTGAAAACCAAAACCCAGAGCCACTAAAAAAAGCAGTGGCTGGGCAATAGAGGCAAAGATGCGCGACTTGGAACGAAAATGGCGCTTGACTTGCCGCAGCCAAAGAATATAGATGACTTTTAGATTGTATTTTATCTTTTCCATTGTTTTCTTTGATTACGCATAATTTCTGCGCTGCTAATATTTTCGTCGCGGATATCATAGCCGGTCAGTTGCAAAAAAGATTCTTCAATCGTGGCAGAGTTGCTCTGGTTTTTTAATTCAGCTACCGTGCCTTCAGCCTTGATCACCCCATGGTCAATAATGGCCACCCGATCGGCATATTTTTCTGCTTCTTCCATATAGTGGGTGGTAAAAAATACTGTCAAACCTTTTTCTTGATTTAATTTTTTAATATAGCCCCAAATATGATTTCTGGTCTGGGGATCCAGGCCCAAAGTTGGTTCATCTAAAAATAAAATAGTCGGCTCATGCAGGAGACCGCGCGCCATTTCCAAACGCCTTTTCATGCCACCGGAAAATTCTTTCACCAAAGAATCTTTACGCTCCCATAAATCCACTAGTTTTAAAAAAGTTTCGATGCGTTGACGGCGCACATTTTTTGGTAGATTATAAATCACGCCATGAAATTCCATATTTTCAAAAGCAGTCAGCTCGTCATCCAGACTTTGATCTTGAAAGACAATACCAAAAGAATTACGCACTTGTTTTTGTTGGCTTAAAATATCAAAGCCATTGATTTTTACTTGGCCTGAAGTTGGAGCAAGTAGAGTGGTAAAAATTTTAATAGTTGTGCTTTTGCCCGCGCCATTGGGGCCAAGAAAGGCAAACATCTCCCCTTTTTTGATATGCAAAGAAATGTCGTTGACCGCGACAAAATCAGCAAATTTTTTGGTTAGATTTTTGACCTCAATCATTTTTTTGAATTAATTTTCTGGTTTAATACTTAATTTATGTTGGGCAAACAGCTGTTTCAATGCTTTTTGGCGTCCGGGTTCATCCCTAGAAGAGTTTTGCTGCCTAGAGCATATCTCTTCTCCTGATTGATTAATATTTGCTCTAGCTTTTGTAATTTTTTGTCATGAAGATTAACCTCATCCAATAATTTCTGGTAATTTTCGTACTCTTCTTGATTGTCGCTAGTTGGGCTGCCGTTCATATCAAATAATTTGTGCTCTAGTTTTTGGAGCTCAGCCACTTTTGACTCTTGGGCTTCATACATTTACTGATATTGCCGCAGCGCTTCCCGGCTCTCTTCTACGGCTTTGGAGTATCCCACCGGATTATTAACATCAATAAGCAATAATCTATTTAGAGTTTTAGTGTCTTTGGGACTAAAATAATATGTTTTTTCACCCATAGTTTTATATTTTAAATATTGTAAAAATATTTAATTTATTTGGTTATCGTACTCATAACTGCTTTTTTTATTTTCTATCGTCAAGTCAAAATATTTTTAGCCCCCCCCCAGTCTTTTTATTCTCCCCACCTATCAATCTAATCATCACCATCACTACTACAAACACCAACATACAAACCCCTACTGTCCAGATAACCGAAGGATATTGGCTATCAAAATTATTTTTTGATAAATGCTTGGATAAAATCGCGCCATAGGCCCAGAGCAAGACTAAACCATAAGGGATGGAACGATCGTGGAGTGTCCGCCAAGAACCAATAAGCGCACCAACGAGGAGTACCACCACGGTCCAAAAAACCTCTGATAAACCAAAACCATTCCAGCCGAGGCTGACTAATAAAACCGTGATATTGGCAATGGTAGCGACAGTAATCCAACCAAAATAAACACTAAAAGGCAAACGTACCAATCGGCTTTCTTTAATAGTTTGAGCGCTGGCGCGGGTGATATCAGCAATTTTGATTAAAGTGGCGAGCATGGCGAGCATGATAATAACTGACAACCAAATGACATCATAGTGCCAAGCAAAAAGCCAGGCGGCATTGAGAAGTGCGTTAACAATAAACACCTGATTAACTCGGGCGGCTAGAGCGTTGTCTTTGCGGGGCAATTGATAAATAACGTAAATACCGAGCAGGATGTAAATCAAGCCCCAGATAGAAAAAGCGTAACCAGCTGGGGCAAATAAATTTGGATAGCTGTCGGAAATAGCGCCAGTATCACGACCAGCCAAAGGCAAAGACACAGCCAAAAAATTTACCGTAACCATAATTATATAAGCGACTAGCGTAGTTAGTCTAACAAAAAGTGTGTTCATTGTGTTCATATAGATAAATTAATTATTTAATAAAATTTTTATCTCAATATACCTTAGCGCATGGTTTGCAATTTTTTAATTCTCTCTTCGACTGGTGGATGAGTGGTGAATAAAGTCATTAAAAATGAAGGCTTAAAAGGATTGATAATAAACAAATGGGCTGCAGTCTCCTGTTTGGGCGAGCCGTGTAATTGATGATTGAAAGTAAAGTTGCTGATTTTTGCTAAAGCGCTGGCCAGACCTTCTGGATTATTTGTTATTTTGGCCCCACTTTCATCAGCCAAATATTCACGTGACCGCGATATGGCCAAATGAAGCAAGGTGGCAATCAACGGAGCCAAAACCATCATTAATAGCGCACTTGCCATGCCTTTGCCATTATTGTCTTCACTATCAGACAAACCAGAAAAATTACCCAAATAAGCGAACTGTGTTAAATAGGATATAGCGCCAGCAAAAGTGGCAGCAAGGCTGCCAATTAAAATATCTTTGTTTTTGATATGAGACAATTCGTGGGCCAAAACGCCACTTAATTCAGCTGGATTTAATTGTTGTAAAAGTCCAGTGGTTACGGCCACCACAGCGTGATTCTCGTTTCTGCCAGTGGCAAAAGCATTGGGCAGGGCTGATTCCATAAGGTAAAGTTTGGGTAAGGGCAAGCCAGCGGCCGCGGTTAAATTGGTCATGGTTTGATATAATCCAGAATATTTATTTTTATCAGCTTCTATCGCGCCATAAGTTTTTAAGACTATTTTATCAGACCACCAATAAGCGCTAAAATTAAAAATCACTGATATTGCCAGAGCTGTTAAAACACCCGAACGTCCGCCAACCAAATAACCAACCGCCATAACAAGGCCGGTTAAAAGTCCAAGAAACAAAGTGGTTCTTAAATTATTCATATGATTATTATATATATTTATTAAATTATTTTTTTGAAGTTTGATTATAAAAATTATAAATAAATTATGTAAAAATAATAGCAAAAATAATTAGTTTTAGCAAACAAAAATAATTTTTAAATAAATAAAAAAGCCTGGTTTTTTAAGCATCCCAGGCTTTTCAATTCTATAAATTTTATAAATATTGTTTCAAATTTTTGGCTTTGCGCCTCAATTTCTTCAATGCACTTTCTTTTAAAACTCTAGCATATTCACGGCTAATATCCCAACGTCTAGCGATCTCAGCTAATTTTAAAGGTGGCTCACCATCCAAGCCGTAATATAATCGTACAAGAGCAGCTTCTTTTGGTTTTAAAATACTTAGCGCCTTATTAATATCCTGTTGCAAAGAAGTATCCAGCAATGGCTGATCAGGAGGATTTGAGGGATCTGCTAAAGTGTCTAGAACAATTCTGCCATCTCCACTCACTGGATCAAAAAGATATGAATCGACCTCAAGATAGGCCAAGGCTTCTGCTACATCCTCTGGACTAAAATCTGTCAGTTGCGGTATTTCTGCAAAAGATATTTGGCGACCAAAAGTTTGTTCCAATTGTTTTGATATTATAGTAAATCTTTGGCCCAAACTAACAGCTGGTCCGGGGACTGTCAGCGCCCGTCCGTGTTGTACAAGTTCAATTTGGATAGATTGTTTAATCCACCGATGGGCATAGGTAATTAATCTGCAGCCTCTTTGATAATCAAATTTTTTAACTGCTTTAACCAGACCCATGGCGCCCTCGTTTATTAAAATATTAATCGGTACGCTAGGGTGACAATGATTGAAATATTTTCTAGCCACCGATTTAACAAAAGATAGATGCGTTATAATAAGTTGGTTAAGAGCCACACTGTCTCCACTTTGGGCGAGTTTTATTAAATCGATTTCCTTTTCTCTGCTAAGTCTTGGTACTTGGTCTTTAGCACTATTTCCCCCTTTTAAAATTGTTGTGGTTGTTTTTAATCTAGCCATTATCCCCTCCCCTTTTTAATTTTTGATGATTTTATTTACCACAATGTCTAGAATTGTAAAAAAATTAAAAGTTTAATTATAAAGTGCCTATAGATAAGGTAAATAATTTCTATTAAAATTATCCTCCTTTTTATTTATTTTGGCAAATAAAAATCCCTGACAATTTGTCAGGGCTTGAATTGTAAAGCTTTTTTTTTCTTCCCATTTTCTTTAGCAAAACTGAAAGTGTTAGCTTTAGGTTTAAGAGGCGCTCGTCTTTTATGAGTTTCAGAAGCGCCATTTTTTGGTTGGTTGGAACCACATATCGGACACACGCCATCAATCAGCGCGCAGGGGTGTTTCTCACAGAATTTGATCACGGTGCCTACTGTTTTTGGGGTTAGTTGAAAAAATAATTGTAAATAAAATATAAAAATCAATAGAAAAAATTTCCACTAAAAATTAGATTATTTTAATAATTAACTATTGAATAAAAATTTAATGCGCTTTAAAAATCTTCACTTAAATAGAGGAAGGTTTTAAAAATTAAAAATTAATATTTAATAAGATAATTGATTTTGGCTTTAGTTTTTAGATCACTTAAAAGTTCCACAGCCGCTTGATTTATTTTTTGATTCATCAGCTCATTTTTTATTTGAGTCTGGGCCAGTGTTTCTTGTCCTGCAGGAATTTCTACTTCATTATCAGTAATATATTTGTTTACTTCTTCATCTGTAACCACGGTTTTATCGGCTACTAATTTTTCTACCTGTTTTTGAAAAATAATTTGTTGTTTAAAATCTTCTCTATTCATACCCTGCAAAGCCAATTCTGCCTCCAGTGTACTCCCCTGTGTACTTACTTGGGTTTCTATGGTTTTTATAATTGTTTCAACTTCCTCATCAGTCACCACAATGTTTTGAGCTATTGCTTCATTGTTAACCAGTTTTTCATTAATTAATGAATCCAACAAAGCTTTGCCAGAGGCTTTTTCTAATTTTTTAATAATGGTGAGACGACTAATGGGGCTGCCATCAACTGTGGCCACGATAAATATTTTTCTGTAAACAAACACATAGGCCAAAACAAGCACCACAATAATTGCGCCTAGAATTAGAAGAGTTTTACGATTGATTTTTTTCTTTGGAGGTTTAACTTCAAGAGGTTCTTCTAAATGTTTTTCCAGAGTTTGGGCCTCCGTATCCATTAATAGTTCTGTTAAATTTGTTTCGTTGTCCATAAATTTTTTTATTATCCACAGATAATATAATTAATTATATCTCACCTAATCTTAATTATTTCATTTTTTTAAAATTTTAGCAAATAAAAAATCCTCAGCCGTTGGCCAAGGATTAAAGAAAGCGTTTCAGACTATTCTTTTTTATCAAAGGGGTATGATATGGCTTTATAGATAAACCATATTAGACACCACGCCAACTCCCAGAAAATAAAGAGAGAAAAAATCAAAACTAGGCGGGAAAACAAATCATTTGTGTTTGTATCTGTATATGACCAAAACCAAATAACATTCAAGATGATATAAATTAATGCTCCAAGAGAGGCAAAACACAATAAATTGGGCCAATTTTTTTTCAGTTCCTCGACTGTTTTTAGATTTGTAATGTAGTCAATAAACCATGAAATTGTAAAGGACACTATACCAACCACCAAGCTGATCATAAAAACAAGAAACAATGTTTTTAAAAGCCAAGCTGATGTAACCAACATTGGCAGTTTATAAGCAATTGCCCCAAAACCAATAGTAATTGATATGAAAAAAAATAGTATACCAAGTTTAAAGGCCAATCTTGTCCTTAAACTCATGATAGTATCCTCCTATTTGTGAGTTGTTTAATAATTTATTTAATGCTTAAATCTTAGCTTTTTTGCTTATTTTGTCAAGTTTGTGCTTAGAATAATTTAAATTCAAGGCTTGCTCTTTTTACAATTATCTGTTAAATTAATAAATGAATAAAAACTTAATAAATAATTAAAATCTGCCTGACTTGTTTTAAAAAAGTTCAGCAGATATTTTTTAGCTCTATGTTAACACTTGTTTTTGCCATCAGTATTTTGGGCTTAGCAGTGGCTTATGCTTTAGCGCGTTATGTATTAAAGCAAGATACTGGGACTGCCAAAATGCAACAAATTTCTGAGGCCATTAAAGAAGGTGCTATGGCTTTTTTGAAAAGACAATATAAAACTATTGCTATTTTCACAGTCATTTTAGCTGTCATACTTTTTGCTGTTTATGCTTTTAGCGGTAAAACTTCTTATGCTTGGCACACTGCCATTGCTTTTATTTTGGGTGCAGTTTGTTCCGCTCTTTCTGGGTATGTAGGTATGTGGGTTTCTGTTCGAGCCAATTTAAGAACTGCTTCGGCTGCTAGCAAAAGTTTAAACAAAGCTTTAAAAATTGCTATGAGAGGTGGAGCTATTTCTGGCATCATGGTGGTGGCTTTATCACTTTTAGGTGTGGCTGGATTATTTGTACTTTTTGGTGGAATTAAAAATCCATTAGAAGCTCCTTTGTTAATGGTGGGTTTTGGTTTTGGCGCTTCTTTTGTGGCCCTATTTGCCCAGCTTGGTGGCGGTATTTTTACTAAAGCCGCTGATGTGGGCGCGGATTTAGTGGGAAAAGTTGAGGCAGGTATTCCAGAAGATGACCCTAGAAATCCAGCAGTGATTGCGGATTTAACTGGTGATAATGTGGGAGATTGCGCTGGCAGAGGCGCAGATTTATTTGAATCAACAGCTGCTGAAAATATTGGCGCTATGGTTTTGGGCATTGCTCTTTTTCCAATTTTTGGCATCAAAGGCATTATTTTCCCGTTAGTAGCTCGCGCTTTTGGTTTAGTAGCTTCTATTGTCGGTGTCATGTTTGTCAGTATTAAAGAAGATGAAGATCCTATGAAAGGTTTAAATCGTGGTTATGCTATTACGACTGGATTGGCTATTTGTGGTTTTGCTTTAGCTACATTTTTATTGTTAAATAATTATTGGCTTAAATTTTTCTTAGCTGGTTTAATTGGTATTATTACCAGTATTATTTTTGTTTATTTAACTCAATATTATACTGAATCAAAATATCGTCCGGTTAAATCCATTGCCGAGGCTTCAGAAACTGGTCCAGCCACTAATATTATTGCTGGCTTTGCTGTTGGTCTAGAATCAACTGGTATGCCAGTTTTAGTCATTTCTATGGCGATTTTGGGCTCATATTTGCTTGGTAAATCCACAGGCTTGGATAATGGCGGTTTATATGGCACTGCTATGGCCACTATGGGCATGTTGGCCACAGCTGCCTATATTTTAGCCATGGATAATTTTGGACCTATTACAGACAATGCTGGAGGCATTGTGGAAATGTCTGATGCGCCAGCAGAGGTCAGATCAAAAACAGACCGTTTAGATGCAGTTGGCAATACTACAAAAGCTTTAACTAAGGGTTATGCGGTTGGTTCCGCCGCTTTGGCCGCTTTCTTACTCTTTTCTGCCTATTTAGAAGAAGTAAAACTTTCTAGTGTAGATTTAGCTAAACCTATTGTTTTTTTGGGCGGTTTACTGGGAGCAACTTTAATTTTTGTCTTCTCGGCATTTGCCATTAGAGCTGTGGGCAAAGCCGCTTATTATATTATTAATGATGTGCGGGCTCAATTTAAAGAAAAACCAGGTATTATGACTGGTACAGAAAAACCAGATTATGCTAGATGTGTGGATATTTGTACTAAAGGTGCTTTGAAAGAAATGATTTTACCAGCTTTAACAGCAGTTATTGTGCCAACTTTGATTGGTTTGATTTTGGGCCCAGAAGCAGTTGGAGCGACTTTGATGGTGGGTACAATTACTGGGGTGGTTATGGCTTTACTTTTGAATAATGGTGGTGGTTCTTGGGATAATGCTAAAAAATATATTGAAACAGGCGCTCATGGTGGAAAAGGATCTTTGGCGCATAAAGCCGCGGTGGTTGGTGACACAGTTGGCGATCCATTTAAAGATACAGCTGGTCCATCACTACATGTGTTGATTAAATTGTTATCCACTTTGACATTGGTCTTGGCGCCTCTGTTTATGTTGTTGCACTAAGGTGTAGATAAAATTTAAGAGAATATAAAAGACCGCTCGAGCGAGTGGTCTTTTGTTATATTGTGGATAACTTAGCGTTGACAAAATATTTAGATTTGCTATACTAAAGATACAACGCTAGCAACTCGTATATTACGGGTTCTCTAGGTGCTAACAGAGGGAATTTCTTGAAAAAGAAATTCTTTTTTTTATACTAATAGAGTGGACTCGGGCCCGTAGTATATGCAGTAGTATGCTAGCGTTAGCACCTAGCGAAGCGGGTGCAAATCCCGCCGGGTCCACGCAAAAGCACTTTTTAAGAGGTGTTTTTTAGTTTAATTTTTCTACTATTTTAACAACTCATATTCAAACAATTTTGGTGTGATGCATTTTGCATAATAGTTTTTCAACTCTTTCTTAAGATTATCTAGTTCGCCATTGAGTGTCGGATAGTCATATTTTATTTTATTTTTTTCATAGGTTTTAATTAGTTATTTAAATTATATTTATGGCTTTTTTTATTCTCTCCAAACTTTTTTCTTTACCCAAAACTTCGGCAAGTTCAAAAGGAGAGGGAGAATTTTTTCTACCTGAAAGAGCCACCCGCATAGGCCAAAGCACGGCGCCAGTGTCTAATTTTTCTGCTTCAATTAAGCCTTTGATAAATTGTTCAAGCGCGCTTCTGGTCCAATTTTCATTTGGCACTTTTTCTAGTTCTATTAATAAAAATTTTAATTTATTTTTAGCGTCATTTAAATCACTTTTGCGCCATTGCAATAATTCTTTTTCATAAGTTGGTTCAGTAAAAAAGTATTCTGTAGCTTCAGTAATATCAGAAAGTTTTTTTAGGCGCTCTTGTTCTAGAGCCACTATTTTTTTAAGATAATCTCTGCTATTTGTTATCCCGTGCTCGACACGGGATCCAGATGAAAAATCCTGGATTCCCGCCTGCGCGGGAATGACAGACGGTGATAAAAATGGTAAGCACAAATCAGTTAATTCATCTAAACTTTTTTGATGAATATAATGTCCATTCATCCAATTTAATTTTTCAATATCAAAAATAGCGCCAGCTTTATTAACTTTGGCTAAATCAAATTCGCTTTCTAATTCAGAGAGAGAAAAAATTTCTTGTTCAGTGCCCGGGTTCCAGCCGAGAAGCGTGATGTAATTAACTACAGCTTCGGGCAAATAACCAAGATTTTTGAATTCTAAAACAGAAGTGGCACCGTGGCGTTTTGAAAGTTTAGATTTATCTGGCGCTAAAATCATAGACAGATGAGCAAATTCTGGTGGTGTCCAACCAAACATTTGATAAAGAATAATGTGTTTGGGCGTAGAAGGCAGCCACTCCTCTGCTCTAATCACATGGCTAATCTCCATTTCGTGATCATCAACCACATTAGCCAGATGATAGGTTGGAAAACCATCGGATTTAATTAAAACTTGGTCGTCAATGGTTTTTAAATCAAAAGAAACTTGACCGCGGATGAGGTCAGGGAAAGAAATAACACCTCTCTCCAACTCTCCCCTTGGTAAGGGGAGAGGGCCCTTAACCCCCTCTCCTTTATAAGGAGAGGGCAGGGGTGAGGTGTTTGGAATTTTTAAACGAATAACATATGGTTCACCTGCTTGTAATTTTTTGTCTATCTCTTCAGCTGATAATTTTAAACAACGACGATCATACATAGGCGCTTGTTTTTGAGCTTCCTGCTCTTTTCTCATTTCGTTTAAAGTTTCACTAGAACAAAAACAATAGTAGGCATGTCCATTTTTAACTAATTCATCAGCGTATTTTTGATAAATTTCTGTGCGTTTTGATTGATAAAATATTTCACCATCATAATTTATTCCAGCCCAAGCTAAGCCTTGCAAAATTGATTCCACACTCCCCTCTTTGTATCTGGTTTGATCTGTATCCTCAATACGTAAAATAAACTCACCCTGATTTTTTTTGGCAAATAAATAGGCAAAAAGAGCGGTGCGTAGACTGCCAATGTGTAAATCACCTGTGGGGCTGGGAGCAAATCTTGTTTTAATCATATGCGAATTGTGCTAATTAAAATTGCGAATCCCGAGTATTAGGGACCAATATCTAAAAGTTGACTTTTTTAAGGCATTATGTTAAGCTAATTTAATCATAAAAAAGTAAATTTGACAAATAAAATAATAAAGGGAGGTTGCCATGCAGTGGATCAAGTGGTGGTTGACTCAAAAAAATAATCATAACCGAATTATATCCGTTGTTGCGGTTAGCCTTATTTTTTTATTGATTCTTTTTTTCGCTCATCTGGCAGGCATTTTGTTTTTAGCTAAAAAATGGTACCCATTCTTGGGTAGTCTGTTTTTAGTCATTGTTTTAGCAGCCATGTCAAACAATATTTTTAAAGAAATCAAAATCAAATCTGTAAAATTTTTAATTTTGGCTGGTATTTTTTCTTTCGTTCTTTTTATTGCTCTTTGGATGGCCAATTATCCACTAATGCTTTTGGCCAAGATGTCAGCTTCTTTTTTCAGCATTAAATAATCAATCCAAAATTTATCAATAACAAAAAAGGAGCTTGGATGAAAAGAGCTATTATAAGTTTTATATTTATGGTGGCCGGTTTTGTTATTAGAATTTTATCCGACCCCATATTTGTGATCCCTTTTGTATACACAGCCATAGGGATTTTAATTGTTGTTTTCATTATGTGGCATATTCTTTGGCAGCAATTTGTTAAACAAAATACCAAGGAAAGATGGCTGATCTTTTATATCTCGAGTTTTCTTGTGGGCGCATTTATTCTTTGCCCATTAGCAGTTGGATATTATATTAAAGCTTTTGCTAGTAGATTGATTTTTTAAACACAAACCATGGAAATTTAACCACGGCGGTATAAATGCGTTTAAAGCGCCGCGGTTGAGTTATCAGGCGGTAAAACCATTCAAAGCCTCGTAAATTTTGCGGGGCTCTTTTTATTTTGCCAGACAAATAATCAAAAGCGCCACCAACGCCAATGGCTAATTTCACAGATAGAATTTTTGGTAAATTAGCATTAATCCATTTTTGGGCGCGTGGGTGATTTAAAGCCACAAATAAAACAAGAGGTTGGAAGGAATTTATGGTTTCAATGATGTTTTTAGATTCAAAGGTAGTATAGGCGATTTGTAGGGGCGAATAATTATTCGCCCCCGTGGGAAATGTCTTTTTTAATTGCTCTGCTGTAAGGCGGGGTGTTTCGCCATAGCCACCCAGAAGAAATATTTTTTTATTCGTAATTCCAGAATCATAACTCATAAGTCTAACTATTTCAGGTATTAAATCAGTACCAGTAATTGTTTCGGGCACAATGTTGAGTTTTTGGTTGTTGCGAGTTATCCCCCAGCAAAAAATTTTTATGCCTAATAAAAATTTTTTAAAATCCGAAATCCGAAATCCGAAATCCGAAATCATTTTTAAATATTTTGCAGCAAGTCTGATTCCATAACCATCAGCCACTGATAGCCAAGAATTATTAATAATATTTTTAAATTCTTCATCAGTTTGCGCACACATGATGAATTCTGGATTTGTAGTCACTAATTGTTGTTGTATTGAACTGGGATCTGCTAACAATTTTGTTATTAAATCCAAAACTTCTGCTTTTAATAAAGCATTGATTTTGATGTCTAAAATTTTAATTTCTTTATTGTTTTCCATAAGAAAAGTTTAACAATAAAAAGGATAAATGGCAAAAGGAAAATGGAAAAAGGAGTACGTGGGCTAGCTCCTTCTTTTCAAGGGTGTAATAAAACAAAAAAAGTCTCGATAGATGTCGAGACTTTTTACGAAAAAATTTAATCCCCTATCTCTATTTCATAATACCCGTCAATATTTAGATTGTCTTGATACAGATTATTCGATAAGGCATTTTTGCCACTACTATTTATAATTTTTAAATTGCTGGGCAAAACTATTTGGCTAGAAAAATCTACTTCCTTAACCCCGGCTTGTTTTTGGATTAATAAACTATAACCAATATTTTCTAGAGTTTTATTTTTGCCAGTCAGAGCAACTGCAACTTTTTGCCACCAGTTTTGTTTTTGATTTAAAGCCAATTGAAAAGGCAATTCATAACTTATGGTCACGGTTTTTTCTTCACCTGGTTTGACAATCAGCCAATTGCCAAAAACAGTTTTATTAAATTCGTCAGTGATTCTGGTATTAGAGCTTTCGTCAAGAGTGGGATTTTTTTCTAAAGCTAATAAGTCACTATCTTTTTTAGTGTTGGCGTCAGCTGTTTTAAAGAGATTGGCTGGAATCACATCAAAACCTTTAGCCTCAATTAATTTAGAATTTTCTGGTACATAAAATCTAACGTAATCAACATTGGTTTCTTTTTCAAAAATATCATTAATATTGCCCTGATGAGTTCTGGTTAGATTGACCGTATCAATAATTTTTCCTTGCTCGTTGATAGTAACTTGGTGGCTAATTTTATTTTTAATGACTAAATCTGTTTTACCACCGCTGGCATTAGTGTGCACGACCATCAAAAAATCTTGGGGAGAATTTTTAATTTCGCCGGTCCAAGAAAATTTGTTAATCGTATTTTGCATTTCGGCCTCATTAAACCAAACCAAAATATTTTTTTCATTAGCATTTTTAAACAAGGTGCTTATAAGTGGAATGGCTGTTTTGGAATCAGTCTGAAATATTTTTTCTAAAATTTTTGGCAAAAGATTACCAATAATTTTTTTAGGTTTATTTTCTTCTTTATCGTATTCTAATTCTACGGCTTTTTGCAGTTCCACAATTAAATTATCCGCAGTAATAGTTTTTTGATATTCTGGCATAGTAATTGGACCAGTGATTTTTAAGAGATCGCTTAAAACATTAGGCGTTAAAGCAACGACGCCATCAGTGGTTATGCCAGCTAAGGATTTTTCATAAAACCAAGAAATTTTTTGAGCTGAAGATGGCCAATCAGGAAACCAATTAGCGTTCCAAATGCTCCAATTGGGAGAAAAAAGTTGAAAGGGTTTGGGTGCCTCTACCAAAGTTTGATTGGCGGCTTTTAAATCATAAAATCCTCCACCGGGAACTTCTAATTTAGTAATAATGCCTTTATGAATTTCTACTAAAGCAAAAGAACCCATAAAGCCGCCAGTAGCTCGGAGCTCATTGTTGTTTTGAAAAACAAATAAATAGCTTTTCGTTTTGTCATTGCCCAAAAAGTCTGCCAAAAAATTAATCAAAGTTTTTATTTTGTTAAAATTTTCCTCAATAGCCGGCAGAGCTCCTTGAAAAAGGATTATTTTCTGCAAAGTATTTTCATCAAGATATTTTTCCAAAGTTGTCGTGTCTAAATTTTTAATACGCTGGCTTAATTCTAAAAAATTGGGTTCTATGTGCTTCAAGGTTTCTTCGGCTAAAGAAATTTTCGCCATTAAATTATTTTGTTTATTTAAATTAGAAAAATTATCTATGAGAGTGGTAAAATCTTGGCCCATTTGCGAAGAGAGTTGACCGATAATGAGCAGATTCTCGGCTATTTTACCTTCAGGGGCTAATTTAACAATTTCTTGGCTAAAAGCATCCAAACCATCTAGATATTTTTTAGCTAAAGAAAAACTAAGATAGGCTTTTTCAAATTCTTGTTCAGCCTTGGTAAAATCATAATCTTGACTAAACTCAGAGGCATTTTTAAGCGCTGTCAACCCAGCCATAGATTCCCCCAAAACTTGCCCTTTAATTAAACTGGTTTTTTGTTTTAAAGTTATTAATTGTAAAGGTAAAATAATAACTAAACAAACTAAACCAAAAGGTAGCAGTAGTTTAAATATTTTTTTAAGATTTTTTTTGTGGTGGCTTTCGGCCTGAGCTATTGGCGGTAAGGTTAAACGATGCGGCAAACCCAGGCTAAATATTTTTTTGAGATTAGAAAAGAATAATAAAAAAATATTAATGATGGTCAAGATGATGGTTTTAATCAGCCACCAAGCGGTTTTTAAAGAGCGATCTACTAAAAAATCCAAGGCCACAAAGGGTGCGGAAATAATTGACCACAACAAAGAAAATATTTTAACAATAAATTTTAATAAAATCGGCAACTTAAGCTCTGGCTTAACTGGGGCAGATGATAAAGATTTATTAAAATTTTGGCCCAAATTTAATTTGATATTATTTTTATTTTTATATTTTTTTGGCTTGTGGAAAGCTGGTTTCTCGCCAAGTGTTTCCCTATCTTCGGGTAATTCAAAATTGATTTGTCTTAAATAATATAACTTATCACCCATGAAGTCGTTATTGTAATTGGGTTTTTCGGAATTACTTAAATAATTTTCTAAATTATAAACTGGCTGATTATAATTTTGAGGAGTTAAATTAGAAAAATCAGGAATATTATTTTTTAAATTTTTATTTTTTAAATCCAAAACATGAGGTGAAGGTCGAGCTGATTTTTTGTCAGAAGTAAGCTTAATTTTTTGTTCCGGACCCAGTTCTTTTTTATCGTCAACAGAAAAAACAGGAAAGATGTAATCATCCTCAATATTTTTATTACTTGTAATCGGGTCATTTTGGGTTAAAGGTTTTTTAGAATGGCGACCTCTTTTTTTAGGTAATTCTTTAGCTAACATAAAAAATTATCCACACGCTTAGGAATATATAGTTTTATTATAGCACAAAAAAACAATTGCTTTAATTAAAATTTTGTCTTAAAATTAAATCATGTTTATGACCTTTATTTTGCCTCTGTTGGCAGTTATTAGTAGTTTAAATATTTATTATTGGCACTCCCCCATCCTGGGCCTGGTTAGTGGTTTATTTTTTGTTGGCTTAAGCAGTATTTTATGGGGTAAAAAAATATTTAAGGAAAAAACTCTGGGTGAGCAAATATATTTAGGTTTGGTATTTTTTTTAGCTTTAGTAATTGTGTTTTTGACAATCATTTATTATATTTATGAAATTAACAATTTGCTCATAATAGTTTTTCTTTGGTTATTGAGTTTGGTTGAATTTTTTATCGATTATAAACACAAGATAATTTATAATTTAACTTTAAAGATTTATAATTTTAAAATTACCACTTATCACTTGTCGCTTAGTAATTGTTTTTTAGTGAGCATTTATTTAATTTTATTGTTTATAACTTATTACTTTTTAAAAGCTGGTATAACTTATGAAGCTGTGCGTACACCTTGGATTTTTGTGCCCAAGATTTTTTTTCTAAGTTATTTTTTAAGCACTTTATTTTTAGGTTATTTAAATTTTAAATTAAAAATCACTGCTAGTTTAATTTTAAATAGTTTGCATTTATTTTTTTCTTTTTCTTTAGTCAATATTATTTTTCCTTTGGGTTTTGGCTACGATCCATTTATTCATCAAGCTACAGAGAAATATATTTTAGATTTTGGCTCTATTTTACCCAAGAATTTTTATTATTTAGGCCAATATAGTTTAGTCGTTTTTTTAACAAAAATTTTACAATGGCCAGTCAATTTGGTTGATAAAAATTTGCTACCTTTGCTGGCCAGTATTCTATTGCCAAGCGCGATATATCAAATGGTAAAAAATTGGCAATTAAAAACAATTCCCCTATTTTTATTTTTATTAATACCTTTTTCTGTTTTTACCTTTACCACCCCACAAAATTTAGCCGATTTATTATTGATAGTTTTAATTTTTATTAGTTTTAATCTTTCCTTTTACCAATTACCAATTACCAGTTATCAGCTACCAATTACCAATTACCAGTTACCAGTTATCAGTTATCAGTTATCAGTTATTTTATCATTAGCAATTTTATTTATTCATCCCATTGCCGGTGTGGCGGCGTTTATTTTTTTAATTTTGCTTATTTTAAGAAAAATAAAACTTAAAAAATATTTTTATTATTTTTTGCTTGGTCTTTTGTCTTTCTCCTATATTTTTGTTTTTTTTATTTTTGGCAAAATTTCTAGTTTTAATGAAATAGTTTTAATTAATAATTTTAATTTAATTAATTTTTATAAAAATATTTTTAGGTTTGTTCCAGATTTATACTTGAACACAAATGTTGTTCATCTTTTTAAAACAATTATTTATTTTATTTGGCAACCGATCGTGCTGTTTGTAGTAATATTGGGGCTGGCAGTTTGGGGTTATTTTAAAATTAAAAAAGGTTACGGATTATCTGCCTCGCCCTGCCTAACGGACAGACAGGCGGCCGGCAGGCGGATTACGGATTACGGATTATTATTTATTATTTTGTTAGTTAATTCTTGGTTACTTTTTTCAATAATTGATTTTCCTTTTTTAATTAATTATGAACGTGGAGATTTTAGCTGGCGGATTTTTAATCTAGCTGTTTATTTTTTAATACCCTTAGCTCTGTGGGCTCTAGGATATTTAATAGAAAAAATAAATTTAAGAACTAAAAAATATTTATTAATAATATTTTTAGCTGCTGCTCTAACTTGTTCTTTGTATTTTTCCTATCCACGTCAAGATGTTTATATGTTAAACCGGGGCTTTAACACTTCGTTAACTGATTTTCAAACTGTTAATTATTTGGAAGACAAAACCCAGGAACCATATGTGGTTTTAAGCAATCAGCAATTGGGCGCGGCCGCTCTTAGCACTTTGGGGTTTCGTTATTTTGATAATAAATATTTTTTCTATTCTATTCCTACTGGTGGCGAACTTTATCAAATTTATGCTAAAATTGCTTATGAGCAAGATTTGCGACCAGAAGTGATTCAACAAGTTAGAGATTTCGTCGACGTCCCCATTGTTTATCTGTGTTTGCCTAATTATTGGTTTAATTTAAAAAAAATAAAACCACAGTTGCAAACTATGGCCGATGAGACTATTCAATTGGATAATGGAAAAATGTGGATTTTTAAATTTATTCTTTATTAAAAATTAAACCTTAAAAAAGGAGGTAAAGATGTCAAACCGACATTACAGATATGGTTATTTAGAAAATTATGTCAGAAGATCAAGAAGACAAAGAAAAGTAAAAGGCTATAGAAGACTTAGGCGACATTTGCAAACATGTCGTCTCTGCCAAAGCACTATAGACGACATTGTTAATCTAGACCCTTATTTAGGAGTTGTTCAAAAACACACCAAGAAATTAATGGAAAACCGCTGGATGGTTATTTGGCGGGGAGGTCTCAGATGAGAGATTCGAGGTGATTGATATAATCACCAACGCCAATTTCTTTAACCGATTCACGACAGTTAGACGATAACTCAGTGAGTCGGTTTTTATTTTGCAGGGCGAATTTTAAAACTCGCAGTAAATCATTTTCATCACCAGCTTCAAAGGTAAAACCATTGTAATCATCCTTGATAAATTCTATGCCGCCAATTTTAGCGGCTAAAACTGGCACGCCATAGGCTAAACTTTCAAAAATAACTGTAGGAGAATTTTCATAACACAAAGAAGTCACCACCGTGGCATTGGTTTTAGAAAAAATTTCTCCCAATTTATTATTGGCTACATAACCCATAAAATTTATTTGAGGGTGATTATTAGCCAATTTTTTAGCAGCCTCTAAGCCAGAACCAGTACCCACAATATTGAGAAAAATTTTAGCTTCATTGTTGGTTTCTTGGGTTAATTTTTTAAAAACATTAATTAAAAGCAAAATGCCTTTATAAACTTCTACTTGGCCAAGAAATAAAAAATTAAATTCTTCTGAATCGTGCTTGGCTGTCTGTAAATTTACAGTTGGTAAATTAACTGGATTGGTTAAAATTATTTTTTTTGAATGAGGAAAAAAATTTCTTTGATTATAGAAGTTTAATAAAAATTTAGAAGAAGAAATCACAATTTCTGGGCTATTAAAAAGCCAGCGATTAAAACTTTGATAAAGTTTAGTTAAGAGACAGGTGTGTTGCCAAGAATTTTCTTCACCTTTTAATATTAAACCCGAAGGTGTGGCCAATTGTACTTCATGCAAGGTGTGGATATTTTTGATGTTTAATTTTTTAATAGCCCGGCAAGTTAAATAGCCAATACCTTTGAGCATGTGGGTCATAACCACAGTGGGTTTTTCCTGTTTCAAAATATGCTTAATTACCAGATAAGAATGCACATTAAACATGTCTAAACCATGCCAAATTAGGCGTAAAAATGGCCTAGCAGCGTATTTATTAATATTAATGAAGGAGAACAGGTTTAAGGGGTAAAAACGATAAATTGGCACATTATTTTCCAAATATTTTTTAGGCCACAAACTACGCCAGCCTCTAAATTCTTCCACAGTAATGACCAGAATTTCTTGGTTTTTATTCTTAAATCCATTAACAATATTATTAACTACAACCTCTGCCCCACCTTTAGTGTAGGGAGAAAAAACCGCAGTAATAAGACAAATTTTAGACATAAAACCATTTTAGCATATTAACATTTTAACATATTAACATGAAATTATTTTAACAATTTAGAGTAAAAATTTTTTATGTTGACGCAAATTTTACGCCAGTCATATAATTCTATAGCGCGTTTTCTAGCTGCTTGACCCATACTTGTGGTCATGTCTTTGTGATCTATTAAAAATAATATTTTTTCTGCCAAATCATTTTCATTATTTGGCTCTACCAGTAGGCCAGAAATATTATTTTCCGCAGTCACTCTTAGTCCGGGCAGATTAGAAACAACTACTGGTTTGCCCGAGGCCATGGCTTCAACAGCTGTCACACTAAAGCTTTCAGTTTTTTGAGTTGAGGGTATGGCCACGATATCTGCTAAAGCATAATAATTGGGTAATTGGTTATGATCAACTCTACCCAAAAATATGACTTTGTCTTGAACACAAAATTTATAGGTTAAATCTTCATAATATTTTTGTAAATCTCCACTACCGGCTATAACTAGTTTAACATTTTCTCGATTAATTATTTTAAGAGCCTTGATTAAAATATCTATGCCTTTAAAAAAATGCTGATGATCAAGAGCTTGGGCTGTAAAAATAATTTGTTCATGGTCTTTTAAACCCAATTGTTCTCTTTGAGTTTTGGTGTCTAGTTGATTATTAAATTTATCGACATCTACGCCATTGGGCACAATATAAAATTTTTGCTTGTACTTTTTTAAATATTTTTTTAAATCAGAATTTCGGGCATAATCCTCAGACAGAACAAAAACTGCGTCCACCAAATTAAACAACCAAGGCATAACTAAAATTTTATAAATCCGATTAATGATTTTACTAATCCCCTCACCCACCATATCCATCTGGTAGTGAAAAATTAGTTTGGGATATTTTTTGCCAGATAGTTTTTTAAATAAACATAACAATTCTACGACCCCGAAATAGGGATAATAAATATGAATAATTTCAAAATTTTTTAATCGCCAAAATAATTGTGGTGCCAAGTTGGCATAGCCATAGCTAAACCAAGGTTTAAATAATTTTAAAACATAATTACCTTTTTGGTAATTAATATTTTTTCTTTGGGCCAAAAAAACGCTGACTTCATTATTTTTACCAATTAAATCCGCAGTATAAAAACAAGCCGAGCCCATGCCAGCAGATAGAGGTGGAAATGTTGCCGATAGATAAGCTATTTTCATAAATTTATATTATGGCCAAAGCAAATTAAAAATTAGAGAGAATATTATTTAATATTAGTTTTCATAAACAGCCAGTAAATAAATTCGCCTGGCAAAAATAATAAAATTTTTTCTGCCCAGTAACGAAATTCTGCTAAAAATGACCAACCAGCTTTAAAACGAAAATATTTTTTTTTGATATTTAAGGTGTCTTTCAGTTGCTGTTTTAAACTGTGGCTTTTATAAGCGCCAGAGTGCAAGCGATAGCGAAGTAATTTATCTGGCAGATTGTAATATTTTAAACCAGCTAAAATTCCGCGTGCCCAAAGATCATAATCTGCCAAAGTATCAAACTCTTGATTATAACTGCCCAGGTCCAGCAAATCACGCTTTCTCAGCATAACCGTGGGGTGGGCCAAAGAATTTCTTAAACGCATTTTTTTAGCAATGGCTAAAGAATTTTGAGGATAAAATCTAGCGCCCATAAGGTCATTTTTTTCATTAATAATAGTTAAATTAGAACCGACAAAACTAATTCCTGGATGACTTAATAAAAAATTTAATTCTTTTTCTAATCTGTTTGGTTCAGAAATATCATCAGCATCCATTCTGGCCACAAATTCCCCTTTGGCCACCTTAAGGCCAGAATTTATTTGTCTGGCAAAATCAGTTCTGGCTTCATTTAAAATATAGATTATGCGCGAATCACTAAAGTTTTTGATTATTTGTTCATTAGTTAATTCAGTTTTATCTTCCACAATAATTAATTCTAAATTTTTATAAGTTTGATTCAAAATACTTTGGATGGCCAAAGTTAAAAATTTTTTTTGCGGTTTGTAAACTGGTAAAATAACGGAAATAAGGGGCATAAAATTGTGAATTATTGTTTTTATCCCCTCCTTTTAAAGGAGGGGTGACTCTGCGGAGCAGAGACAGGGGTGGTTATGATTTAAAAAATTAATTTTATTTTAATACTATAACCACCTCCTCTGCCTCTTTTGAGACATAAGGCTCCTCCTTTAAAAGGAGGAGATAGAACGCGTTAAACTTGCTTTATTTTCCAATTTAAGACTTTACTTGGCGAAGCGAACGGAATAAAAATACAAATAAAAAATATAAACTTTATTTTTTATCAATTTCATCCAAAGTGTTTTTGCGGACAATTTTAGTAATGTGTTTTTCAATTTTTTCTAATTTTAAATAGATTCTAAAAATAAGATAAAAAATAAGAATTAGCGAAGCGTAAAAAATTAAATCTGCGCCACGGCCAATACCTAAAAAATTGGCTATTTTTGTTAAACTGCCGGGCAGCCAAACTAAAACAGCTGTTAAAATCCAAAAAACAAACCACAACCCAAATTCTGATTTTTTTAGAGTTTGTTTTTTAAATTTTTTTAGCACTTTGGAAAGGGCAAAAAGAGAAAATAAGGTAATTAAGATTTGGATAAGCATAGAATTTGAATTATGAATTATGAATTATGAATAAAGAATAGCACGAGTTTGTTGTTGTCATTTGGAATGACACAAAAAACTAACACTACGCGAAGCGAACGGGAATAATAAATAATAATTTTTTTAATATTAAAATAATAAAAATTTATTTAAGATAAGGTCTTTAATAATTTTTAAGCCACCTTTAATCCCCTGCCCGAATTCTTTATAAATAACTGTCACGGGCAGTTCGATAAAACGCAAATGATGGATTTTAATTTGCGCCACAATTTCTGTATTATGCGCCATACCATCTTGAGTAATAACAATTTTTTCCGCCGCCAAACGATTCATAGCCCGAAGTCCGCAATGAGCATCGCTTAATTTAATGCCTGTAAATAAATAATCAATCAGGCGACTAACTGGATGGATAAAATATTTTTTTAACCAGGGCATGTGATTATTTTTTCTTTCTTGAATAAATCTGGTGCCTAAAACAACATCATGGGTTTTGTTAATAAGCGGTTGAATAAATCCTTCAAGTTCATTGGCTAAAAATTGTCCGTCAGCGTCAAAATGAATAATTAAATCCGTTGCTTGAGAGAGCGCATAAATAGTACCGGTGGCTAAAGAAGCGCCCTGTCCCCTATTGATTTCATGATTTAAAATGGTGACTGGAAAATTTTTTACAACTTCAAGTGTCTTATCATTTGAGCCATCATTAACCACAATTAAATTATAACCCAAAGGCAGCAAATCATTTATTGTTTGAGCAATATTTTTTTCTTCATTAAAAGCTGGAATGACAATAAAAATATTGGGCATATTTTTTTAATGTTCTTTTCTTGTTTAAGAAAAGAACCAAAAGAAGATGTTCGCTGCTTCGCTTTAGAAGAAATTCGGTTTCGTTTGGCTAAAATTGAAGAAATCTTTATAAAACCAGCCAAATTCAATTTCTTAACGCCAAACTCAGCTCGAATTTCTAATCTAAAGCTACGCGAAGCGAACGGGAAAAATAAATCAAAATTTTATTTAGTTGGATTTAATAAAATTATACCGTCCTCTGGGGCGAGAACAATTTCTTTAATCAAATCAGTGTTGTTAATTTTTTGATAATTTTTTTCTAATTTTATTTTTTGTTTTTTACCAGTGCTATTAACTAAAACAATTGCTTTTTGATAATCTCGGCGCCAAACTCCTGACGCATAGCTAGTTTGTTTTTTAGTCAATAAATTATAAGCCTGATTAAGCGGTTGACCCAGATTTAAATCATATTCAGAAAACCAGCGTAAATCTTCATGTTGGGCAATGCTTTGATCTGAGCTAAAATAAATATTTTCTAACAAGGCTGAAACCAAATGGAAACGGTTTTTTTGAGTATCAATTTCTTGACTTAAACTGTTTAGAATAAAAATTTTCTGTTGACCAGCAGGAATTTTCTGTTGGTATTTTTTTAGTAAATTCATAGAGGCTGACCAATTGTCGCCGAGCCAAGGAGTGGGAAAATTTTCTAACATAATTCCATTAATATATTTTAACCAATTTTCATCCACCGAACCGTTTAAAACAATTTTTATATTTTTAGCAAAAATTTTTCTAGAGGTAGCTAATATATTTTCCATGGCTGTTTGCCAGGAGGTATTCATGGTTTTGGCCACATCTTTTTGGCCATCATTATTTAGATCTAAATTGCCATTATTAAGCCAGTTGATTTCTTTATCAGTCATATCATAAAAAATACCATCCCATAAGCCATTGCTTAAAATTTTATTTTGAACAAAACTCGGAAACCAATTTTGCCAACCACTTGTGATATTAATATTTTGCACTTGTGGCCAGGAGCTGATTAAATTGCCAGCCGGATCTTTAAGCCACCAATCTTTTTTTATGTCTTGATTCAATTTATAATTAAAACTATTTTGGTCATTAAGACTGCCAGTATAGACACTTTGAATGGGCGTGTAGGCTAAAATAATAATATCAGGATTATAGGTTCTAGCATAGACAAAGAATTCTTGATTATAGATTTGCGTATCAATGGGCAAAATTACCAGGTCATAGCTAGCCAATTTCTGGTAATCAAAATTTTGATCAGAACTTAAGTAATAATTAGCTATTTTGGGATTGCCCGTGTGTCTTTTAATGGCTGTAATATTTTCGCCCAGGATTTTATTTTTAGGTTGATAAATATCAGTTTTTTGTGGGTAAAATAAAAAGCCCAAGATAATAATAATCAGGCTTAAAATCGGATTAAAATAGTTGAATTGAGTGAGTTTTTTAAACATTTTATTATTTTAATTTTAGCGGAAAAATGGGGAAAAGTCAAAAAGAGAGAGTAATTGGTAACTAGTAATTGGTAATTGTTAAATGGTAAAAAATAAAAAGTCCCGATAGCGTGAAGCTACCGGGACCTGTGAATGCGTTGGGCTATTTCACCAACATCATCCGCCGAGTGGCATTGAAGCCACCAGCGTTGATGCGGTAAAAGTAGACTCCGCTCGGAACAGCGAGACCACTTTCGTCTCTTCCGTTCCAAACGACCTGATGTTGTCCAGCGTGTTGCTGGCCAGACACCAGGTTTTTGACCACCCGACCCATGGTATCGAATACCACGAGCCGAACCTCACTGGCGCGAGGTAGCTCATAGCTGATGGTCGTTGTCGGGTTGAAGGGGTTGGGATAGTTCTGAGCGAGGGTGAACTCGGTAGGAATGACCGAATCACCAACTTCCACCTCGGTGCTTTTTGGCAGAGTCGGAGGCGGTGGCGGAAGTTCTCCTGTAAAAGCCCCGGTTTTTCCCAGGCTTGGCGCGCTGGGTACACCGCCGTCAAAAAACATAACAGCCGAGCCATTGGAAGAGATCCAATAGCCACTCGTGGGGCACATCGGGCTATCACCCCATATTTCTGCGTACCCTTCATTCCATGAATCCCACGAAAACACAGAAGTGGCTTCCACGGGCATGGTCTGGTCGTTTGGTTGGAAGTTTTTGTAATAGCTTCCTGCCAAATTCCAGCCCCGTTTTAACCGAACTGATAAAACCCGAAGATTTTTTTCAGGATTTTCTCTTAGAAGAAAAAACGGTGAATTATTTGGATCTTCGGGATAACCACAGTATCCAACTCCGGCCCGCATTTCATCGTCTGGGCCAAGGAGCCACCAAGAGTTATCCTCGTTGTTCCATTTCCAGACATAGAGTCCTGGGAAAAGAACATTTTTATGCATAATTTTTTCGTCATTCATCTCTGCTGAAGGCAAAGAAAATATGCGAAATTTACCCGCGTGAAAGTAATACGGGTAATATTTTGGCACATAATCACGAATGGCGAACCATACACCTGTGCCATAACTGACATATTGCGTACCGCTTTTATATGCACAAAGTTGTCTGATAATAACTGATGTGCTTGGTGTGGTGTTGCCGAAATCAGAGAGTTTAAAATTGAAATTGAAGTAATCAATTTTACCCTCAAACGGATGCAACACAACCATGTATCGCCCCGGTGTATTTTCTGGGTAGAAAGAACACCAGACATAATTTTGATTAAAGTTGTATTCCGATACATAGACTAATCCATGGTCAACTTCAATGATAAAGGACACACTGTCTGCACCATAGGTGTGGGCAGACAGCATAAAAGGTTTTGCTTCCCCCAGTTCCATATCCTGCGGATCGTAACTCGGGATATTGAAACTAGCGTAGGGATTTTGCGCCAACAGATTGCTGGCGACAAAAAACAACACGGCGATATAAAAGTACAGCTTTTTCATGACAACCTCCAAAAAGGTGATTTGTTATGGTGCGGGATTAATAAGAAAGTATAGCATAATTTATTATTTGTGTCAATAGTTATAACCTACATTCTGTTCCGAACCGCAACATAACCAAAAAGAACATAGTAAATCTGG
>DAOOOW010000016.1:0-24669 GCA_035387885.1 bacterium
ACTGTGCCACAAAATGGTTTTCATTATAGGTTTGATTTACCCGATACTTTGACGGAAATTCAAACCATGTATTTGCGTCATCCTGAAACAAAAAAAACTCTTACGGTACTAGGAGATTTTAGTGAAACTTACATGGATGCTCCCAATCCAGGAGATATTCCGTTATTAGTTAGGATTGTTTCTGGAGAAGAAAAAAAGGTTTTTTTAACAGTTATTAAGTACTAATTTAAAAAAGCGTTCCAAGCTATTGGGACGCTTATTTATTTTTTAAATATTTATTTAAGATAAATTAAATATACTTAAGACAAATTTTAACATGGCATAAGAAGTAAAGACTACCAAAATTCCTAAACTAGCATAAACAAGAGTGTTCATACCTGTTTTGGCTTTACTGGCATTGCCCATAGCTGTAAAAATTAAAAAACCACCATAAATAAACATGACAAAAGAAATAGTACCAATTAATCCTAAAAATATTTTAATTATTTTGGCCGCTATTTGTGGAATAGTAGAACCAAACGAGGTGGATAAAGGGTTATCTAATTTGGATGTTTGAGTATTGTTGGTATTTTTAGGTGGGTTATTTTTGTCAGCTTGCGGAGGATTGTTTAAATCAGTTTGTGGCGGATTATTGTTATCTACTGTACAGGTGAAATTTGTGTCTGAAGTGCAGAATGTTTTACATTGATTATCACATGCTGTCTTGTCTGCGACTATAAATGTTTTATTTCTTCCAGTTGCAGTACACATACACAACCATGTTCCATCAGCCGCTAAGATAGATCGTGTTGTTATCAATAGATAGGAAAATGATATTGTAAATAAAATAACTATGGTTAATATTTTTTTCATAAAATTTTAGATCCCCAGCTTACCGGCAGGCAGGCTTGACTTCATTCGGGATGACAAGAATTATTATACCATTTTTTAATTAAAATATAAAATACCAGACAAATAATTATTAAGGTTAAACTTGTCCATTGGCCCAGACGCAGATTTAAAAATATTGGTTGAGGATCAATACGAAAAAATTCTATGATAAAACGCCAGAAGGAATAGAGAAATAAATAAAGTAAAAATATTGTACCTGGAATTTTGTGGGATAGACGGGATCCTTTGCCTACCGGCAGGCAGGCTTGGCTTCGCTCGGGATAAACTATGGAGAGAAATAAAATTATAAACAGACCAAAACAAAAGAGGCTTTCGTAAAAAAATAAGGGTTGAAAAAGATCAAAATTTTCAAAGCCTGGTAAACGGTTTGCTGGAGCAATGGCAAGACCTAAAAAAGAATTGGTTGGCAGGCCATAGAGTTCTTGATTGAAATAATTACCCCAGCGGCCAATAGCTTGGCCAAGAGCAATGGCTGGCGACAGTAGATCTAAAATTGTCAGAAAAATAATTGGTAATTGATAATTGATAACTGGTGGTTGCTGATTATTTTTCCCAGATAAATTTTTGGCAAAAAAATAAACTATAATTATGCCAGCTATGAGACCACCATATATTCCCAAGCCACCTTGCCAAAGATAAAATATTTTTAAAGGATTGTGCCAATAGTAATTAAATTCAGACAAACAATGATAGAGTCTAGCGCCAATAAGGCCAAAAATTATTAAATAAAAAAACAGATTAAAAATTTCTGTTTTTTTAAATACGGTTTTATGTAGAGACGTATTGCAATACGCCTCTACCAATTTTTTAAAAATAAAAAATCCAGTTAAAATACTTAGGGTAACAAAAAATCCATACCAATGAATTTGTAAGAAATTTAAATCTAATAAAATTGGTGAGGGGTAAAAGTGTTGCCAAAACATAGTAAATCGCGGACTAACGCGGAAGAATAAAATTTAAATTAAAAAATATGTAAGGTTATTTTAGCATTAATATTTTTTATAAAAAAGAACCCTGCTATTTTTATAGCAAGGTCATGTTATTTAAACAAATTTTTTATGGTAGCGATGAGTTCAGTTTCAGATTTTGAAACAATCCTCGAAATAACATAGTCTAGGGTGATTGTTTTTGCTAAATCTTTGAACGGATATTGCTTCATATAAAAAGCATAATTATCTAATTCTTGTCTGGTTTGCGTCACCAAATATTTTATGTGCTCTTTTTCTATAATAATATTGCCTAGATCTATTAAATCTTTTTTATCTATCAAGCGCCATCTTTTTTGCTCGCGCCATCTTTTTTGCTCGGCAATAATTATAGAAATTATTTTTTTAATATTGTCTTTGGCAGTAGCAAAACATTGGCTGGCACAGATGACACTAGTTGTTGCTTTAATCTGTTTTTCAAGAGCAGATTCGTCAAAGACTATTTTCCTAGGCATCGAGAACTCCTTTTATGAATTTTTTTGAATATATTCATAAGCTTCCAAGGCGGCTATGGCCCCAGTTCCTGCAGCAACTATGACTTGCTTATATTTAGAATTGCTAACATCCCCAGCCGCAAAAACACCGGGAACATTAGTATGATTTAATTCATCAATTATTACTTGACCTAGCGGATCTAAATTAATAAAATCTTTTAACCAAGTTGTTTCAGCCAGATAACCAATTTCTACAAAAACACCTTCAACTTCTAAATTATTTTCTTGGTTATTAGTTTTAATTTTAATAGCAGTGAGTTTCTCGTTGCCTTGCAAAGCCATTATTTGAGTATTGGTTAAAATATTTACGGCAGGTATTTTTTTAAGGCGTTCTATTAAAATTGGATCAGCACGCAAAGTATCAGTAATTTCTAACCAATAGACAGTTGGACAAATTTTGGCTAGAAATTCTACAGCTTCAGCGCCAGAATTACCACCACCGACCACAGCCACATTTTTATTTTTAAATAATGGCCCATCACAATTAATACAATAGGAAAGTCCATGACCATCAAATTTTTCTTCGCCTTCAAGACCTAGTTTTCTTTTTTTAAGTCCGGAAGTTATGATAATAGTTTTGGCTGTATAATTTTTATTAGCTGCAGTTTGCACAGAGAACAGGTTATTTTCTTTAGAGATTTTAACAGTAGTATCATTAATAAATTCTGCCCCTAATTCTTTAACTTGCTCGAGCATTTGATTGGCCAAGGCAAAACCGTCAATACTTTTGAGCCCAGGATAATTTTCAATTACAAAAGTTTTAGCCATTTGTCCGCCAATTTCAGCGCCAATAATTAAAGTTTTTAGAGTTCGGCGAGTGGTATAAATACCGGCAGTTAAACCAGCTGGTCCGGCGCCAATGATAATGGTGTCGTAGATATGCATATTTTTTTAGTTTATCCTGAGCGACTGTGCATATTCGCTCCAGTCTCCCGACTGGAGCGTTAGTGCTCATTAATGTAAAAAAAATTAATTATATTATTGAACATTAAGTCTCCAGTCCGCCTCGCAGATGTGGGGTTAAGAGACATGGAGACAACAATTACTATATGCCAATTAATTTTTTAATTTCAGTTAAATTTTTATCAGCTAATCCTTTGGCTTTTTTGGCACCAGTTTCTAAAATTTCTAAAACATATTTTTTATCTTGTAAAAGTTTAGTTCTTTGTTTTTGAATGGGTTTTAAGGTTTCCACTAAAGCTTGGGTCAAGGCTGGTTTTAATTCCGAATATTTTAAAGTTTCTTTCTTATAATCATTTTCAAAATTGTTGATTAATTTTTTATCTTCAGAAATTTCCTTTAGTAAATTTAATAGATTTCTACCACCGTTAAGGCCTGAATTTTTTTCTGAACCAAAATCAGTAACAGCACTTTGAATTTTTTTAGCAATTGTTTCTCCCGAATCTTTAAGCGCGATATAGTGTTTTTCGCCTAAAGATTTTGACATTTTTTTACTGGGCTCAGAGAGAGACATGATTCTTTTAGCAGTAGTTAAAATCTCTTTGGGTTCTGGAAAATAGTTGCCGAATTTGGTATTAAATTTTTTAGCAATTGATCTGGCTAGTTCAATGTGTTGGACTTGATCTTCACCAACTGGTACCGTTTCAGCTTTATAGAGTAAAATATCAGCGGCCATCAAAATTGGATAAGTAAAAAGTCCGGCATTGATATTTTCTTTTTGGCGAATGGATTTGTCTTTATATTGAGTCATTCTTTCTAATTCGCCCATAGGGGTTAAACAATTAAAAATCCAGGCGAGTTCTGTGTGTGCACTGACATGTGATTGCACAAAAATGATAGATTTTTTTGGGTCAATACCACAAGCTAAAAAGTCCACCGCTGTATTAAAAATTTGTTCCTGTTTTAATTGAGGATCAAAATTTTCTGTCAGTGAATGATAATCCACAATGCAAAAAATGGAATTATATTGATCTTGCAATTCTAGCCATTGTTTTAAAGCGCCTAAATAATTGCCTAAATGCAGGTCGCCTGTTGGTTGAATGCCAGAGAAAAGTGTTTTCATATAATTTAAATTTATTAGGTCACGGCCGGAATTGAACCGGCGCATAGGAGTTTTGCAGACTCCTGCCTTACCACTTGGCTACGTGACCAGAATACAATAATCATAACAAAAAAAATACAAAAAGCAAATTGTTGAAATAATTAATATAAAAAGGTAAAATAAAGATATGAAAAAATTTTTAATCATTGACGCTAATTCTTTAATACACCGGGCTTTTCACGCCTTGCCGCCTTTGATGAACAAAAAAGGCCAGTTGGTTAATGCGGCTTATGGTTTTACAGCTATTTTTTTAAAAGCTCTTAAAGAAATTAAGCCAGATTATGTAGCTTGTTGTTTTGATGTTTCCAGAGATACATTTAGAAAAGAAATTTCCGTGGATTATAAAGCTACTAGAAAAGTTCAACCAACAGAATTGTATGAACAGTTTCCCTATATTAAAGAATTGCTCAAGGCCTTTAATGTTAAAATTTTTGAGCTTAAAGGTTATGAAGCTGATGATATAATTGGCACAATTTCTAAAATTATTGATGAGCGAGTAAAAACTGGCGGAGTCTGGCAAGAATTAAAAAGCATAATTGTGAGTGGAGATTTAGATGTTTTGCAATTAGTTGATGATAATACTGAAGTTTATACATTAAAAAAAGGCATTTCAGATGTGTTAATTTATGATGAGTCTGCAGTGCGTGAAAGATTTGGTTTTGCTCCCAAAAGTTTGATTGATTACAAAGCTTTGCGTGGAGATTTATCTGATAATATTTCTGGTATCACTGGCATTGGCGAAAAAACAGCCATGGATTTGATTAAAAATTTTGTCACCATTGATAAGATGTATGAATATTTGGATAAGAAAAATGATTATGAAAAATATAAAGAAGAATTAAAAGTTAAGAAAATTACTGCAGGTATTTATAAAAAACTAGTGGGAGGTAAAGCTCAAGCTTATCAATCTAGACAATTGGCCGAAATTGTGCGTGAAGTGCCAATAGATTTTGATTTAGAAAGTTGTCAGGTGGTGGATTTTCGAACTGAAAAAGTGGTGGAACTTTTTCAAGAATGGAATTTTAAATCTTTGATTAATAAAATTCCTGAAGCAGAAAAAATAATGAGAGAAAAACAAGGAAATATATTTGAACAATTTAAAAGTCAAAATTCAAAAGTTAAAAGTAATGAAAATAATATTTTTAAAATAAAAAAAGGTTATACATTAATTGATAGTGAGGAAAAATATAATAATTTTATTAAAGAATTAAAAAAGCAAAAAATTTTTGCTCTGGATACAGAAACTGATGGGCTTGATCCTTTTAAAAATAAATTGATTGGAATTTCTTTTGCCTGGACAAAGGGTGAGGCGTATTATTTGTCAATAAAAAATAAAAAAATTGTTTTTACTAAGGAACAATGGGATCCTCGCTTTGGCGAGGATGACACTCTTTATAAAATTTTGGCAGATGAAAAGGTCAAAAAAGTTGGTCATAACTTAAAATTTGATCTAGAAGTTTTACAAACAGCTGGTTTTGAGGTTAAGGGTATTTATTTTGATACCATGATTGCTTCATATCTTTTAAATCCAGGCACCAGACAACATAGCATGGATAATTTAGCGTTTGTGGAATTGGGCTATAAAACTGAAACAATCCAAGAATTAACTGGCGAAAAAAATAAAGATAAAATAGACCTCTCTAAAATTCCGGTTGTTTTGGTGGCCAACTATTCTTGCGAAGATGCAGATATTACTTGGCGGCTTTATGAAAATTTATTGCCAAAAATAAAAAGTGAAAATTTAATGACAGTTTTAGAAAAAATTGATGTGCCCTTAATTGAAGTTTTAGCCGGGATGGAGAAATTGGGTATTAAAATTGATATTAAATTTTTAAATAAAATGAGTACGGAATTGGCTAAAAGAATTATTGGTTTGGAAGATAAAATTTATAAAATGGCTGGCACAAAATTTAATGTAGCCTCGCCATTGCAATTGAAAGAAATTTTATTTGAAAAATTAAATATTTCTACTGCAGGATTGTCTAGAATTAAAACTGGCATTTCTACAGCGGCCGGAGAATTAGATAAACTAAAAGGCCGGCATGAAATAATTGATTTAATAATTGAGTTTAGAGAATTATCTAAATTGAAAAATACTTATTTAGATCCTTTGCCAGAATTGGTTGATAAGCAAGATAGAATTCATACTTCATTTAATCAAACGGTCACCGCCACCGGTCGGCTTTCTTCTTCTGAACCTAATTTGCAAAACATTCCTATTAAAACAGAATTGGGAGAAAAAATTCGCCAAGCTTTTGTGGCGAGTAGCGGCTATAAATTGTTAGCGGCAGATTATTCACAAATTGAGCTGAGGATTGCAGCATCGTTATCTAATGATGAAAAAATGTTGAAAGCTTTTTTGGAGGGCAGAGATATCCACACAGAAACCGCCAGTCAAATTTTTAATGTCAAAAGAGAAGCAGTGGCTAAGAGTATGCGTCGCGAAGCCAAGGTAATTAATTTTGGTGTGATCTATGGTTTAGGCGCTAGAGGCTTGGCTGAAGGAGCCGGGGTAAGTTATGAAGAAGCCGAAGATTTTATTGCTAAATATTTTGCGGTCTTTAATGAACTTCATGATTATTTGCAAAATACTATTGCTTTGACTAAAAATTTTGGTTATACTGAAACTCTGTTCGGCCGACGCCGGTATTTACCAGAAATTAATGCCACTCACCCTGGTTTAAAAGCTCAGGCCGAGAGAATGGCTATTAATCATCCAATTCAGGGCACAGCGGCCGACTTAATTAAAATGGCTATGATAAATTTGGAAAAAAAGATTAAGGAAAATTTTAAGCATGATGAGGTGTGCATGCTCTTACAAATTCATGATGAGTTGGTTTTTGAAATTAAGGAAAATGTGCTAGAAAAAGCTAAAAAAATAATTAAACAGGAAATGGAAAATGTTTATAAATTTAAAGTGCCCATAGAGGTTGAAATGGGAGTTGGGGAAAATTGGGGGGAGTGCAAGTAAAATTTTTAATTTTCATTTTTTAAATATTTTTTTATGCCACCTTTTTGGAAAAAAAGGTAGCTCCAAAAACTGGTTCGCTGCTGCGCCTTAGAGAAAATAGGGCTCACTTGGCTAAATTGAACGGATGCCTGGTCAGCCTTATTATATAGGCCTCCTGTCCATTCAATTCTTAACGCCAAGTTCACCTCTATTTTCTTACTAAGGCTACGCGAAGCGAACGGGAACAAATAAAATTAAAATTTTTTCATAAAAGATGAATAAAAAATTTTTATTATCATTAATAATTTTGATTATCCTGCTTGTGGGCGTGGGATTTTTTTATGTTATCTTTAAACAAACAAAAATTAATTCTAATTTAACAGTTTTTTTGCCAGAGCAAACTATGCTTTATGCCGAATATAATTGGCAGGATCAAAATTTATTAGCTTTGGAAAAAGAAAATCAAAGTAGATTTACGGGATGGCAGAAAATTGAACAAGAGTTAAAATTTTTTGATGTTTTTCCAATGGAATTGAAAAAAGAAATTAAAAATATTGGTTATGCTATAGTTAACAAAGATAATAGTAAACAAGAAATTTGGTTATTGGAAGTAAATAATGTTAAACGGGCTAGTTTGTTATTACCCAAAAGTTTTAGTAGCAGTATTTTAAATGGCAGTGTTTTGGCTGTAAGCAAACAAAAAGATACTCTAAATTTAATTCAGTCTCCAAGTTATGCTAATCCTAATCAGAATATGATTAATGTTTTGTCTAAATTTTCTGGGGGAAATTTCTTAAATGTTTATTTAGGCACAGCTTTTTTGCAAGCACTGCCAGTTGAGAATAATTTTTTATTTTTTAAAAATTTAGATTTAGACAAGCCCATGTTTTTAGGTCTAAGCGCTAAGGAGCAACAAATATTTTTTAAAATTGAAGCAGGTCCTAAGGAACAAAAGAATAATAATTTAAAAATTGCTGATGGATTCAAACCTTTAAATTTAGATCAGAATTTGTTTTTAATCATAAAATCGACTGGCAATCAGGATTTTATAGATAATTTGTTGGCTGGGCAATTTCCCAAAGCTATTGCCGATCAAGAGGTGTTTAAAGATTTATTCCAATGGCCAATAATGTTTTTCACAACTAATAAAACAGATTCTATCTTAACCACAGATTTATTTAAATTAAAAATGTATAATTATGGTTTGGCGCTTAAAATTAAAGACGGTAAAGATTCAGCCGAAGTGGTGACCATAGCCGAAGAGATTGTTAAAAATATTTTAGCCTTTAATTATCCGCAAAAAAAAGTTACTAAATTACCAGACAAAACTTCTATGACCGAACTAGTGGCTGATAGTAGTGTTTTTAAATTTAAAAAAGAAGGTGAATTGGAAATTTTAAATTATGATAAAATTAATGTAGCTTTGGCAATTAAAGATGATTATTTAGTGATTACTAATAGCTCTGATTTATTAAAAAATATTTTAAATAATAGTCTGAAAGATAACAGTAATAAATGTTTAACAGATGATGTTGAGGAAATTATTTATTTAAAAACTTCTCAGATTAAAAATAGTTTTTTAAACGCCATAAATAGTATTTGGGTGGCAACAAAAACTATTGATGATGGGTTGGTTATTAGTGGATGTTTGGAGTAAAAGTGTTAATTTATTAATCCACGGGATTCCCGCTCTGCTCGCTTGATTCTCGGCGTGGCCGGCGGGAATGACAAGAAGGGTTTGTTGTTTTTTAACCAAAATATGAAAGTAGTTATTGATACCAACATTTTAATAGATGCCATGGCCGACAATTTTTCATATACTTGGAAAATTGTGGATTTGGTTTTGACTGGGAAAATTGAAGCTGTGGCTTCTGAGAAAATTTTAAAAGAAAATTTATTAATTATTGAAAGAAATATTACTCGTGAGAGTGATCGAGAAAAACTAGAAAGTTTTTTTAATGCCGTCACGGTGATCCCAGTTTATAAAAGAGTTATGGCAGTAATGGACGACCCAGAAGATAATAAATTTGTGGAGTGCGCCTTAGAATCAGGTGCTGATTATATTATTTCTTCTGACAAACACTTGTTATTTTTAGAGCAATACAAAGATGTGAAAATACTTGCGCCTAAAGATTTTTGGTTTAAATATAGCGGGGAAAATCAAAGCGATGCTGATTGGCAAGAAGTGTTTAAAAATATGTTAGGTTTTGGCAAGAAGTAGAAAATGTTTTGTTGATTAAAACCATAAACCGGTCGTTGAGTACGCCGGTTTTTTGTTTTTTTATTCAATCTTAGTTCTGTATTGCAGGGCTTCAGCCACATGGGATAGTTCTATTTGTTCTGCCTCATCTAAATCTGCAATGGTACGCGCCACTTTTAAAATGCGGTGATAACCACGAGCCGAAAGTTTTAATTGTTGCATGGCTGTTCTTAAAAGTTCTTGAGTGGGAGCATCAATTTGACAAAATTCTTTAATTTCTTTCGCGCCCATTTCGGCATTAGTGCCGATTTTTAAATTTTTAAATCTAAGAATTTGTTTTTGCCGAGCTCGATTGACGCGTTCTCTGATATTTTCTGAACTTTCTGATAGGGAATCATTGGTTAATTTTTCAAATTTAACTTTAGGCACTTCAATATGGAGATCTATACGATCCAAAAGGGGACCGGAAATTCTTTTTTGATATTTAATAATTTGGGTTTGAGTACAAATACAAGTGCGTTCAGGATCAGAATAATAACCACAAGGGCAAGGGTTTTGGGAAGCAATTAAAGTAAAACGCGCCGGAAATGTTAGAGTACCTTGAGCTCGAGAAACTGTGACTACTCCATCTTCTAATGGTTGGCGTAAATTTTCTAAAACAATTCTAGGGAATTCTGGAAATTCATCTAAAAACAAAACGCCTTTATGAGCTAAGCTAATTTCACCTGGTCTGGGAAAAGAACCACCACCAACCAAAGCTACAGCAGAAGACGAATGATGCGGAGTTCTAAAGGGGCGTTCCAAAATTAAAGGTTTATCGGTGCTTAATTTGCCAGCCACAGAATAAATTTTAGTAACTTCTAAAATTTCTTCTTCGGTCATGGGTGGTAAAATTGTGGTCATGGCTTTGGCTAAAAGTGTTTTGCCGCTTCCTGGCGGGCCAGACATTAAAACATTGTGGCCAGCAGAAGCAGCAATTTCTAAAGCGCGTTTGGCATGTTCTTGGCCTTTAACAAAGGCCATATCCACCTCAAAATTTGGCGTAGTAATAAATTTAGCAATGCCAGTGGTTTTAAAAGGAGTAATAATTTCTTGTTTAGTTAAATGTAAAAAAATTTGTTTTAAATTTTTAATTGGAATAATTTCAATATTATTAATTAAGGCAGCTTCCTCGGCATTTTCTTCAGGCAAATAGATGCGAGAAAAATTTTTTTCTTTAATCATTAAAGCCAAGGGCAAGATGCCACTGACTGGCCGTAGACGACCATCTAGAGAAAGTTCACCAACATAAATAGCATTTTGATCTTCAAGATCTAATTCTAAGACCCCAGCTGTTATTAAGAGAGCCAGGGCGATGGGCAAATCATAGGCCGGACCTTCTTTTCTAATATCAGCTGGGGCTAAATTAACTACAATTTTGGAGCGAGGAAAATCTAGACCAGTATTTTTAATAGCTGACCAAACTCTTTCTCTGGCTTCTTGAATAGCCGTATCTGGCAGACCAACGACAATAAAAATACCACCTTGGCCACCACCGAGATCTGCTTCCACTTCGACAACTTGGGCATCAAGACCAATATTGGCGCCTGATAAAATTTTGGAACTCATACCTTTAGCTTACTATGAAAATATTGAATTGACAATTAGTATTTAATTATTTTATATAATATGTTATTATTATTTTGTGGAATATATAAAATAATTAATTTATAATTATATGAAAGGATGCCGTATAGAGCTTAAAGAACCCATTAATAATAGTAGACCAGTATTTTCGACAAAAACACCATAGTTGGGTCAAAAAATACTTAGAACAGCAGAAGAAGACTCAAGAGCAAGTGAATTTGGCGAATTCGAGGCTAAACAAAGAAGAAATTCTGATTGGATAAAGGGTGCTGGAGGAAGAGTCGAAAAAAATAGAAATTAAAAATTAATTTTAAAATTATGTCGGAAAAAAATTTTAGTCCAGATCAAACCCGTATTGATAAAAGTATACCAAAGATAGAAAAGTCGCCAGAGGAAATCGGGCAGATGGTTTTAAGGATAGCCGAAGAACAGGCTCCTTCGTCTATGGAAGTGGGTGTTTTAAGAATTGTTAGAGAAGTTGTGCAAGAAATTTTAGATAAAAAGATAGCTGTAGATTTTTCAGATGAAAAATACGAACCCCAATTGGTTGAGGTTATCAGAGAAAGATTAAAAGAGGCGGGAATTAAAATAATTAATTCCAATGTGGCGTCTTTAGAAGATTTTACGAGTGAACCTGGAGTTAATCCTGAAACAAAATATAAAGGAGATGGCACGGAAGGGAATGTTCATGCGATGTAATGGTTTTAATAACTTATTGTTTGATAGCTTTTAAAACAGTCCCGAGTAAGCAGGACTGTTTTTAGTTATTAATTTCAATTTCTCTTTCATCAATTTTTTTGCCTAGTTTAAATTTTATCCAAACAGTATTTGCGGGCATGACATTGGCAATTTTATCTGCCCATTCAATGACAGTCAGACATCTTTTGTCGTTAAAATATTCTTTAATACCCAAAGCCAATAATTCTTCTGAAGAATTTAAACGATAACAATCAACATGCACCAAGAGGCGGCATTTTTTATTTCCGGTGGGATAAGGTTTCATTAAAACAAAGGTTGGCGAATTAACCGTATTTTTAATATTTAAATATTTGGCAAGACCTTGGACAAAATTTGTTTTACCGGCTCCCAAGGTGCCCACTAAACCCAAAACTTCACCACCCTGAAAATTGGCGGCAATTTGAGCGGCTATTTTTTTTGTTTCTTCTGAATTATGGGCGATGTATTTTTTCATGGTTGGCTATCATTATAAATTAATTTCAGAATCTCAAATAAACATTTAATTTTGGAGTAAGGAGATGCTGAAACAAGTTCAGCATGACAGATAAAAAGTTCTTGAAATGAAAAACGATTTTACAATTTTAAATTAGGATTAGCCCTTACTTTTAAATAATTATTTTTTTTACCAGCTGATGTATTAGTTATTTTATAATAGGCGGCCAGAGCAATCATAGCAGCATTATCACCAGTAAATTTTATTTCAGGGATTAAAATTTTTATTTTTGGATCAAGTTCTGAAATTTTTATGGTTAAATTTTCTCTTAAACTTTTATTAGCGGCCACACCACCACCGAGTAAAAAAGTTTGAGGTTTAAATTTTTTAATGGCAGATAAAGTCTTGTGTGTTAAAACATCAACGCAGGCGGTTTGAAAACAGGCGCAGAGATCATTAATAATATTTTTATTTAATTGTTTTTTTGTTTTTAAATCTTTAACTAAATACATAACAGCCGTTTTTAAGCCAGAAAAAGAAAAATTAAGATCTGCACTATTTAACATGGGCCGTGGTAGACTAAATTTAGTTTGGTCACCTAGCAGAGACATTTTATCAATAATTGGTCCGCCAGGATAACCAAGATTTAAAATTTTGGCCACCTTATCATAGGCTTCGCCAACGGCATCGTCTAGAGTTTCACCAATAATTTTATAATTATGATGTTTTTTCATTAAGACCAACATGGTGTGGCCTCCAGAAACTATTAAGGCTAAAGCTGGAAATTTTATAGTTTCTAAATTTATTGACTGATTTTCTAAGAGGGAATTTTTTAATAACGAAGAATAAATGTGACCAGCAAGATGATTAACAAAAATAAGTGGTTTGTTAAGAGCATAGGCTAGAGTTTTAGCTGTTTCCACGCCAACGGTTAGAGAAGTAATAAGACCTGGTCCTTGAGTGACAGCCAGGTAATCAATTGATTTTGTTATTTGTTTGGAAATTGGAAATTGGAAATTGGAAATTGCCGGTTTTAGAGCTTGCTCTAAAACCGGTATAATCATTTCCATTTGTTTTCTAGCAGCTACTTCTGGAATAATGCCACCAAATTTGGCATGGATTTTAACTTGAGAAGAAATAACATTACTAACTAATTTAAAAGAGCTGTTTTTTGTTTCTAAAACAGCCGCCGCGGTTTCATCACAGGATGTTTCTATGGCTAAAATACGCATATTTAAATTTAGCTTTAGTGTAATTTATTGATTATGTTTGTTATACTAAGATTGTGGTAATAAAAATTATATCTTAAAAAATTAAAATTGTAAATATGCTGATTATAATTTATTTTATGCTTTTTGTTATTATGTTAGTTGTAAGTACTTATACGTTTTTTTTGGTTTTGTCAGTAGCGACTTCTTTTACGGTTAAAGTGCCATTTGTAGCAGTCAAAAAAAATATTTTACCAATGATAGTTGCGGCCATGAAGATTGAACAAAAATCCGTGATTTATGATTTGGGTTGTGGTGATGGGCGAGTGCTTCTGGCTTGCTATATTAAAGAACCACAAGCCAGCTGTATTGGTTTTGAAAAACAATTAATTCCTTTTTGGGTGGCTAGATGGCGAGTCAGAAAAACACATATCAAAATTTTACAGGGAGATTTTTTAAAATATAATTTATCTAATGCCACGCATGTGTTTGTTTATCTTTCATCTGAATTAATGGATGAACTTTTGCTTAAATTTAAACAGGAGTTATCATTAGGTACACGGGTAGTTTCGTGTGATTATCAATTTTCTAATAAACAAGCTATAAAAATAATTGATTTAAAAACAGTACGTGGTAAGTTGGGGAAATTTTTATATGTTTACGAATTCTAGATTTATTTTTTGCAATCAAAAAACCCTCATTTACAAAAACGAGAGTTCTTTGGTAGTCCCTAGGGGAATTGAACCCCTATTGCCAGGATGAAAACCTGGCGTCCTAACCATTAGACGAAGGGACCAAATTTAAATTACTAATTTCTAATTACTAATGTCTAAATTATTCTAACAAATCTTTTAAAATAAATCAAGAAAAGGCGGGTTTAAAACCCGCCCCCTACATTAAAAATTTATCTAACAACCTTTAAACCCATATAATAACCTTGGGGTTTTTGACACAAAGGACATTTGTCTGGCGCGGATTTACCTTTATGAATATAACCGCAATTTAAACATTTCCATTCAATTTCTTCATCGCTTTCAAATAATTTTCCTTGTTCTAATTTATCTGCTAGCATTGTATAACGTTCAGCGTGTTTTTCTTCAACTTCAGAAATTTCTTGAAAAAGTCTGGCTGCTTCAGTTTCGCCCTCATCCTCAGCAACTTTTTTAAAGTTAGGATACATAGTGCCAAATTCATAAGCTTCGCCTTCGGCTGCATGAAGTAAATTTTCCAAAGTTGTACCCAATGGTTGAATGTCATAGGTGTTAGTCATTTCTGTTTTTTCAGTTAATTGTTCTAATTCTTCTTGAGCGTGTGCTTTTTCATTTAAAGCTGTTTCTTCAAAAACAGCGGCAATCCATTCATAACCTTCTTTGCGGGCTATTTCTGCAAAGTAAGTGTATTTGTTTCTGGCTATTGATTCGCCAGTAATGGCTTTTAATAAATTAGCCTGAGTTTGTTTCATAAGATTAAAATTAATTTTAATTATTTTTTAATTTTGAGAGTCAAGGATTTTAATTTTTTTATCCCTAGTACTTAGGATAGAAAAAATGTTCGAATCACATCGGCAATTGCAGCAGTTCATTTATTTGTTAAAAGTCATCCAATCGGTGATCTCGGGTTAAGTACCCGTGACTTCAATGTTTACAAGGGTATTTTAGCACGATTATAGGTCTCACTTCAATGCATGTGGGTCGGGGTCTGATTTAACCAAAATGCGACAAATGCGACAGTACTTAGGGCTTCTGCTTTTCGGCCTTTTCAATGGCTCTTGCTTGGGCTGTTAAGCCCAATCTAGTTAGGCGTAATATGGATATTCCAAACTCGTTTGCCTCCTCTTCACTGAGAGTCTGGCCATAATCTCGCTTAATAATCTTTTGAAGATCTTGGATTGTTTTCTTTTTTAAATGCATATTATTATTGATTACTAATAAATTATAAAAATTTCTAACGCCATTTATAGGATCACGTAAAAGTGATAAAATGTAAATATATGGCCGAAAATTTAATTAAAATTAATGATTTCTCTCAAGAAACCCGCAATAAGATTGTGGAGATTTTAGATATCATTTTATACAAACTTGAATTGTTTCTCGCCACTAATGATACCGAAAATGCTGACTATGTTGAAATGCCTTTCTTTTATAAAGACCAGGAACGCCTTAGCTTGCATGACGTTCAAAAAGTAACCGAAATTTTAGAAAAACATTTTGGGAAACTCGGCTTTAAATTTCCGTTAAGAGGAATAGATAAAACAAAAACGGTTGCATCTTGGAAAAATCTTTATAACGAAATTAAAAACTTTCGTGATTCCTTAAAGTCTAAGAAACCGATTCTTTCAGGTGATAAGATAGCGGATATTTTGATTGTAAAACCTGGCACGGACAGCAACAATTATTTGGTCATTGTAAATCAGAAATTTAATACACCAATAAAAGCAGACCGCGCAAAACCGTCATGGGAATTGTTATTTCAAATCGCGACCGACAAAGAGGTCGCCTATTCAGATAATTACAAAACCAGCTTGGATTATTTTAATTCAAACAAGAGATGCAAACTATATACACAAACTGGTCTGTCTCTTACTAAAATATTACAAAGAGAAAGCAGAAATATCGTACCAGCGGTTAGGATCGGAGTCATAACCGAAAAAGCATACAAACAAAGAATCGCTTAATCCTACTTAAAAAGTGGATAAATATGAGACCGCTTAAAATGGGCGGTTTTTTCTTGTTTAAAAAATGTCATTTCTGCCTAATTTAAGTTGAATATTTTTGAGATATTAAAGATATTATTAATTAACAAATAATATTATGAGCGACACAAAACTCACAATCGTAGAAGTTCCGATCAATGAACTTCGGGCATCGGAGTATAATCCAAGGAAACACTCCAAAGAGCAAGTGGAACAACTTAAAGAATCCATAAATCGATTCGGGATGGTTGATCCAGTAATTTGTAATAGCACACCAGAAAGAAAGAACGTCATTATCGGCGGACACTTTAGAGTTGAAGTGGCTAAAGAGATGGGTATTACAAATGTGCCAGTGGTCTATATCCAAATATCAGACTTGGAAAAGGAAAAAGAGTTGAATCTTCGTCTCAACAAAAACGTGGGAGAATTTGATCTTGAATTGTTGGCAGAATTTGACGAAGCATTCCTAAAAGACGTCGGTTTTGATAGCGAAGATCTTGATAACATTTTCCCGACAGAGGAAAATGTTGAACAATTTGACCTTAAGAAAGAATTGGAGAAAGTAGGGATTGAAAACATTACTGTGCAGAAAGGAGACATCTATGAATTAGATGGCTCAAGATTAATGTGTGGTGATTCAACCATAGAATCGGACATGGATACTCTTATGAAAGATGTTAAAGCCGACATGTGTTTTACGGATCCGCCATACATTTTGAATTATTTAAAGGGTAAAACAAAACAGAAAGATGGAGTGACTACTGGATTTGGTGCCAAGAAAAATAGAAGGTATTTGGAAACCGACTAATTACCAGAAAACTTCACTGAACTGTGGATGAAAAATATCAGTGGGGTGGCAAAAGAAAACTTCGCAATTATTGTTTATGAGAACTGGAAAAATATCCGCACTATTTGGAATGAAATGGAAAAGTATTGGCGAGTAAAAAATATGATTGTCTGGCATTTACCGAATAGGATTCAAGGATTCTCATCAAAATACAGATTCTTCAATAAGCATGATATCGCCATGGTTGGAACTACTGATAATGTTGAGTTAAACAATGACGCTGAGAGCGAACTTCTAGAAAACGAATATGAAACTGCCTTGTACGCAATAAGTGGCAAACCCCACTGGGAATCATACGAGAAAGGTAAAAAGATTTGCCCTACAGATTTTCTAGAGTTTAAAGCCGCAGACGAAAAATCATCTGGGCAGGGTGTCATCTTTGGGACTAAACCAACAGAGATATTAATTCCATATATTAAGGTTCTGACTAAACGAGATGATTTAATAGTGGAGCCATTCGGTGGAAGTGGATCCACCTTAATTGCCGCAATTAAAATGAATCGTCGATGTTATCTCATGGAAAAATGTCCTACCTATGCGGAAGTAATACTAAAACGCTGGGAAAAAGAAACTGGTAAAAAACCGATAAAGATAAACTAGTATGATCAAGGGCAAGATTAAACAAAAATTGCTTAAAGAAATTGAGAAGTTCGGCAATGTGTATTTGTCTTGCCAAAAAATTGGAATAGATAAGGCAACCTATTACCTGATGACCCAGAAATAGGTTTTTGTCATCGAGATAAATACCAATTACCTTGGAAACACTTTCATTTTCCAAATCTTTTAAGAATTTATATAAATCCTCCGGATCACGGACTTGTCCTTGAATAGGAAGTTCGACATCGGTTTCAACGATCTCAAACTTTTTCAGATATCTCTTGTCTGATTTTTCCGGTTCGGGAGTATGTTTTTTTTGCTCTTTTTTTACCATATTATTTTTATTTTATCACCGACATATAATTTTTCAGCATGAAGATGGTGTCGGTTTTCAAATGATTCCTAACCCATGCTTTTTCTTTTTCGCTATCAATCAGTTCGCCCAAGCCCTGCATTATCTGATTATCTTTTACTTTATCTATGAATGCGATGCAGTCGGCCAGATATTCTTTGGTTGTCTTTTCAGTTCTTTCTTTTACCACTTCAGCATTGATATCCCAATTGCTCTTGGCAAAATAATGAATATCATAGATGTCTCTCATTGCAGTTTCATTTCGGAGTGTCAAAGCCGAGAGCTTACTGGCAAACAAATAATCTTTTTTGGCGACAAACATTGAAATGCCAAGATACTCTTTCATCTCGTAGTGATCTTGGATATTTTCTACTAATTTTCTGACATTGATTTCCACCTTGATGTTGTGATCGTCATCACCGTAGGAGAGTAATGCAAAAACAGTAAATCTTTTAATGTATTGATCCTTGATCTGTCCGTATTTGCTCAAAATAGCAACGATCTTTTCAAAAACTAATTTTTGGTTTTCCTCGTTGACCACCAGCAAATCAAAATCTAAGTCCACCGAGAATCTCGGCAGGCTGTAAAAGAAATAGGCACAAGTACCACCCTTGAATCCTAAGAGCGGACTGATTGAGACATCGGTATAAATGTCCTTCAAAATCTGACCCATTATTAATTGATGTTTTTCTCTATTGAGCATAATTTTTGCGATATTTATTCAATCGTTTTATCAATTGCTTATTGTTATAAATTTTTGCGATCTCATCGCATCTCTCCCAGTTGATTGATTTCAAATTGTCGAAGTAATAATTCGGAAATAAATAAATCATATCCAAGAAGGCTCTTTCGGTAGTCGCTACGCTGTAGTTGTCTTTGCTAATAACTCCGGTTGAATTGAACAGGACAGCATCTTTTAATTTTCTGAATGTGATCGTGTATTTGTCTATCTTGGTTGTTTTCGGCCACTTGGATGCGACAAAGATCGTTTCGTAATGCTGGAAAATCACACCGGCCTCTCTCAAAACTGTCTCAAAGCTGATATAAGAGGGGGTGTAGATACTGGTTGCCAATTCTTTTGAATTGTAGTCTTTACTCTTGGCAAAAACGCCTCTTGTCAGTCTGATCAGGGCTTTTTGCTTTACATAATAGGCTATTTTCGCTTTTAAATTATCCGTATTAGTTTCTTGCCAAATTAAAGCTAAATCCTTGTTAGTCAGGATCGTTTTTGGGGATTGGTATAATTTTGCGACTAAATTGTCCATATTTTGTTTATTTGACGGAAGTAATATATACTCTTACTTCCATTGTATATTATTACAAAAAACCAGTCAAGCTAGGTAAAAGTGGATAAACAAAACTCCTGAATTTATCAGGAGTTCGAGTTTTTGTGTGGTGTTTTTCTATTCTATACAGCAATCAATCGCTTTTTTAACCAATACACCGAGCTTCCCCATGAATCCTTTCTTTTCCTCGTCCTGCTTGTTTAAGGCGTTTTCGTCAATTTTCTTGATATCACCGACATTTAATAACTTCATATTTAACCCCCAAAACAGTGAATAGAGATTGTAGGCTTTGCCAAATAAATCGTACGCTTCCTCTTTTCTATCCATGCCGAGCTGTTTTGTACCGACTTCCATAAGGCGATAGCTGGCGGCTAACAGGTGTTTAGAAATACACCAAACTTCACCCTCATATTCTTTAATTATCTTTTTTAGCAATTCCTTTCTCATCTCTCGTACATCCTTGATCATGTCGTAGTATTCGGTTTTGCCGAGCTTGGCTCCGGTGAAAAAGAAGTGTTCCTCAATAGAGACCAGATTCATAATAGCGATACTCAAATCCTGATCCGAAGACAAGTCCATCTTGTCCTGCTTTTTCATCTGATCTACCTTTTCTATAAATTCGTTTAAATTTTTTATTGGTTGTTCTTTGCTCATATTTTTAAATAATTATTTTGTTAAAAGATAAAATATTATACTCATGATAATAAGCGGGCTGATAGGCATGACGACTTTTTGAAATGGGAAATAAGCATGTCCGCCGTTTTTCTCTTTTAGGTGATAATACCAACTTGCCCCGAACCAAAAAGCGATACTGCCAACCAAAACCCCGATGACCAATTTATCTAAACCACAGGCACAGATAGTATTTAAAGGATTGCCAATTATGCCCATAAAATAAAGCGGAACAACAATCAAAAGATAATAGCCAACGACTGTCACCATCATCCTTCCCTTGAAGTGGATATTTTTCTTATCAAACCATGATATTGTCCATGTAATCATGGATGCGGTCAGTCCGCCAATCCACAGTCCTGTTATGGAATCATCGATGCCTAGCCAGCGTGAAAAACCGACACCGGCTCCCACGGCAACAGTACATATCGGACAAACCGCCAAGGCTTGTTTAGCCATTAAAAGATTTAATCCGAATATTGACAACACAAAAATAAATATTTTTTTCATATTATTGAATATTAGTTTTTAATTTGAAAAATTCGATTATGTCCTGATCGCCCACATGACATTTTGAGCCGTCCCATAAAAACGGCACACCGATGGAATCGGTTGGCATTCCACAAGATTCAGCCTTTTCGACCAGCTCTGCTGAATTTTGTTTATTATAATAAACTTCTTTTTTGACAAATGATACTTTGGATTCGATATTGTTTTCCGTGACATATTTTTCCACGATCTCGCAGTGAGGGCATCCGTCACCATAAAAGAGAACAATGCCCTGATCCTCAGTTTTAATATTGTCGGATGATTGAATTGCCGGCTGTTCAGCGTGATTATTATTTTGCACAATAATGATAATTGAAAAAATTGCCACGACTGCAAACAAAACACCCGGAATTATAATTTTATTTTTCATAAGCTATTTTTATTTGATTAATAATATTGAGCGGACAAGCTTCTTTACAATAAACAATCGGGGTTCTTGATAAAATATGTCTTGATCCATCATCGTTCATAACATGAACCGGCCAGAATTCTCCATAATTTGTATTATCCCACGAGGTAATAACGATAGATTCTTGCGGACACTCAAGAATATTGTTAACTTGAACCACTTCTTTCAAATGTAAGCCCTCGTAAATTTTACCCTCATCAAGATCAGAACAGATTTTTTCTTTGTCCAAATCATCTTTAGTGACCGCCTTTTCGGTTTTACTGACAAAAGAATATCCTATTTTTGAAATGAATTCAGTTTGATAATTTTTCTCATGTGGTTTTGGTGGTCTGCCAGCTAAAACATAATCTACTGTTTTGTTGTTTAATAAATCTAAACTTTCCGATGTTGATTGTGTTTTTATTATCTCAAATTCATCTTGATCTAATGTACTTGCCAAGCTCAAAAAAGTCGGGCAAACAGCTATTTTTACTTTTTCTTGATTGGTTTGTTTGGTTGTATCATCTCTCGCTCCGCTGACAGACATTATTAAGCTGGAAACAGCTACTATGCATAAAATTATTATTGAAATTGGCAAATATTTTTTAAGCATAAATTATAAATTGATCAGAAACTTGACCAAGTACTGCAAATAATAAATTCCTGTCAGTATAAAAATTGAGGCCACCCCATACCTAAGCCACTTTTCTATTTTTTGCACCGCTTGGAACGCTTTACCGACCGCTTGCATGCTAAAAGCTATAAGAACGGAAAAGATAATTACTGGCAAGCCTGTGCCTAAGGCAAAAAGAGGAGGCAACAAAAGACCGCCGGTAGATTGAAGAACTAACGGAATTAAAACTCCGAAAAATAGTACTCCGCTGTACGGACAAAAGGCAAAAGCAAACAACATTCCCAAGGCTAAAGATCCGATATATCCTTTATCCGCTAGCCATAATTTTATTTTCTCAATCGTTTGACTGTTATTTTTTAGATTAATCTTTATAACTCCAAACATTATTAGTCCGATTATTATTAAAACCGGGCCCAAAACCTTATCACCCCATCCTTGAAAAATTCGGGAAACTTGAAAAGATGATAAGCCAAAATAAATCAAGGTCGCCAGCAAAGTGTAGCTGATACCTCTGCCTAAAGTATAAAAAAGTCCGGACAGGATCGTATGTTTCGGAGTCTTGATATCTTTAGAGATAAAGGCAACGGCCGTGATATTTGTGGCCAGAGGACAAGGACTGATAGAGGTAAGTACTCCTAAAAGAAACGCGGACAAAACCGGGATATTGTAATTGTCTATTAAATTATTGATTAATTCCATCATATTTTTATTGTTTGCCGAGCAGTTTTTTGAGCTTGGACTCAAAATAATTCAAAAACTGCTGTTCATTGGTAACCAGTCGCCACACAGCCGTATCCTCCTCAATATTATCCGATCCGGAACTTATGGCGTTAATATAAAGAGAAGATCCTCTGGCACGGTATTTCATAACCATGTCCCTATTTTCTGGCAATTCACCGTTTACATCCTTAAAAACTATGGTGCCGTTTTTATATTCCTCCGGAAATTTTTCTTTGATTGTTTTGAGAGCATATTCACCAACCGTGATACATGACCAGCATTGTTGGGTAGCATGAAAATGAACAACCTCAATTTTTTCAGCAGTTTGAGATCTTGAAGAATATCCTTGGTTAGCCGTATTATTTTGGCTATTTTGAATGTTAGCAGTCGCATTGGAAGACTTTGGAGATCCGCCAGAACTGGCAATAGCCAAAACTGCCAAAACTACAACGCCGACAGATATTCCAATAATGATTTTTTTGTTCATAATTTTTATTTTACAAAGGCATTAAATAAATACCCGATTATGATTATATTTAAAGTTGTGATTCCAAAAAAATAAATCAGCAATTTAATTTTCATTACTCGTTTCAATATTAACGCTTCGGGGAACGAGAGCCCGACTACGGCCATCATAAAAGCCATAGCTGTGCCCAGGGGGATACCTTTTTCAACGAGAGATTGCATTATCGGTATTACTCCGACCGCATTGGCATACATTGGAACAGCAACAAGCGTAGCAATTGGAACAGCAAACAAATTTTCGGCTGTTATGTATTTTTCAAAAAACCCAGTCGGAATAAAGCCATGTATCGCCGCCCCGACCGCAATACCTAAAAGCACATAAGGCGTTATTTTTTTAGTCAAATCCAGCCCCTCATGCCAAAACTTTCTGATCAGTACACTGAATTTTTCCTTGCCATTTTGAATATCTATCTTTTTGCTTTTAATATTCCAGACATAATCAGCCACATGTTTTTCCAGTTTTAGCTTGCTCAATATAAAACCACCGATTACGCCCAGTAAAATTGCCGAGATAACATATAGGATTGTCACTTTCCAGCCAAAAAGTCCGGCAAACAAAACGACCGCCACTTGGTTTACCAATGGTGAAGTAATTAAAAAGGATAGTGTCACTCCGAGCGGTATACCAGCTTCCAAAAATCCGATAAATAAAGGGATTGAAGAGCAGGAACAGAAAGGCGTGATTGTTCCAAAGATCGCAGCCAAAAAATAATCCAATCCGTACCATTTCCTTGAAGCGAGAAAATCGCGAAGCTTTTCAATCGGCAAATAATGCCGAATAACCGCCATGAAATAGTTGATGATCAAAAGCAGAATGAGGATTTTCAGGGAATCATAAATAAAAAAATTAACCGCCGTTCCCAGATGAGCTTCCGAGCTTAGATTAAAGACCGAATAACTTAGCCAGTCCGCAAATAATTGTAGTGGGTAAAAAATATCCATAGCTTTTATTAACAATTACCTCCGCAACTGCAGGCAGGTTTATTTTCCGATGTTGTCTCGGTAGTTTCTTTAGTTATTAATTCTTTAATTTTTTCTATATCAGACACTGATCCGGTCATTACCGGTTTGCCATTTATCGCCAAAACCGGACTTTGCATTACGCCCATCTCAATTATTTTTTGAATGTCGGTGATATATTCCACTTCTGTTTTTATCCCTAATTCTTGAACGGCTTGCTTCGTTAGTTCAAAAAGTTTTTTGCAAGTTGGACATCCTGAACCTAAAACTTGAATTTTGTCGCTATTTTTCATACGATTGTAAAAATTTATTTAATAATGAATTATATTTATTAACTTCTTTTTTGTTGATTGAATAATAAACTCTCAAGCCCTCTTTTCGATCCTCCACTAATTTAAAATCTTTCAGGACTTTTAAATGATGCGATGTGAGGTTTTGGGGGATATCAAGGAATTGCCAGATATCGCAGACGCATTTTTCTCCCGATCTCAACATACATAGTATTTTCATTCTGTTTTCCTCGGCTACGACCTTTAGAAATTCAACGGCCTTGCCGAGTTCGGCAGTTGATTCTTTATTGCGACAGCATTTTGGTTTCATATATTTAGTCAAAATTAACTATATCAGTGTATATTGATATAATACACAAAAAATAAATGGCAGTCAAGGCCAATTTTGCTAATTGTTTATTTAATCCCACTGAGTCAGAATAAACCGTTCAAAATTTCAAAGCTGTCCAATACAAGATCTATTGCTGTTGGAAGGAACAAGACAAAGACAATCCCAGTCAGCTTCGTGCCCGACTTGTCACTTCCTTTACGATCATCCATCGGAAGTAATATAACCTCGACCTTTTTCC
>DAOOOW010000017.1:0-23204 GCA_035387885.1 bacterium
TCAATCACCGGTGTGTGTTTTTCCATACCCTCATCAATATTTTTTTCTATCAAAAGTTCCATTGGTTGATCACAACATACAAGTTGTCCGCCGCCAACGTGGGTTAACTCTACAATATTACCACAGATAGTGCATTTGTAAACGTTATTTTTTTGCATATAATTTTTATTAAATTAATTATTTAATTTTAATTTTGTTATTTAAAATTATTACGGCGTTATCCTATTGATCATCCTCGGGAATGGAATCGTTTCACGCACGTGTTGTAAACCACAAACCCAAGCCACAATTCTTTCTAGCCCAAATCCAAACCCACTATGTGGCACACTGCCAAATTTGCGTAAATCCACATACCACTGGAATGCTTCCATGGGCAAATTGTGTTCTTTAATTCTTTTGACTAAAGTTTCATAATCATCTTCTCTTTGACTGCCCCCAATAATTTCTCCATAACCTTCTGGTGCCAGCAAGTCGGCGTTCAAACAATATTTGGGATTTTTCGGATCGCGCTTCATATAAAATGCTTTGACTTCGGCCGGATATTTTTCTACAAAAATTGGCTTGTCATAAAGTTTGGTCAAAATTGTTTCATCATCAGCGCCGAGATCATCCATCTCACCAATGTCACTCCCCAACTCGCGTAATTTTTTCACTGCCTCAGCGTGAGTAATGCGATAAAACGGCGGTTGCACATTTTCTAATGGCTTCAGATCACGTTCTAAAATTTTTAATTCCAGCTTGTTTTCTACTAAAACTTTACCCACCATAAAAGAAATTAATTCTTCTTGAATTTTCAAATTTTCTTCATGTTCCACAAAAGCTGCTTCGGCATCCATCATCCAAAATTCTGTTAAATGTCGTCTGGTTTTGGATTTTTCCGCGCGAAACACTGGTCCAAAATCAAAGACTCTGCCCAAACTAGCAATGGCCGCCTCTAAATACAATTGACCGCTTTGGGATAAATAGGCTTTGCCTAAATCAAAATAGTCCACGCCAAAAAGTGTAGTTGTGCCTTCACAGGCCGCCGGTGTCAAAATCGGCGAATCAAATTTTACAAAATTACTTTTATTCATCCATTCATAACAACCACGAATCAAGGTATCGCGTACTTTTTGAATCGCCCATTGATGACTGGAACGCAACCACAAATGTCGGTTGTCCAATAAAAATTCCGGGCCATGTTCTTTTTTCCCAATTGGATATTCTTCCACTGGGATTTGATAAATCTTAAAATCTTTAACTTGCAATTCAAAAACTCCTGGTTGTTTTGGGTGCTCAGTTACTATGCCAATAAGTTCGATGGAAGTTTCCAAAGTAATTTTTTGCGCTTCATTCCATTTTTCTTCACTCACGTCGGCCTTATTCAAAATCCCCTGCACAAATCCTGTGCCATCGCGCGATTGCAAAAACATAATTGACCCAGAAGATCGAAAATTATAAATCCAGCCATTGAGGGTTACTTCTTGATCTTTATATTTTGCCAAATCTTTAATAAACATATTTATTATTCATATTTTTGATTTTTTAATATCTCTATAATCCCATGTTTTATGTACATTTCTTCGACTCTATTATCAAGTTCATCAAGTTCAGCGGTCTTGTCTGGTTCCTCCCCGTGGGGCGCAGAAAAAAACGGATATTCTTCCCTCGAGTATTTATGCATATAATATCTTAAATAATTATGAAAAAAATATTCCTTCTCCCTCTGGATTAAATTAGACAGCTCATCCTTTTCTTCTTGTGTTAACACGCTTTTCTCCGAATGTTCAGCTTGCTCGTATAAAAAATCAAGAGTATCGTTGTTCGTAATAAGTTCTTCTAAATAGCGGTTAACTTCTTTTGGCACATTTTTATCACGAGTATACCCATTTCTATCTTCAGGAAAATCCTTAATGCGTTTAGAAAAATGTTTAGCGTGAAATGATTCATGAACTACGTATCTGGCCGCATGTTTGGGATCAAAATTATCAATATTTAAAATTATATAAACATAATCGGGCTTTAACGCTATTTTTTTTGCCATATCTGGGAATTGATCTAAAATCTCATTGGCAGAAAAAGCAAACGCAGCCGTGATGGACCCTGTTGCTTTTTCTCCTATATCAATAATATCTTTCTGAACCTGATCAAAACCGCGCCAATAATCATTCGAAGTACCAACTATAACTGGCGTCTTAGCTTTATCCAGACCGACTGCTCTAAAAATACGGTCTAAATCTTTCAATTTATTCTGCGCTTCGATAGAGGCATAGTTAAGCCCATTCTCAACTTTGATCTCGCCTGTCTCTATTTGAGAAAATGCTTCAAGCGGCTTGGCCAATTCGCCAGTCAAAGCAGCTGCTCCAAGCCCAACTATTTTTTTTAAAGCAGCACGTCTGTCAGGATTAAAATCCTGATCTGCTTCTTTATTAGGAGACATACCTAACCATCGTTCAGAAAAATGACGCATATAATTTTCTTTTAAAAAATATTTATATGAATTATGACTAAAGAATTAAAAATTATGGTAATTTAAAAACCATAATTCTCAATTAATCTTATTTCACCTCCCACACCACTGTCGCTTCCACCACTACTTCATTTTGTCCAGCTTGAACAGTCGGGGCTTGCAAAGATTCTTCTACGCCACCCATGCCATAAGCCATGTCTTTTGAATAATTCACATAACTCGGATAACTGATCTGATTTTCATAAACATTGACGATCTTGCCCAAATCAATCCCTGTTTCTCCAACAATGGCTTCGGCTTTTTCCTTGGCCTTCTTGATCGCCTCTTGTCTAGCTTGGTTCTTTAATTCAAATTCATCATCAATGGTAAAAGAAATATTGCCCACTTGGTTGGCCCCTTTTTCGGTCGTCTTGGCGATCGCGTCACCAATCTTGTTCAAGTCACGGATCTTCACTTCCACATTCTGGCTCACCTCATAGCCCTTGAGTTGCTGTCCGCTTCTGTCAGTCCAATCGTAAACCGGATTCAAATTATAATTGGTGGTCTTGATATCCTTTTCCTCAATACCCAGATCCTTCAGCACCTTGATCACCTCGTTCATCTTGTCGGTATTGTCTTTCACCGCCACGGCCGCGGTCGGCTTGGCCTCGGTCTTCAAACCCACGGTCAAATTGGCAATATCCGGCTTGGCAAAAACTTTGCCAGTGGCGGTAGCAGAAAATTGATAGTCCATGTCATTTTTTTGGCTCATCATAACCAAAGAGACAATGACGATGGCCACAACACCTAGAACGGTTGCCATTTTGATAATAAAATTTTGTTTATCCATAAAGTTATTGCCCACCTACGCCGAATTTCCATTACGACCATTTTCGTAATTGGACTCCGGCGGGCAGGCTCTTAATTATATTATTTATTTTGTCATTCCGACTGGACTTTTAGGTTACTAATAATGGAAGCATCTGTTTTAAAACTTAGATCCCTCGACTCAAATCGACTAAAGTAGTCGCTCGGGATGACAAAAAAATAAAGTTTATCCGTCGTAGCGACAATTAGTCGCGATGGAGCGGGGGGTGGATAAAAAGTAATTATATTCTACCTTTTTCCTTATTTTTAGTCAAAAATTAGACTATGAGGGGGCTATTTTTTGTTATAAAACCATTTAACAAGTTCGATGGCTCCAATAATTAAAAAGCTTAAACTAAAAATATACAACCAATGCCATAAATTTAAAGAAACTGTATTAAAAATTTTTTGAAAAAAACCATTATAAACAGCCAAAGTTTGCATTAAAACACCAAAGCCAATACCCATTAATAAAAATCTGTTATTAAAAATGTGACTATATTTTAAACCTAATTTTAAATTTCTAATACTAAAAATATAGAGCAAAGAATCAATACCTAAAAAAGTAAAAGCCATAGTTCTGGCCAAAGATAAATTTTCTTCATGGCCATGGTAGAATAAATAAAATGTCAATAAAACTCCAAGAGCAGTTAATAAGCTGATTAAAAAAATTAATATTCTGTCTTCAGAACTGACCAAAGGTTCGCTCACCCCAAATTTTTTCTTCTTCATAATATTTTTATCACCTTCGTCTTGAGTTAATGCCAAAGCAGGTAAAATATCATCAACCATGTTAACCCAAATTATTTGCGAAGCCAAAACAGGTAAAGGCCATTTTAAAACTATAGCCACTGTCACAAAAATCATTTCTGTAAACGCGTCGGATAAAAGATAAAGAATTATCTTTTTTAAATTAGCCACAATTATCCGACCTTCTCTCACAGCCATAGTAATAACCGATAAATTATTATCCAAAAGAATAATATCTGCCGCCTCTTTGGCAGCGTCAGTGGCGCCACCAAGAGCAAGGCCGATATTGGCCTGTTTAAGAGCCGGGGTGTCATTGACTCCGTCGCCAGTCATCGCCACCACTGCTCCTTGTCTTTGCCAAGCTTGAATAATTTTTAACTTTTGTTCAGGACTGGTACGCGCATAAATTTTAATATCCTTTATTCTTTTTTGCAGTTCTTCCAAATTAATTTTTTCTAACTCTTCACCATCAAGTATATGTCTGTCGTGGACTTCGATACCAGCTTCTCTGCCAATAGCCAAAGCCGTATTTCTATTATCCCCGGTAATCATAATAGTTTCTAAACCAGCTTCTTTGGTTTTTAAAACAGTTTCTTTGGCTGTAGGTCGCACAGGATCTTTAATGCCAATTAAACCAACCAGAACAAAATTAGTATAAATCTCGGCCATGGGTTGATGACTAGCGGGCATTTGAGCTTGTTTATCCGGAGAAATCGCTTGAATATTTTTATCAACCTTTTTATATCCCAAAGCTAAAACTCGCAATCCTTGCCGCGACATAGCCTCATAGACTTTTAAAATTTTTTCTCTGTAATATTCATTTAATTCCAAATGATGTTTAAGGTGGTGAGAATAAAGATAATTGGCAAAAAATAAAACTTTTTCCGGAGCTCCCTTTAAATAAATAATGTTTTTTTCTTGATCAAATTCATGCAAAGTCATCATAAATTTAGTTAATGAATTAAAAGGAATTTCATCTAAACGTTTAAATTTTTTTTCCAACTGATCTTTAGTTAAACCCATATTCAAACCAGCCCTTAATAGGGCTTGCTCGGTGGCATCTCCCATAATGGTCGGCAAGTCTTTTTCAACAGGAGTTATCAAGTAAGCATTGTTACACAAAACTGCCAATCTTAATAAAAATAATTGTTCTTCGGCTACTTCTGGAGATAAAAAATTTTCTCCTCCGTCCAAATTGAATTCATTATCTGTTGTAGCGATTTTAACCACTTGCATTTGTCCTTCTGTTAGAGTGCCTGTTTTATCAACACAGATAACATCAGTGGAACCTAAAATTTCGGCAGCCAAAAGATTTTTAACTAAAGCGTTTTGCTTTAAAATTCTTTGCATACCCACAGCTAAAACCACAGTGACTGTAATAGCCAAACCTTCTGGAATGGCAGCTACAGCTACAGCTACAGCTGTAGCAAAAAAAGTTTTTAACTCATAACCAACCATAAGACCAAATAAAAAAATTAAAGTGGATAAAGTCAAAACTATTTTAGTGAGTAAAGTGGCTAATTGTTTTAATTTTTTCTGTAAAGTTGTCTCACCCGGTTTGGCTAAAGCGCCTAATTCAGCAATACGTCCAATTTCTGTAGAAGAACCAATTTCCACCACCACGCCAGTCGCGTGTCCAGTTACAATTAAGGTGCCCATATAGGCCATATTGCTTCTTTCAACCAAAATATTGCCCTCGGCCAACTTTCCCATCTTTTTTTCTCGTGGTTCAGATTCTCCGGTTAAAATAGCTTCATTTATTTTTAAATCAAAAGTTTTTATTAAACGAATATCAGCCGGCACCTTATCTCCAGCACTTAAAAAAATAATATCACCAATGGTTAATTCTGTGCTTTTAATTAATTTTTCTTCACCATGCCACAAAACTTTGGCATAACTAACAATTATTTTAGATAAAGTCAAAAAAGCCTTTTCGGCCCGATACTCTTGAATAAAGCCAGTTAAGATATTAATAGCTAAACCAAAAAAAATAACTGCCGCATCTATATTATCACCCAATAAAAAACTAATTATACCGGCCACCAATAGAACAATAACCACCGGAGAATTAATTTGTTGCCGTAGCATATAAAAAATGGTTGGTCTTTTTTCTTGAGGTAAGCTATTGAGACCATATTGTTCCTGTCTTTTTTTAGCTTCCTCAAATTCTAAACCTTTTTCACTGGTATCAAGCCTTTTAAAAACATCAGCTATACTAAAAGACCACCACTTGGTTATTGGTCTTTGGTGTTTTGATTCTATACTTTTTTGTTTCTTAAATATTTTCCAATCCATATTTTTTTTAGTTTATCCTTTTTTTAGTTTATCCCGACCGAATTCCGAGATTACGGAACGAGCGGAGAGATCCCCCGTGTTTTTATGTTTATTTGTCATTAGATATTAGTAATTAGACATTTACTCGTCTATTCTATTATACCCCAAAATTATCTTTTTTAAAAATTTTTTTTGACAAAAAATAAAATCATGTAACCAAAAACCGCGCCAAAGGCGGTTTTAATTGCGTTAAGTCGCACCTGCCTGCTGACGAGGCAGGTAATAAATCGCGTTCAGTCGCGCTTGTCTTATTTTAACAATTGATTCAAATCCAACCCGCTATTTTGTAATTTATTTATTTGTTCTAAAAGCTTGGTAGTTTTAGGATCATCACCAAGAAATTCCTTATATGGTTGAATCACATTAGAAAGCATTGGCGGCAAATAAATAATGGCCAAAATAATCGGAGCCACAATTAAAATTAAATAAATCAAAGACATCACTCTGCCCCACAAAATATATTTGCGAGTTTTTTCTGTATTCTCATAAATTTTCCAAAGCAATTGCTCTGGAGTTAAATCTTGAATTTGTTTAGACATATAAATAATTATAGCGTATTATTTTTATTTTTACCAATTACAGATTACGAGTTACATTATTTCAATTTTCTCATATACATCCTCTGGTAATTCCCGAATAAACTGCGACATCTTATTCACTGTGGCGCCAAAATTATTAAACACCGCGTAGGTCAAATATAATCTATTTTCGGCTCTGGTGGTGGCCACATAAAACAATCTTCTTTCTTCTTCAATCTCAATTGGGTTTTGAAAAACTTTAGCATGCGGAAATTGTCCGTCAGAAAGACCGATGACAAAAACTGTATCCCATTCCAAACCTTTGGCTTGATGGATAGTGGACAAAACTACAGCCTCTGGTTTTTCAGTGTCAGGTCGATATTGCTTTTTAAAATTCTCCGACAGGGTGGCATCAGTTAAAAAATTTGTTAAAGAATCATATTTAGCTGTAAAAGAAACTAGACCTTGCAAATCTTCCAAGCGCTCCTCATGGTTATCATAGTTGGCTTTTAAATATTCTAAATAATCTGAACGTAAAATTATCTGCACCAAATTAGCAATATTATTTTTATCCTCTCTATCTAAAGATTTTAATAAATAACTTAATTGTCGCCAACCATCGCTTGTTCTAGCTGATAAAATTTGGGCAAAATCAAAAGACAAAATTTCTGCCAGATCATCTAAATTTTGAATGACTGTAAAAATTTTTCTAGCATTAATATCCCCCACTCCTGTTTGAAACATTAAAATTCTCTGCCAAGCAATTTCGTCTTTAGGATTGGCTAAAATTTTTAAATAAGCCAAAATATCTTTAACATGAGCCTGCTCAAAAAATCTTAAACCACCGCGCATTTCATAAGGCACACCATTTTTATTCAAGCCCATTTCTGTTTCCAAAGATAAAAAATGTGAACGAAATAAGACAGCCATATCTTGCCATGGTAAACCTTCTTCTTCATGCAGACGCAAAATTTCTTCCACCACAAAACCAGCTTGGGCTTCTTCATCAATTAGTCCTGCCACTATGGGTTTATTAAAACTTTCTTTATTGGTTCTTAATTCTTTTTTGTATTGCCTTTGGTTAAATTTAATGGCCGCATTGGCTAGATCTAAAATTTCTGGTGTGGAACGATAATTATTTTCCAATTTAAAAATTTGACAATTAGGAAATTCATCTGGAAATTTTAAAATGTTATTGACATCAGCACCTCTAAAAGAATAAATACTTTGCGCGTCATCACCGACCACTAAAATATTTTTTGATGAGCCAGCTAAGTTTTTAATAATTTGACCTTGAATAAAATTGGTGTCTTGATATTCATCAACTAAAACATATTCAAACTGATTGGCTAATTTCTCGCGAACCTGTTGGTGTTCTTCCAAAAGTTTATTCCAATAGGCCAATAAATCATCAAAATCTAGAGCATTGGCGGTTTTTTTCTTTTTGGTATATTTTTCAGCAATAGTTAAAATTATGGCTGTATATTTATCATCCAAATAGTCAAATTTTTTAGCTAAAGTTTTTTCTAAACTCCAATTAAAATTGGCTGACAAACTAATCATTTTATGAATCAAATCGCTTTTGGGGAAATGTTTATCAATGGGAAAATTTAATTCTTTAACGGCGTTTTTAATTAAATTTTTAGAATCTTCAGCATCTAAAATATTAAAATTGGGAGCCAAATCCAGATATTTACCAAACAAACGTAAAATTCTATTACCCACGCTATGAAAAGTCCCGCCCCAAAGTCCGGCTGGTTGATAACCCAAGATTTTCTCCACCCGAGTTAACATTTCTTTGGCTGCTTTATTAGTAAAAGTAACTAATAAAATTTTGCTAGCCGGTATGCCACGCTCGAGTAAATAGGCCACGCGATAAATTAAAGTTCTGGTTTTGCCAGAGCCTGCCCCAGCCAAAACCAAACACGGGCCATCGCCACCAACCACCACGGGCAATTGTTCACTATTTAATTCTTCACTATATTTTATTTTTATATTTTCTGGGTAAAATAACATAATTTGTTTTGTATCTGTAGGGACAGGTTTCAAACCTGTCCTCAAAAAATATTTTTTTCTTACTCCCCCATTTTACCACACTGACCAAATAAAACCAAAAACCGCCAATAAGGCGGTTTTTAAATATTATTATTCTCGTTACAATTATATATTTTATAAAGCTTCTAAATGATTTCTTAATAAATCACTATTTCCAGTCTTTATCGCCTCTTCAAAAAGTTGATTAGTAAATTCTTCTTTTGTTCTTACTCCTGCTGCTTCTTTAGCATCTTTTATATCATTCTCACCATTTATCATTTCTTCTTCTCGAACTTTTTTGCGCAGATATTCCTCATCTTCCAATAATTGCCTAATTTTATTTAAATCGATACCTGCTTCCTGAGCTTCTCTGACTTTGGGGCCTTCAAGGACCCTATTAGGTGGACAATTATTAATAAAAAAAATATAGTTTATAATATTTTCTTTATTTGCCAATAAATACTTGTCTGCATCAATAGCTTCTATGGCGTTAATTAATAATTTGGGCTCCCTTATTTTGACTGCAAATGCATATTTAAAAATTGCTGCCTCTTTATTATTTAGGCTTTCCATTTCAATTCTTTCTTGGCTAGCTTCCTCATCTCCTCCATAATGCTTATTAAAATAATGTTTTTCTTCTTCCATATTTTTCTCATTTAATCTTAATAATTAAATTAAGATTTTAATTATTTATTTTTCTACTTTAATTATACCCCCCCAGCTAGTAGTGTCAAACTAAATCTGTGGATAAGTTTTAACCAAAAAAGGCGGGTTAAAAACCCGCCCCTACCATAATTCATAATTCATTATTCATAATTCTTAATTTACTTTTTCCTCTCAATTCTTATCCTCTCCAATTCTGTTAGAAATTGCTTACGCAAACGCACACTTTTGGGTGTAACTTCCAAATATTCATCTTCAGCCATAATTTCTAAACCACGCTCTAAAGTTAATGGAATAGCTGGCGTTAATTGAATTGCTTCATCAGCGCCGGCGCTACGCATATTAGTTAAATGTTTGCCTTTAATGGGATTAACATTCATATCATTACCCTTACTTACATTACCAATCACCATACCTTCATAAACTTCTTCGTTAGGATTGATAAATAATTCACCTCTGTTTTGTAAATTAGCTAAAGAATAAGCCAGAGTTTTGCCAGTGGCCATAGAAACCATAGAACCAACATCGCGTTTTTCAATCTCACCAGCATAAGCTTTAAAATCTGTAACTCGGCTATACAATAGTCCTTCGCCACGAGTATCTACAATAAACTCACCCCTATAACCTAAAAGTCCACGAGTAGGAATTTCAAAAATCATTCTGGTGTGTCCATGCTCTGGTCGTAAATCTTGCATTCTGCCTTTTCTTTTAGACATTTTCTCTATGACTAAGCCGGACATTGAGTCTGGTACTAAAATTGTGACTTCTTCGTATGGTTCCAATTTTTCTCCATTGACTTCTTTAATAATAACTTGCGGTTGAGAAACTTGCATTTCATAACCTTCACGACGCATATTCTCAAGTAAAATTGCAATATGCAATTCTCCGCGACCATAAATCTTATAATGATCAATGGGTGAGAAATCAATTTTTAAACCGACATTAATTTCTAATTCTTTTTCCAATCTTTCTTTAAGTTGACGCATGGTCACAAATTTGCCTTCACGACCAGCAAAAGTGGAGTTATTAACTAAAAAATTTAAAGAAATTGTTGGTTCATCAATTTTAATAGCTGGCAAAGGCTCTTGCGCTTCACTTTCACAAATTGTTTCGCCAATAAAAATATCTGGCAAACCAGCAATTAAAACAATATCTCCGGCCACCGCCTCTTCCACTACTTTTTTTTCTAAACCATTGAAAGCAAAAATTTTAGTAATTTTACCACTTCTAGTTTCCCCATCAATGGTTTTCACAAATAGATTTTGTCCATTCTTAATTTTACCAGTATAAATTCTAGTCACGGCCAAACGACCCAAAAAATTATCATAACCCAAATTAAAAGGTTGGGCAGTCAATGGTTGATTTTCTTTTTCTAGCCCAGAGGCCACAGGCACAGTATCTAAAATCACATCAAGTAATGGTGTTAAATCTGTGCTTGGCTGATCCAAATCTCTCATAGCCACACCAGTTTTACCAACAGCATAAATAGTTGTGAAATTCATTTGTTCATCACTGGCGCCTAAATCCATAAATAATTCCAGAACTTCTTCCTCAGCTATTTTTGGTCTGGCTGCGGGTTTATCAATTTTATTAATGACCACAATTGGTTTAAGACCGAGTTCTAAAGATTTTTTTAAAACAAATTTTGTTTGGGGCATTGGTCCTTCTTGAGCATCAACAACTAAAAGTACTGAATCAATGGAACGCAAAACACGTTCCACTTCTGAACCAAAATCTGCGTGCCCGGGAGTGTCCACAATATTAATTTTTGTGTCTTTATAAAAAAGCGAAGTATTTTTAGAATAAATCGTAATACCGCGCTCCTGTTCCAAAGCGTTGGAATCCATACTAAACCCCTCCTCAGCCATTCCTGTCTGACGCATTAAAGCATCTGTTAGTGTTGTTTTGCCATGATCCACGTGGGCGATAATGGCAATATTTCTTATTTCCATAGTTATTATGTCTTATGCTAGTTTATCCCGAGCGAGCGGAGTCTTGTAAAAGCAAGACGGAACCGAGGGATCTATATCTGCGTTTATGTCATCCCGCACTTGATGCGGGATCCAGGCGGTTTGAACCAGTATTTTGATAAAATTTTACTAAGCTATTTTTCATCCATTAACATTTCCTGGATTCCCAATCCGCCCCCCCCCCTCGATAATTATCGGAGAGGCCGTCGGGAATGACAAAAAATTTTAGAGTTTAAAAAAACCACCAGAAAAAATTTCCTAGCAGTTTCTATCTGCAAAACAAAGTATATGACAAAAAAATAAAAATGTCAAATGACAGCTCGAGCTGTCATCCTGAGTCCCGAGTATACGGGACTAAGGATCCCGTGTTTGTCATCTCAAACCTTAATTTTTATCAAGACAAATTTTAATTCGAATTTAAAATTCTTTATTCCTTTTACTAATTACCAGTTACAAATTACAAATTACTTTTTCTTACTTCTCCAATGTCTATAAAAAAACCAAACCACCACTAGAATAATTACAACCACAATCGTCACATCAAAATTATGTAATTTTTCCCGAATCATTTGCCAATTAGCCCCCATTTTCACGCCCAAATAACAAAATATTCCCGACCACAAAAACGCGCCTAAAAAAGTATAAAAAGTAAATTTTTTAAAATTCATTTTGGCAATTCCCGCTGGAAAAGAAATATAGGTGCGCACTACTGGCAAAAGCCGACCAATAAAAACAGTTAATTCTCCTTTAGTTTGAAACCATTTGTCTGCATTATCTAGATCCTTGTCAGATAAAAAAATATACTTGCCATATTTTTCAATCAACGGCCGGCCACCTTTTAAACCAATAAAATAGGCCAGCCATGAACCAACTAAATTACCCAAAGCCCCAATTAAAACCGTTAACCAAAAAGAAAACTTGCCTGATTCAACCAAAAAACCAGCAAATGGCATAATCACTTCTGATGGCGCTAGCACACCGCAAGATTCCAGCATCATTAAAACAAAAACTCCACTATAACCAGTAAAATTTATCATGGCTACTACAATTTCCGCTAAAAAATTTATAATTTCTGAAAACATAATTTTTAATTTATTATTTTATTTTTTTATTCCTCAAAACAGCCCTGCCACATGCTTTCTGGAAAATCATATTGCTCTAAAACCGAACATCTAAAAGCGCCATTGCCATCAAAAATTAGACTAAACTTATTATCAATCTTTACGGCAAAAAAAATGCCTCCTTCACCAACCCCTGGCGCGCCAAATAAAACACTGCCACGGACATGATTCTCATCAAAATTATAAATTTGGACACTAATTTCATGAGAATTTTTTGGATATTTTTCTATAAATAATTTTTTCATTTCATTAATTAAATCTTCAGGAGCTTCTGACTGATTATCTGTTATGATCTTAAAATTGCTAATAGTGATATTTAAATTTTCATCACTCCTATAATTAAATTCTGCTTGCAACTGAATATGCCCATCTTCATAAACAACTTCAGCTTTATCACTTGATAATATTTTTAAATCAACCACATAGAACTTACCACCTAAAACTTCTTTTTTAGGCGAAAGAGTAGATAAATTATCGCGTAAATAATTTCTTAATGCATCTTCAAGGCTACAGCCTTCTTCAAAAACTCTTAAACATTTTTGTTTGGCTTCACACCAGCTATAACCAGCGGCAATTAAACAGCCATGTTCATCTTTATCCCCGCCAATAACTTGTTCTTGATTGGCATTTTGGTTTTGATTTTCTATCAATACTTTTTTATTGCCATGATTTTTTTGATAAAACAAAATGCCAGCAATGATTAAAATTCCTAAAACAATAACTGCCCAAATTAAAATTAGATTTTTTTTCTTGGTCATAAGATTAAAAAATATTTTTTAAAATTATTTTATTTGATATTTTTTTCTGGGAGACTAGGATTCGAACCTAGGTAAACGGGACCAGAACCCGTTGTCCTGCCACTAGACGATCTCCCAACATTAAAAAATAACTAACAACTCTCTTTATTCATAATTCATAATTCATAATTCATAATTCATTTTACTAGTTACCAGTTACTAGTTACTAGTTACTAGTTACTACTTCCTATGTTTCTGCGTGACATCAAAGCCTAATCTAAATCTGCCGCCGAGCATTAAACGCGTTTGGGCATCTGTGGCTGGAATGGAACCAAAACAAATCATGGTTACTGGAAATAAAAACCATTGCAAAATCATGGCTATCCATTTTGTTTTTTTATACTTAGCTGGTCTTTCTGGTAAAAAGAAAATATTAATATAAACAGAAAAAACTAAACCGATCATGGCCAATAACATAATAGCCTCAAGAATAAAAGGCGCATTTTGCACAATAGCATCCTGCATCTGGCGATAAGCAGCCACATATAAAGGTAAACGCCCTAAAATTAACATAAATATAGGTCCAGTGGCCCAAGAAAATTGTCCTTCGGTTTGATTAAATAGATAACGAAATTTTTTTAGCCAAGGAATCTGTTTATTGTATATAAAATGAGTTATCATCCAAGGAAAATGTTCCACAGACCAAGCCCAGCGACGCATTTGTTTGTATTGACCTTTAATTGTTTGCCACAAAGTTTCTCCCATGACTGTGTCCATAGAAATCGGCACATGCATAGGAATAGTAGAATAATCGCCATTAAAATATTCAAAACATTGTAAAAAAATACGCGAATCTTCGGTCACAATATTTGTTTCCCAATAATTAACCGCCACCAAAGTTTTAAAACTCATGGAATGCGAAGAAAAAGTAAATAATCTTTCCGGTCGGGCTTTATCAGCCATAAGCCAAAAGGTGGTCGAACTGGCCACCACTCTGGCAAATGAAGGCGCGTCCCAAGCATTATTATTGTATAAAGTTAGAGGTTGATAGGAATGTTTATGTGGATCGTCAGCAGTCATCCATAAATAGGTTAAACGAGAAAAATATTGCGGATAAACATACGTATCAGAATCAAAATTAGAAACAATAATATTTTCATAAGGAATATTTTCTGCGTCAATTACCTCTTCTTTAACTTTTTTGGCAGCCCAGGTACAATTGGAACCCTTGCCAGGTAATTCATTTGGCCCGGGCAAAGGATGAATATAGGCTAGAAATTTATAAAATTTATGGCCATATTTTTCTTGTAAAATTTTTGCATCCTTTAAAAATTGCTCTGTGTATTCTTTACCGGCTCTTTCTTCTCGATTTAAAACTATAATAAATTTTTTGGTATCATAATTCGCATTGGCTAAACCTCGAAAAGTATCTTCAAAAACTTTAAGTCCTTCTTTATATGTGGGCAAAAATATTAAATGATAATATTTTTCATAATTACCTATTTTTTGCACTTCGGCCAACCAATTAACTTTATTAACCGCCCGATATTTTCTCAGACCTAAAAAGAGATAAATTACAAAATAGGTGATACGAATAAACCAATAAAGATCATAAATTAAAATAAAATAAATAATCCATAATGGTTTAATAAAAGATAAAACAATGACTAGAATAAAACTTAGCCACAAAGTAGCGCCAGGAATAATTTCTAAGGTTCGATAAGATAACATGAATAATATTTTGTCATTCCCGCGAAGGCGGGAATCCAGGCGAGATGCTAGATGAACTAATGTTTTGGCAAATCTTGCCATGTTTACTGGATTCCCGATCCGTCCGTGCCACTTGGAGTGCGGGACGAGACGGTCGGGAATGACAACAAAAAACCTTTTAAACATTTATATTATACCCTCCTTTCTGGCTCTTTGTCCACCAAATAAAAAATCCCGTCTAGACATCAAAAATATTATCCAAACGGAATTTTTATTTTAAATCTCATCTTCAGCTCCTGTTTCTTCGTTGTCGAAATCATTTTCAAAATTTAAACTAATAGTTTCTCGACCGTCATCATTACGGCAATAATCACAAATTTTTTCAGTGGCACCTTCCTCCAGGGGCATGCCACAAAACTTACATTCTTTCATAGATTAAATTTTATTGATCACTAAAAACAAGTTTAGTGAGATTTTTTAATTAATTCTAGCTATGAGTATAATGATTTTAAAAAATATGTCAAATTCCTCTTTATGACAAAAACTTATAATTCAAAAAAATACTAATAAAAATATTTTTAATAACTTTCCTTTAATAAAAAGGCGGGCTATGGCGCTAAATTATATTTTACAACACGCCTATTTTTTCTTAATAGAAGATTACTTATTTTCCGCATTTTTAAGAGTATCCTGAGTACATGGGATTGTATTTTGTAAATGTTCGAATTAAGCCTTGACCGTAGTTGTCAAGAAATTTCCATTATCTTATATCTGATCATGCCTCTAGGGGTTTGAATTTCTATAATTTCATTAACTTTTTTACCCAAAAATGCCCGTCCAATAGGAGATTCATTAGAAATTAAACCTTGGGTGGGGTCTGCTTCTTCAGAACCGACAATTTTATATTCTTTTATCATCTTACCAACCTCATCAGTAATTTTAATTTTAGAGCCAACCTTAACCAAGCCATTAGATTTGGTTTCTTCAATAATAATTGCATTTCTTAAAATAACATTTAGTTCGGCAATTCTGCCTTCAATAAATGCTTGTTCGTCGCGAGCTGAATGATATTCAGCGTTTTCACTTAAATCACCAAATTCTTTGGCCTGTTCAATTTTTGTAATAACTTCTTTTCTTTTAACTGCCACTAATTCTTGTAATTCTTGTTTAAGTTTTTCTAATCCTTCCTTTGTAATATAAGCTTGCTCTATAGACATAAAATTAAATTAATTTTCATTTAAAATTTGCAATTATCTCTCTATAGATAATTGTATATAACATATAAGATACAAGATAGTAAAATTTGTGTCAAGCGTAAATTGTTTTAGCATTTTAACACTATAACATTTTAACATTAATTTAATATGATTTTATGCTAATATGACTTTTCAAAGTACCATTTCAAAACCTCCTTGGCAACTGGCAAGGCCACCGTTGAACCCTCATTGCCGTTTTCAATTAAAATAGTTAAAGCAATTTCTGAATTTTCATAAGGCGCAAAGACTGTAAACCAAGCATGGGGTTTAGCTTCGCCGCCAACTTGAGCTGTACCTGTTTTGCCAGCACTGGTGAACGACAAATCACTTAATGATCTGGCAGAACCAACCACTACTGCTTGACGCATACCTTCACGAACAATCGCTATATTTTCAGCTCTAGCAAAATTTTCATTTAAAACTTTTTTAGCAGTGACTGTTTTAGCTCCAGAACTCTCAATAATTTCTTGAACTAAAAATGGTTGGTACAGAATGCCACCATTAGCTATAGCAGCAGTCATATTAGCAATTTGCAGGGGTGTGACTAAAATATCTCCCTGGCCAATAGCTATGTGATAGGTGTCGCCAATATACCAATTTTCATTTTTAGTGGTCACTTTCCAGTCTTTAGTAGGTAAAAAACCTTTTTTTTCTGCTGGCAAATCCAAATTAGTTAAATTGCCAAAACCAAATTTATTAGCATAAGTCATCATTTTTTCTAAACCTAAACCTTGAAAATTTTCATAACCACCACCAATATAATAAAAAAAAGTATTAACAGATTCGGCCAATGCTTTAATAACATTAGTTAAGCCATGACCGCCATCTTTCCAATCTGGAAAAAACCATTTATCAATTCTAAGCCCACCAGAACTTAAAAAAGAGGTGCTTTTAGTAATTAGACCTTCTTCCAAAGCAGCCAAAGCAAAAACTGGTTTGATAGTAGACCCAGAAGGAAATTCGCCGGTTATTACCCGATTAAAAAGTGGCTTATTTTGATCTGTTAAATAATTTTTTATTTCTTGATTGTGTTTGGTCACATTGGAAAAAAAATTATTGTCAAAACTGGGTAAAGAAACAAAGGCCAAGATTGCACCACTTTTTGGATCAAGAGCTACGGCAGCAGCTTTTTTTAAATTATTTTTTTTAAGCATCAAAGTTAACTCCTCAGCTAACTTTTTATTTAACCTGGCATCAATGGTTAAAATCAAATCTGCTCCAGCCCGACTCTCATTCTTTTTTAAAATAGTTAACTCTCGACCACTGGCATCCACTTCATGATTTATATACCCTGGTTGACCATGTAAAATAGTTTCGTATTGATATTCTAAACCAATTTGTCCAATCAAATCTGTATATTGATAATTTTGTTTTTTTAACTCCGACCAATCATCAGCATTAATTCTAGCCAAATAACCCAAGACATGACTTAAATTTTCTCCAGCCAAATATTTTCTTTGAGAATCCACGTGCGATTCTAAGTTTAGAAAATCTGCTTGATGAGCTAAAAAATATAATGTCTTGTCATAGCTAGCTTCAAAATCAAGTACTAATTTTTTGTTAGTCTCTGACAAAAAATCTTGCATATCTTTAGCCACTTCAGTCTGACTTAAACCAGTTAAAAAAACTATTTTTTGTTGCAATTTTTCTTGAGATTCTGGCGACATTTTTTTTAAATTTTCCCGTTCGATGATAAAAGAAAAACTGGGATCATTTTCTGTTAAAGCCAGGCCATAGCGATCATAAAAAATTCCTCTAGGAGCAGCCACAACTTCACTTTTGATTCTATTACCTTCGGCAATATTATGATAATAATCGCCTTGTTTAATTTGCAGATAAAAAACTCTGGACCACAAAATTATAAAGAATAAAATAATTACCAAAAAAGCCAACCTAACTTTTTTTATATTCAAAAGGCGAGCAATACTACCTTGATATTTTTTATCAATAAAAAAATCATCACCCGCATAAACTGTTTCTGATATTTGATAATTTCTTTTAGTTTTAAGTAAATCTTCTGGGGTGGCAAAAGGATTTGTCATAAAAATATTTTAATATATTAGCATTTTAACATTTTGAGCCAGAAAAACAATCCCTTAATTAAGGTTATTAATTGCCACAAAATTATAAAAATGCTACATTAACTCCATGAATAATAATTCATTAAAATTCATTTTTTTTGGTTCTTCAGAGTTTTCTGTGATCATATTAGAAGAACTTTTAGGGCAAAATTATCGGCCTCTGACCATAGTAACCACCCCAGACAAGCCTAGTGGCAGAAAAAAAATTTTAACTGCCACACCGGTTAAGATTTTGGCTTTAAAAGAAAATATCCCCATTTTACAACCAGAAAAATTGGATGAAGATTTTCTTAAGACGCTGGATCCCCGATCGGCAGGTCTAGCTTTGGCTGGGACACGGAGCGAGGCGGTCGGTAATGACGAAAACGAGATAGATATATTTATAGTGGCCTCTTATGGTAAAATTATTCCTAAAAATATTTTAACCTTACCGCGTTTGGGTTGTTTAAACATTCATCCTTCACTCTTACCCAAATATCGTGGCGCCTCGCCCATCCAAACTGCGCTTTTAAATGGCGATAAAGAAACTGGAGTTACCATTATGCTTATGGATGAAAAACTAGATCACGGACCAATATTGTCAAGCCTTGCCTGTCCAATAGCAGAAACAGAAAATTTTTTAGAACTACATAACCGTCTGGCAATAATGGGCGCAGAACTTTTAATTAAAATTTTGCCAGATTTTCTTACTAACAAAATTAAAATGACTGAACAAAATCATGCCGCAGCTACTTTTAGCAAAATAATTAACAAAACTGATGGGGAAATCAGTTGGCAAAAACCAGCCAGAGAAATCCATAATCAGTGGCGCGCCTTTCATTTGTGGCCAGGCATCTTTGGAGAATTAATAATTAAAAATAAAAAAATAAAAATAAACTTTACAGTAATTAACTTAACAAAAAATATTAATAAAAATATTTTGCCAGGAGAATATGAAATTATAAATAAAAAACTCTATGTGGCTAGCGGCGATAAATATTTATTAGAAATTATAAAATTACAACCAGCTGGCAAAAAAGAAATGACCGCAGCAGAATTTATCAATGGCTATTTAAAAATTTAGTATTTTTTATCATTAAACATAATTTTTTGCCGAAAATCTGGTTTTGTGATAAAATAAAAATAGAAAAAATTCTTAATTTTTAAATTCAAATTTTGAAATAATTTTTTAATTTTGAATTTTTAATTAAACTAAACTTAATTTTTTTCAAAATTAAACAATTAGATATTATTTTTAAATTCAAAATTCAAAATTAAAAATTTATAAAATATGTTTACCAAAAAAATCTTTTTTTTAACTATTTTAACCATTTTTACATTGCAACCCATAGCCACGACCCAAGCGGCTTCTTTTAACCCTGGCTTAATATTATCTGACGAAGAATTAACTAATAGTCAAGCCATGAGTCTGGATCAGGTCAAAGATTTTTTAAATAAAAAAGGCGGTATTCTGGCCAATTATGTGGAACAAAATGTTAAAATGTATGCTTATCAAATAATTTATGAAGTGGCACAAGTTTATAAAATAAATCCTAAATATATTTTAACTTTATTACAAAAAGAACAAGGTTTAATTACTAATAAAACTCCGGCTCCAAGCCAATTAGATTGGGCCACTGGTTATGGTTGTCCAGATTCTGGCGGTTGTAATCCCAAGTATCAAGGTTTGGCTAACCAAATTGATTGGGGAGCTGGTTCTATTCGCTATTATCTAGATCATCCTAATGATTTTAAACTACAAGTTGGCCAAAATGCCATTATTGATGGCCAAGAAATTCCTATTCAAAATGATGCTACCCGTGCTTTGTATATTTATACTCCACATATTAGTGGCAATAAAACTTTACACACTCTGTGGAACAACTGGTTTTCTATGACTTATCCAGAAGGTTCACTCTTGCAAGATGCTAGTGATCAAAGTTTGTGGTTAATACAAAATAACACTAGAAGAAAATTTGCCTCAAAAAGTGTCTTTACTTCCAATTATTCTTTAAATAAAGTTTTAGTGGTTAAAACAGAAGATTTGGAAAAATATGCTATAGGTGCGCCTATCAAATACGCTAATTATTCCCTTTTGCAAATTCCAGCTGGTGGAGTTTACTTTTTAGAAAATGATATTTTGCGACCAATTACTTCCAGTCAAGCTTTTAAACTTATTGGTTTTAATCCTGAAGAAATTGTAAAAATTTCTCTGGAAGAATTAAACGAATTTACCCAAGGCGAACCCATTACCATTAAATCTGCCTATCCTGTAGGCGGAATTTTACAAGATTTAACCACTAAAGAAATGTATTATGTTAAAGACGGTGTCAAACATTTAATTGGGGCTACTGAATTAATAAAAATTTATTTCCCTAAAAGGAAAATTGTTAAAGTAAAAAGCGAAGAATTAACTAAATATGAAACTGGTGACCCTTATAAACTTAAAGACGGTGAATTGGTCAAAATTAAAGATGCTCCCCAAGTCTATGTAATTGCCGAAGGCAAGAAAAGACTCATTGCCAATGGAGAAACTTTTGAATCACTAGGCTATAAATGGAAAAATATTTTTGATGTCCCAAAAAATATTTTAGATTTACACCCTTTGGGAGAAGAAATAAACACAGTGGAGTAATTAACAGTTTTAAATTCTAAAACTCAAATTTTAAAATAATTTTAAATATTTAATTTTAAATTTTCAAAAATTTTGCTTATGCTGTGTTCATTCACATGTTATTGTTTTAGATTTTAAAATTTAGATTTATTTTAAAATTTAAAATTTGGATTTTAAAATTTCCATCGTAATTTATGCTAGTTTTTTCAGCTTTTACCCCCCACACCCCCATGCTGGCGCCAACTGTTGGACGCGCCAATTTGGTGTCTTTAAAAAAAACTACTGAGGCCCTAGAAAAATTGGCTGAAGAAATTGCCCTAGCCAATCCAGAAATTATTTTGATCATTTCCGAACACGGACAAATTATGGAGCAGGCTTTTACCATCAATGGCTCTCAAAATTTCCAAGCAAATTTTAAAAAATTTGGAGATTTAGAAACACTTTTAAAATTCGCTGGTGATCCTATTTTTAGTTATCAACTTAAAGAACATTCAGAAACAAAAATTCCTTTGCATCTTGTTGATCAACAAGATCTTGATCGCGGGGCCAGTGTGCCTTTAATTTATTTAACTAAATATTTAAAAAATATTAAAATTATTCCTCTAACTCATTGCGGTTTAGATAATAAAAAACATTTCTTTTTTGGTAATCATCTAAACGAATTAATTCAAAAAACACCCAAAAGAATTGCGGTTATTGCCACCGGAGATTTATCCCACACTTTAACTCCAAATTCCCCAGCTGGTTTTTCTGAAGCAGGCAAAACTTTCGATAATATTATCATTGAGACACTTAAAAATAAAAATGTTACTCCTTTAGTTGACCTTGATGAAAGTTTAGAAAAAAGCGCTGTCGAGTGCGGTTTAAAACCCTTACTAATTTTAATGGGCATCTTAAATGACTATAATTACACAGCGGAAATTTTATCTTATGAATTTCCTTTTGGGGTTGGCTATTTAACTGTTCATTTTGAGCTTAATAAATAAAAAATTGCTCTTGACCAATTTTTTATTTTCATCTAGAATAAAAACAATGTTTTAAAAAAAAATTACCAGTTTTATGCGCTGTTAGCTCAGCCTGGTAGAGCAACTGCCTTTTAAGCAGATGGTCGCAGGTCCGAATCCTGCACAGCGCAATAAAAAAATTTATATTATATTGCAGATGGTCGCAGGTCCGTGGGTTTCGCTGGTTCCTCCGGAACATCACTCAACCCGTTTTAGCTACAAAAATCCAAGCAGTTGGCTTTTTGCTTAACGCTAAAACTCCATGCACAGCGCACCAAAAATTTTTTATATTATATTGCGCAGATGGTCGTCCCGATAGCGCTTCGCTTATCGGGACACAGCGCAATAAATATTTTTTATATTGCAGATGGTCCTAATGTACATTGAGAAATAACATATCAAAAAACACTCATCTAATTGAGTGTTTTTTGTTTAAGATAACCTTATCAAAAAATTTTATTTAGTAGCTTCTAAACCCTTTTTATAATCTGTAATTGCTGTCACAACATTAGAAGCAGAACTTAAATCTTCAAAAAACATCATATGATCCTTGTTCAAATACATTTTATCCATTGGCCGATGCAATTCCGTGCCAAATTTAACTAAAATTAATTGTTGCTGAGTTGTAGCCGCTGCTTGCACTCCCGCAGTTGTGCCATCACCGCCAGCTTCGGCTGGTTGGATTGGTGTTTCTTGCACTTGCAAATAATAAACATCTTCTAAAGTTGGATAAGTATCATTTAGACCTTTAAGCTTGCCAAAATAAACTTGACCATTACTTAAAAAAACTGCTTGCCAATCACTGGCTTTAACCGGTTCCATACCAGGAACAACAGTTTCTTTAACTCCTAAAACATCCCAATTGGTTGTTTTAGAAATAACATACAAAGCCACACCCGCTAAAATAACAATCAAAATTAAAATAAAAATAACTTTACCGCCTTTTGATTTTTTAGGATTGCCAGCTTCTTTGGTAGTAGCACGTTCTACCACGGTTTCGTTTGTCTCATCGTCGGCATACATTTTTTGGATTTCTGCCGCGCGATTTGGTTTGATATCAGACATATGCGCTTTCCTTTATTAATCCACTGGAGTTAATTATAAATTTACCTGTGGATTAATTAATTATTATATAATA
>DAOOOW010000018.1:0-20450 GCA_035387885.1 bacterium
AAGAACTTTTGGGACATGCCAACATCAGGACAACCCAGATTTACACCAAAGTGACCAATCCAAGTTTGAAAAATATAAAAAGTCCGTTATAAACCTCTCCCGTTAATAAGACACACCGTGTCTTATTAACCCCCTTATTAAGGGGAGGGGTAATTGTAAATTAAAATTATGTATGCGGTTGTCTAATTTACAAAAATATATTTTATTAGAATGCTTCAATAACAAATTGAATAAAATTTCGCGTAGACGACTAACTGGTTTTTATGATAAAATAAATAAGAAGCCAAAAAAAGAAATGTGGACAAAAATTATTACTAAAAGTATTGAACGATTGATTGACAAAGAAATGCTGATTGGTTTTGGCGAGAGGACAAAATATAAATGGTTTGTTAAAGAAATTGGTTTAACCACTAAGGGTAGGCGAGAGGCTAAAAGGCTTTTGGGAGAGCAGATGAAACTGCCGTTTAAAAAATGAATTACGAATAACGAATTATGAATCATGGAAAAAGAAAAAATAAAAAAATTTACTGATTTAAATACTTGGAAAGAAGGACATAAAATAGTATTGATAATATATAAAATAACAAAAGAATTTCCTAGAGATGAGGTGTTTGGATTAATTAGCCAATTAAGAAGATGCGCTGTTTCGATCACTTCTAATATCGCCGAGGGCTTTAGTAGACAATCATACAAAGAGAAAGTAAATTTTTATTCAATGGCTTTGGGCTCTTTAACAGAATTACAAAATCAAATTTTAGTTGCCAGAGATGTTGGTTATATAACACAAGAAAAATTTAGCCAAGTCGCTAATCAAACTATTATTATTCATAAACTAATTAATGGGTTAATTCGTGCTTCAAAAACCATTATTCATAATTCGTAATTCATAATTCAAATAATTTTATGCTTACACCATTTTTATTCAAGGTTATCTATTTTTATCTGATTGGCATGGCCTTGGCGCTTTTGGAAATTCAAATTGAAGGCAGGGATGGCTGGGCTGCTAAATTGCCCACTTGGCGGCCTAAGTCAGATTCCAAGGTCGCTAAATTTTATGCCAAAATAATGAGCGACAAAGAATTGACTGGCTATCATTTTGTTTTGAATATTTTTCTGTTGCTTTTTATGCACTGGCCGTTTGTGTGGAATTGGAGCTGGAATATTTATCAGGAATTGGAAATTATGAGTTTGTTTATGCTGTTTGTTGTGGTTTGGGATTTTTTGTGGTTTATTATGAATCCACATTTTTCTTTGCACGATTTTGGCCCAGCCAATGTTTGGTGGCATAAAAAATGGACTGGGCGTATCCCAACCGATTATTTTTTTGGCATTGGCGCGGCAATTCTTTTGTTTTTACCGGAAATTTTAAATATAGATTTAAGGCAAGGAATTTATAAAGTTTTAATCATGCTTGGGGTTAATGCTGTTTTAACTTTTTTAATTATCAAAATTGATCCTTATACTTATAAAATTTAAGTTTTATGAATAAAAAATTTTTAAAAAAATTAGATGAATCAAAATTAAAATACGAAGTTATTAAACATCGTAAGGTTTTTACAGCCTATGACGCAGCAGCAACTTTGAAAGTTAAATTAAACACGATTGCCAAAAGTTTACTAGTTAAAATGAATAAGCCTTTGGAGCATGGCCAAAAACCTTATGCTATTGCTATAGTGCCGGCTGATAAAAATATTGATTTGAAAAGACTAGCCAAGGTTATGACCACCAAAGAGGTAAGGATTACCAAAGTAGAGATCCCCAAAGAGTCAGCCATGAAAGTTCATTTTAAAGTTAAACCTGGTACCATGAGCGCTTTTGGGTCTATGTATAAAATTGCAGTTTTTGTCGACAAGACCCTGAAAGGCACAGTGCTTTTTTCTTCAGGAGAATTTAGCGAAAGCGTAAAAATGAACGTGGCGGATTTTATAAAATTAGAAAGTGCCAAGTCGGGTAATTTTAGTGTGGCCAAAAAAATAAAAAAATTAAAAAAGAAATAACTTAATGTTGGATATGAGCGTGTGCCACGGGATCCCTCGACTCCGCTTCGCTACGCTCGGGATGACATGATGTTTAAATGTATAAAGTAAAGTTAGAAAAATTTGAAGGGCCGTTGGATTTGCTTCTGCAATTAATTGAAGGGGCAGATTTGGATATTACCGAGGTGGCTATTGCCGATGTGGCCGAGCAGTTTATGAAGTATTTGGAGTTGGTGGAAGAAAAAAATCCTGAAGAATTGGCGGATTTTTTGGTGGTGGCTTCTAAATTATTATTAATAAAATCACGGGTGCTTTTGCCTAATTTAAAAATTGATGCTGAAGATGATGGACTTAATTTAGCCACTCAGTTAAAAATCTACAAAGAATATTATGAAGCATCTAAAAATATTGAAAAAATATTAGCTGAAAAAAAAGTTTTATTTTTACGCGATAAAATTCCAGTTGACTTAGAAGTTATTTTTAATCCGCCCAAAGATTTAAATACTGAGAAACTAAAAAAGATATTTTTAGAAATACTTAAAGAAATTGAGCCAATTATTAAATTGCCCCAGAAATCCATGCTCCGGGCAGTTTCCATTAAAGAAAAGATTGAAAGTATTAGGCAAAGAATTTTGGCAGTAGCCAGTATTAATTTTAAAGATTTAATTAAAGGTTCAAAAGATAAAACGGATGTTATTATAACCTTTTTAGGCTTACTTGAGTTGGTCAAACAAAGAGTGGTCTTGGTGGAACAAAATAATTTGCATGATGAAATAATAATTAAAAAAATATGATAAAAAAACAAGTAGAAGCCCTTTTATTTTTAACCAATAAACCCTTAAGTCTTAAAAAGTTAGCCGAATTAACCGAGCGGTCTAAAGCAGAAATAGAAACTGTTTTGGAAGTTTTAAAGCAGGAATATAATAAAAGTGAACGAGGAATTAAAATAATTATTAACGATGAACATGTACAAATGGCTACAGATCCAGAGGTTTCCGAAATAATGGAAAAATTTTTAAAAGAGGAACTAACTGGTGAAATGACTCGGCCGCAACTGGAAGCTTTAACTATCATTGCCTATAGGAGCCCTGTTACTAAAATGGAATTGGAACAAATTCGTGGCGTGAATTGTTCTATGATTTTAAGAAATTTAATGATGCGGGGATTAATTGAAACAAGCCTAGACAAGAAAATCGGCGCTAATGTTTATAGTGTAACTTTGGAATTTGTGCGTCATTTGGGTTTAACAGATATTAAAGATTTACCAGATTTTGAAAGGTTGTCTAAGCATGAGACGATTGAGGAACTTTTGAATAAAAGTAACTAGTAACTAGTAATTGGTAATTGGTAAAAGGAAAATGAAAAAAAGTATGGTGTATAATGTATTATGTATTATGGTAGGGGAGAAAAATTTTTTTTCAAAAAGTTTGACGAATTTATGATTAAAGAGTAAATTGGATATAAATATAGAAACATAAACAACAAATAAACAACCAGGAGGTTGCAAATGGCTGATAAACCCAAAAAAGTTACAGAAGAGGAGTTTGATGAATTTCTTTTTGGTCTTTTCGAAAAACATCTGTGGTTTTATCAAACAATTGATTTGGTTTTAGTTCAAGAGGAAATTAAAAAAAATGGTTGGGCAGCAACATATCAGGAGATTATTGTCTCCTTAAATCGTTTTTTAAGAGATCCGGAAAAAAATAAATATTTTTATGCCGGGTATAGGAATGAAGATATAAAGATGGAAAGCTGTCCTGTCAGACTTTGTTTTGTAAAAGATTAATTTATGTGAATAGCATATTTAAAATTATGGGACTTGCAGTTATGTGAGTCCCTTTTTTATTTGCCAAAGCTTGACAAAAATATTTATTTGATGTATTTTATAGCCAATACTTTGAACACAATCATTGTTTTACTTTAACAAATTCACAAAAAAGGAGACAACACAATGGCAGAGGAAACATATTTTTGTAATAAGTGTAATAAGAAATTTTCTTCTGAAGAGATCATACATGATGGCAATCTGCAACTCTGTCCTCCCGATGGCAAACATGTGGTTGAATTAGTTGAACAAATTTCTTCTGTTGAACCAGCGACAGAGGAGTGTTTTGCGGAGAGTGTTCAAAAGGAAGGGGCAAAAGTTTATTGCCATGGTTGCCAAAAGTATGTTTCGTCTAATTACGTCATGTACCATGATAATAGATGTTCCAAAGGGCATAATGTTATGGGTGGAGAAGAACCCAGTAGGTGGCATTTAGATTGGGTTCTGTTGAGAAATAAAATCTCCAGACCAGTTTTAATTTTTTTGTCCGTGATTGCAATCATTGTTGTTTTATATGTCATCTGGAACGGTATGACTACGAAAACGGTCTTGGCAGCTCCGGCTCTGACAGCCAATCTGCAAGTGACTGACTGGGAAAGTCGGTTGGCCGAAGCGGAAAAGAAAATCCAAAATTTGACCACGGCAAGTATGTTACAAATCGAGAGTGCTGGTCAAAAACAAACAGCCCGATTGATCAGTACCAATGATTCCTTGCTGGCCGACCTGCATGAGGAAGAATACTCGTTAAAAAGCAGATTGAATGGTGAATACGCCACTGGTCTGGTCAATATGGATTCTCTAAAATATTTGGCCACGGAAATGAAAGGCCAGAAAGAAAGTTTGGCAGTCTTGGCCAGAAAGAGCGATCAAATGGCTGAAGACATCAATAGGGCGCGGGAAGATGCCAATCTGGCTAAAATTGTGGCCGAGGAAGCTGGTGAGAAAGCTGATAATCTAGCCGGTCAAATTATAACCATTACCGCTAACGGAAAAGAATTACGGGCGGTCGTTGTTGATTTTTTTAAAAGTTCAACCATTGATACAAAATCTTTTGGTCGCAAAACAGTGGTGGCCAAAGCAGCTGAAGAAGCCATTGATAGGCTCTCCTCGATTGATGAGCCTGTAGTGGCCAATGATTCAGCAAAAGTTATGTCGGACGAAGAGGCTTTAGAAAGACTTCTTCGATAATACAAACAAATGACCCGTGATTAAGTTCACGGGTTTTTTTATTTGCTAAAATTAAAGAAATTTAGTAAAATTTAAAGTGCTAATTAGTAGCGAATTATTTACGAATAACTATAGGGACGAATAAATTTTAATTCATGGGATCCCCGCTCTGCCAGCCTGATTTTCGGCTAGGCCGGCGGGGATGACAGCATTTTTTTATGTTTAATTTAGCAGACAAAGAATTGGAAGTTATAAAATTTTGGCAAGAACGTGATATTTTTAAAAAAACCCTGAATAAACCCGCCTCGGCGGCGGATAAGGGCAGTTTTGTGTTTTATGAAGGTCCACCCACAGCCAATGGTCGGCCAGGCATCCATCATATTTTGGCTAGAGCTTTTAAAGATGTCATACCACGCTATAAAACCATGAATGGTTTTAGAGTTGAAAGAAAAGCTGGTTGGGATACCCATGGCTTGCCTGTGGAATTGGAAGTAGAAAAAAAATTAGGTTTAAAAAATAAAAAAGAGGTGGAAGATTATGGCCTGGAAAAATTTAATGAAAAATGTAAAGAAAGCGTTTGGGAGTATATTGAAGAATGGGAAAAAATGACCGAGCGGATTGGTTTTTGGGTAGATATGAACCACCCTTATGTCACTTATAGCAATGATTATGTGGAAAGTTTATGGTGGATTATCAAACAAATTTTTGATAAGGGTTTAATGTATAAAGGTTATAAAGTTATTCCCCAGTGTCCTAGATGTGGCACGGCTTTGTCTTCTCATGAAGTGGCTCAAGGCTATAAAAATGTGGAGGAAGAATCAGTGACAGTTAAATTCCAAATTACAAATTCCAAATCCCAAATAAATTCCAAATTACAAATTCTAAATAATAAAACATATATTCTGGCGTGGACAACGACGCCGTGGACATTACCAGGCAATGTGGCTTTGGCAGTAGGGGAGGAAATCGATTATATTGTAGTAAAATTTTTTGTTGAAAAAGATGAAAATGAAAAACCTATTTATGAAATATACATTTTAGCTAAAAGTATTTTTGAAAAATGGAAGAACGATAGAAAAACAGCTGATTTAATGAAATTTTTTCCTCCGTATAGTCTTGGTACATTAAATGAGACTGAAGCGGAGGAATTAGAAAAAACTCCTGAAATTTTGTGTGAACTAAAGGGCAAAGATTTAGTTGGTTTGGAATACGAACCACTTTTCCCTGGAGTAATTACAGAAAAAACAGACAATTATCAAAATGCTTTTAAAGTTTATGCAGCTGATTTTGTCTCAACAGAGGATGGGACTGGTGTGGTGCACACAGCTGTCATGTATGGCGTTGATGATTATGAGTTGGGTGAAAAAATTGGTTTACCTAAAGTGCATACTGTCAATTTGGACGGAACATATATAAAATTTTCAATTTTCAATTTTCAATTTTCAATTAAGGAAGAGTTAAAGAATTTGTATGAAAAAATTAGTGGCAAGTTTGTTAAAGATTGCGACCAGATAATAATAAATTATTTGCAAGAACGTGGAATTTTATTTAAAACAGAAAAATATAAACACGATTATCCTTTTTGTTGGCGCTGTGGTACACCATTGATCTATTATGCTAAGGATTCCTGGTATTTTAAAATGAGCGCCTTGCGTGAACAGCTGATGAAAAATAATGAAAGTATTAATTGGGTGCCAGAACATATTAAAGAAGGTCGTTTCGGTGAATGGCTTAAAGAAATTAAAGATTGGGCTATTTCTAGAGAGCGGTATTGGGGAACACCACTACCTGTTTGGCAATGCCAAACTGGTAAATCCGAAATCCGAAATCCGAAATCCGAAATAACAAATTCTAAGTCCGAAAATAATTTAGAAGAAAAAAATAAAGGATGTGGGCATATAAAAGTTATCGGGAGTTATGAAGAATTGGGAATTTATAAATCTTTAAATAATACTTACTATTTACTGCGTCATGGGGAAGCAGAAAATAATGTCCAAGATATTTTGTGTTCTAAATTGGAAGATGATCATTATAGTTTAACAGAAAATGGTCGTGAAATGATTGAAAAACATTTGCCTTATCTAAAAGAACAAGGCATAGATTTTATTTTACATTCTCCTTTTAAACGCACCACTGAAACTGCTCAAATTGTAGCAGATAGTTTGCATATCTCATCTACAACAGAAGATGCCTTGTGGGAAGCTGGTTTGGGTAATGCTCATGGCAAAGGTGATCGTTGGGTGGTGGAAACCGTTGGTAATACAGAAAAAAGATTAAAAGTTGGTTGGCCTAATGGTGAAAAAACAGAAGACATGCGCGCTAGAATGAAAAAGTTATTGTTAAAATTGGAAACAGAGAATAGTGGCAAAAAAATCTTGTTGGTTAGTCATGGCGATCCTTTATCAGAATTGGTAGCTTTGTTTAATGGTAAAACAGAATTAGAAGCTTGGCGTAATAATTATGTTTTTTTAGGTAATTTACGTAAGTTTGATAAAATTTATAAAAATTGGGAAAATGACGGAGTGTTTGACCCACATCGTCCTTTTATTGATGATTATATTTTAAAATGCGAAAAATGTGGTGGAGAAATGAAAAGAGTGCCGGAAGTCATGGATTGTTGGTTTGATTCTGGCGCAATGCCTTTGGCACAAGGACACTTCCCATTTAGTAAAAATAATGGTGAAAATCCACGGGATCCTTCGGCTTTCGCTCAGGATAAACTTGGGGGAGATGAACCCTTAGCCTATCCAGCGGAATATATTTCTGAAGCCATTGATCAAACTCGTGGTTGGTTTTATACACTTTTAGCCATTGCCACTTTGTTAGATTTGGAAACTCCATATAAAAATGTCATTTGTTTGGGGCATATTTTGGATGGTCAGGGTTTAAAAATGTCTAAATCAAAAGGTAATATTATTGATCCGTGGCAAATGATTAATAAATATGGAGCAGATGCCCTGCGTTGGCATCTCTATACTATTAATCAACCAGGAGAAGCCAAGCGGTTTGAAGAAAAAGGTTTGCAAGAATCTGCTAGAATGTTTACTACCTTGTTTAATGTGCTTTCTTTTTATCAAACTTATGCTAATAGTGCGAATAATAATATTACTAATACTGCTAATGGAATGACAAATAGCAGAAATAAATTAGATAATGTTTTGGATAAATGGATGGCGGCCAAGTTGAATTTATTAATTAAAGAAGTGACTGAATGTTTAGAAAAATATGATATTTTTACTAGTGGCAGAAAGATAGCTGAATTTATTGATGAACTTTCTACTTGGTATTTACGTCGAAGCAGAGATAGATTTAAAGGCACCGACGAAACAGATAAAGATCAAGCCATTTTTACTTTAGGTAAAACTTTGTTTGAATTGTCTAAACTTTTGGCGCCTTATGCGCCATTTGTAGCTGACTATTTGTATCAAGAACTTGGTAAAAATTGTGGCACCCTAAAAGAATCAGTACATTTGGAAGAGTGGCCAATGGCTCACCAAGAATTTATTGATCAGCATGTTTTGGATTATATGGATTTAACTCGTAAAATAGTGGAAATGGGTTTGGCCAAACGCGCCGAAGTGGGGATTAAGGTAAGGCAACCGTTAAATGAATTACGAATTATGAATTATGAATTAATGGAAGAACATGTTGATTTAATTAAAGATGAATTGAATGTTAAAAATGTGGTTTTTGTTAAAGACGAAAGTGGTGAATTAAAAGTGGAATTGGATTTGACAATTACCGATGAGCTAAAAGCTGAAGGTTTGCTCCGTGAATTGGTGCGCGCTATTAATAATAAACGCAAAGAAATGGGTTTGACTATTAACGATAGGGTTGAAATATGTTATCATTGCAGTGATACCTTTTTAGCTGGTGTTTTAGAAAAGTATATGTCAGAACTTAAAAAACAAACTTTGGCTAATGATTTAACATCAAGCACAGATGATCTGGGAGAAAAAATTAAAATTAATGATAGTGAAATAGCCTTTAAAATAGATAAAATATAATTAATTTTTAAAAATATGGAAAATATACCAATCGAACAACAAGAACAAGAACAAGAACAAGATCCCAAACCTAATCATTTGGAAGCAGGTCCAGAATCAGAAACAACAATAAGACCGTCGGAATTTGACCCTCCAAAAATAAACCCAGAAAAAACTGCTGAATTGGCAGAAACGATTTTAGCTCAATTACAAGAATTTGGTGCCGGGGTTGCTGATTTTTTAGATACTCTAAAAAACGAATTAGCACCTGCTCCCAAAAGAAAATTATTCATGGCTCTGGCCATAGTCATGTCTTTTTTGGCTGCACCAGCGATTAGTGCAGAAAAGCCATGGGCGCCTTCTCAAACTACAGAACAAAGCGGTAATAAACCAGGCGAAAGCGGTAATCCAGGCGAAAGAAGTCTTAATACTATGTATACACCCATTCCTGGATTTGGAGATCCAGCTGGTAATTATGATCGTTTTTTTAGTAAAGGTCTGGAAGAACAATTGCCTATTGGTGGGCCTAGAATGGACAAGCAAGGTCCGGAATTAGTAGATTTGGATCAATAAAACTATTAATATAAATTAAAATAAAAATATGTCAGACAAAAAACAAGATTTAAAACAAATGATTTTAGATCATCAAATGTTAATTCCAGAAGATAAAGATAGATTGGTGTCTTTAGTTGATGGTTTAGAAGACAGCGCCATTGAATTTATTTATGCTTTTATCTTTGAAGATCCTGAAAATTTGGTTTTGATTAATAAGCTTTTTAAAGAAAGCCAAGCCATCTTTAGTAGCGGTAATTTTGATCAGGTTAAAGAAATGCTGGCTAGAAGTTATCAAGAATTGCCAGAATAAAAAAATATAAAAACGGCCTTGAGAGGTCGTTTTTAAATTTGTCATTTGCTTTTTAAAAAACAAAAAGATATCATAAATCCATTATGTATTTTAATGAACAAGCCATTATTTTATCCAGGCAAACTTTTGGAGAAGATGATCTTTTGCTTAAGGTTTATAGCGCACATCATGGCAAATTAATTTTAAAAGCCAGAGGCGCTAAAAAAATTTTGAGCAAGCTGGCTGGCCATTTAGAACCAATAAGTTTGTCATATTTTAATTTGGTGCAAGGAAAAAATATGTTGCAAATTATTGGTGCGGAAACTGTTAAAAGTTATGTGGAGATTAAAAATGATTTGGGGAAAATGGATTATGTTTGGCCCATTGTTGGCTTATTTAATCAATTAATTTTAGAAAATCATTCAGACAAGAGGATTTTTATATTGTTAGAAAAATACCTTGATTTTTTTAATCATAAGTATCAAAATAATAGTGATATCTATGCCACGGCTAAATTGGCTGTGAGCTTTAAGTTATTGGACTTTTTGGGGCTTAATCCAGCTTTAAAAACGAATTTTTCCCAAGAGATAAATTTTATTATTAAAAGCAGTTTAACAAGCATTGCCAAGAATCAGACCATAAAAAATAATTTTCCTACTTTAAAAAGAATTTTAGATCAGGAAATTAAATTACATTTACATTAAACAAAAAAGGAGAAAAAAGTGAAAACATTTAAAGAAGAATTGCCCAGACCAGAACAAAAATTTGAAATTGTTTTTAGCCCTGGAGCTATACGTAAATGTGAAAAGGTTGGCTGTCCTAATAGCATATTCACTTTCGTTGATGATAATGGCTATCATATCGTGCATATTAGATGCACTGTATGCAGGCTTTCACAAACTGCTTATCAAGATTTTAAATATCGAGTTATTAATTAATCTTATCATTAATCACAGGAGGTAATTTATGTGGTATAGAATTGTGGAGTCAACTGGCCCAGAGGTTTTTGATAATGGCTGGTATTTGAAGGTTGTTGAAGTCCCTGTTATTAAAGATGAAGTTCCTGGAGAACTTTTGCAGGATATCAAAAGAAGAAACCCTGCGTTTATGGGGGTTTGTGTGATTGATGAAAAAGGTGGTAAAAAGTTCATTAAATTTAGCGACGTGCCGGAATTTGAAAAGCATGTTGCTGGTAAACCCATGAGTGGCATCAGCAGATTGACCAGCATGGGCGGGGGTTGATGTGATAAAACCAAAACCCAGTTTCGTACTGGGTTTTTATTTTTCTGAATTATTTTCTTCAGTTTCTAATAATTTTTTACTAGGAGAAAATTTGGGATTTTTAATGCGCCATTTTTCCACATATTGACCAATACCTTCCTCATCTCTTTTTTTAGCTCGGCCGGGCATTCTTTGTGACCACTTAACCACATCTTCAAAATTTATTTTATATCTGCCTTGGACCACAATATAACGCAATTCGCCAGTGGCAATGGCGCGCCGGATTGATCTTTCATTAACTCCAAAAAGTTGAGCAGCATGAGAAGGGGAGAGGCGGATGATGTTGGACATAAAATAATTTTAACATTTTAACATAAAAGCATAATTAATAATAAAATATAAAATTTTATTATGTTAAAATGTTAATATGCTATTATGACAAAATGTCATGTCTATCCTTGACAAAATAGTATAAAATATGCTAAAATTAGCCAAATGATTAAAACAGAAAAAAGCCAATTTTAGCCAAAAATGTCCAGATTAGACTAGACAAAAAAATATTTTGGCTAGTTATTTAATCATGATAATTTTGTATTTTTGTAATTTTGTCTAGATTAGTCTTGACAAAATTAGTATAAAGCAGGAGTGAAAGCTTGTCAAATAACTATTTAGTAGTTAAAATATGATAACATGTTTGTAATGTTTTTTTATTTTTTATTACTCATTCAATGATAGATAATTTCAAAGACAATTTATTGGTTGATAGAATACGCAAAGAAGACGCAGAAGCATTTGCAGAAATTTATGATAAATATATAAAAAAAATATATCGTTTTATTGTTTTTAGAGTGCCCAGTAAAGAACAAACAGAAGATTTAACGCAAGAAGTTTTTATGGGTTTATTAGAGTATATTAAAAAAACAGAAGTTTATGTTGAAAGTGTTCAGGCCTTGATTTACAAAATAGCACGTAACAAAATTGCGGGTTATTATGAAAAAAATAAACAAGTAAAAAATGTAGAACTTTTTCAAGAAAATTTGGCAGGCAATAATCTTGATGTCGAAAATTTGTTAATCAGCACTGTTGATTTGGAAACAGATATTGATCAAAAAAAAAATATTGAATTAATTATCACGACATTAAATCAGTGGGACAATAAAGAATTTAAAGAAATACTCACCTTAAGATTTATAGAACAGTTAAGTCATGCTGAAATTGCCAGTATTTTAAATAAAACAGAAAATAATATCAGGGTTATGGCCCATCGCGCCCTCAAAGAATTTAAAAAAATATTAGATAATAAATTATCAAAATGACCAATAGAAAATTAAAACAACTAATGGGCGATGTTTCTGAAAAGATATCTTTTGACGAAGATTGGTCTTTAAGATTGAAAAAAGAAATGCTCTTAAATTTGCAATCAGAGGACGAAGCCAAAAGAATTAGCTGGTCTTTGCGTTGGTCTAAATGGGCTTCTAAGATGACTAATGTTTTAGCGCCACAGCAATTGGTTGCGAGACCTGTTGCTACTTTTAGTTTAATTTTGGGCTTATTTGTTATTTCTGGTTTTGCTTCAGTTAATGCTTCTAGAAATTCTTTGCCAGGCGATACCTTATACCCTTTAAAATTAACAGCTGAAAATTTAAAATATAGTTTATCTTTTTCTTCTGAAAGTAAAGCCAAGGTGGCCATGAATAGAGTTGCCAATCGTATGAGTGAATTAAAAATTATGGTCGGTGGCATGTCTTTAAATAATAATGAAGCTAAAAAAGAAAAAATGGTAGCTGCAGCTTATGAAATAAAAAATAATTTAAATTTGGTAGCCAAGAAAATGCAAGATATTCGTAGTGAAGTTGATGAATCGGAAATTAAAACTGCTCAAGAAATTGATGCTAAACTTACCCTGGTGAAAAACGATTTAGAAATTGTGAGCCAAAATATGGGTACAGAATTAAACGCTGAAATTTTAGCTTTGAAAGAGCAAGTGGAAAAAGCTAGTGCTTTAACTGTGGCCACCATTAATAGTGAAGTAATTAAAAATGAAGTTAAGGATAATAATTTTACTGATGCTACTTCCACCCCAGATGCCACAATTTTAGAAAATGATGTTAAAGAAAATCCAATTATTACTAACAACACTTCTTCTGAGGTCATTTTTATTGAAGATTTAATTGTAGAAAAAGAAGCGCCTAAAGAGGAATTTGAGGTTAAAGTAGGGGAGTAATGTTTGGGGAAATGTCTAATAACCAATGTCTAGTGCCAAAATAAGAAAGAAAACCAGAAATAGAGAAATTAAAATTTTTTTTGTCATTCCCGACCGCCTCGTCCCGCACTCCAAGCGGGACGGGCGGATCGGGAATCCAGAAAGCATGGCAAGAATTTATAAAATCACTGGCTCATCTAGCTTGGATTCCCCCTCTGCCTGCTTAATCGGCAGTGCCGGCGGGAATGACACAAAAGAGACATACAAATAATTATCTTTCTAAACTTGTTTCGTTATAGCGGAATAAATTTAGGAGGACAATGACCATAAATTCTTTCTCCTCGAAAGGTCGAGTTTAGAACAGGGCAACTTGTTTTATTCGAGAAAGGAGCAAAAACCAATCATGGCTAAATATTGCAAGCTTTATGGGTCTCATATGAACTCATAAAACCCCATGCGAATTTGCTGTGATTATAAGGATAAAAATAATTATGAAAAAATTTGTAACAATCGGATTAGTGGTTGCTACTTTAGTTACTACTTTGGGCATGTCCGCTATGTTAGTTCCTACTGCTAATGCTGCATCTGCTGGCCAATTGATCAAAATGGCTGGTAACAATTCAGTTTATTATTTAGGCGCTGATAACAAGAGATACATGTTCCCTAATCCAAGTGTGTATAACTCTTGGTTTAAGGATTTCTCCAGCGTGGTTACCATTTCTTCTACTGAATTATACAGTATTGATTTAGGTGGCAACGTAACTATGAGACCTGGTACTAACTTGGTGAAAATTACCACTGTTCCTAAGACTTATGCTGTTGAACCAAACGGTACTTTAAGATGGATCACATCTGAGTCCGTGGCTTCTTCTTTATATGGAGCCGAATGGTATAAAAAAGTTGTTGATATTCCAGATGCTTTCTGGGTGAACTATTCAGTTGGCGCTGATTTATCCACCGCAACTTATCCAACAGGTACTTTGGTTAAGGGTTCTGGTACTTCCAATATCTATTATATTGATAATGGGCAAAAAAGATTGATTGCCGACGAAGCTGCTTTCAATGCCAATAATTTTAATTGGAATTTTGTTTTGCCAGCTGCTGATTTAACAGCTTATGCTGATGGTACTTCCATTACTGGCGCTGAATCTGCTCTTACAACCGTTAATGGTTCTAGCTCTTCAACACCAGCCACAACTTCTACTGGTACTTTAACAGTAGCTTTGGCTTCTGACACTCCTGCTTCGGCAACTGTGGTTCAGAATGCTACTTTTGTAAAATTCACTAAAGTTAATTTTACAGCTACTGGTGGTGATGTAACAATTGATTCTTTAACTATGCAAAGAATGGGTTTAGCCCAAGATTCTAATTTTGCTAATGTTTATTTATTAGATGCTTCTGAAAATATGATTGGGAATGAAAAGACTTTTGGCTCGACTCATACTGCTGTAGTTGATGATGATATTACTATTGCCAATGGTACAACTAAATCTTATTGGTTAGCTGCTACAATGCACACAACTTTACAATCTGGTGAAGTTGCTGCTTTAGCATTAAGCCAAGTTGTGGTTAAGGGCACTGCTGTAGTTTCTGGTTCTTTACCAATTACTGGTAATGGCATGACCATGAATTCTACTATTTCTATGGGTTCTGTAACTCAAGCTGTTGGTTCTACTAATCCAACAACTGGTTCTACTTCTAAACAAGTAGGTACTACGGATTATGTATTTGCTGCTGCTAAATTAACAGTCAATTCCACAGAAGATGTTCAAGTAGAAAAAATTCGCTTTTATCAATCTGGCACCTCAGCTGATGCTGATATCGCCAACATTGATTTAGTGGTTGATGGCGTGGTTTTAGCCACTTTAGCTAAACCAACTGATAAAGCTTTAGTTTATGATTTATCAGCTGCTCCATTTACAATTACTAAAGGCAATAATAAAACTTTTGAACTTCGCGGTGATATCGTAGGTGGATCTTCAAGAACCATCGAATTTGAATTCGATAAGAAAACTGATATTAAAGTCAAAGGTAAAACTTATGGCTTCTATATCACTCCAACTTACGCTACATCAAACGCTACTTCACCTTATTGGAATAACACCTCTTATACCACAGTTTCCACAGGTACTTTAAGTGTTTCTAAGAAAATCTTAACAAATACTTATGTAGCCGAAGGTTCAACACAAGTTGTGGTTGGCGCTTTTAATTTCCGCGCTCAAGGTGAACCCGCTATCATTTCTTCCATTAAATTTGATGTCACCACAACTTCAGATGCTGGCGCCATTACTAATGTGACGATTTATGATGAAAATGGTGGCGTGGTGGCTGGTCCAGTCGATCCTTCAACCGGATCTGATCCAGATACAGTTACTTTAACTGATTCTTGGACAGTGCCAGTTGGCGAACATGTATATACTGTCAAAGCAGATTTAGATTCTAATTTCTCTGCTGGTGATACATTATACATGGAAATCGACACTCCAGATGTAGACATTACAGCTAAAGGTGAAACAACCAATAATACAGTAACTGCTTCTCCAACCAATGCTGTGGCTGGTGATACTATGACTGTTAGAATTGGTGCTTTAAGCGTTTCTGTTCTAAACACTCCTGTAGCTCAAACAATTGTGGCCGGAACTTCTGGTTTCACATTTGCTAATTTTGTTTTAGATGCCTCGTCTGCTGGTGAAGACATAAAAATTACTCAATTATATGTCAGACACACCACAACAATTGCTGATGCCCAACAAAATATTTCCGGCATTAAACTTTATGACGGTTCAACTGTTTTAAATAACAATGACGTGGAATATGGCACAACCAATGGTACGTCTATTGCTACTACAACTATCACATTAGACACTCCTTTAATTTTAACCAAAGGAACTTCCAAAACTTTAGTTTTGAAAGCTGATGTTGGTGGTTCAGCTACTGGTGGTTACCAATTTGGTTTGGGTGGCGCTGATGCTGTAATTGCTTATGGCAATTCCACAGGCAATACAGTAGATGAAACAATTTCTTCTAATCATGGTCAATTAATGACTGTGACAACTAATGCTACTTTGGAAATCGCTGCTACCAACGATATTACATCTGATGCTTTGATTCCTGGTAATACTGACGGCGTGACCATCGGTTCATTCAACTTCAGAGCTAAATATGCAGATGTTGATTTAGAAGAAGTTTATTTGACTGTGGCAGCTGTTAATAACGGTGGTCCAGATCAATTTGATAAGATTTATCTTTACGATGGCACCACAAAAGTTGCTGAAGCTACAGCTACAACAACTGATGCTAGTATTGGTACCATTCACTTTAACATGGTTGGAAATCCAGTTAAACTTACAGCTGGCACACCAAAGAATTTAACAGTTAAAGTAGATACTTCTGATGTTGATTACTATAATTACGGTGGCAGTTCAAAAGGTGAATCTGGTGAAGGCTTTACCTTAAGCATTAATGCTAAAGGTGATGTTCACGCTAGAGCAGCTGGTGGTATATTGGCTGCAGGTTCTAAGACTTTAAATTCTGCTACCTTAAAGAATTACACTGTTTATAAGAGTGTTCCAACCGTCTTAACTAATGACATGGTTTCTGGTGGAATTGTCAGTGGCACATTACTTGCTGGTAGCACATCAAACAAAGAATTGTATAAATTCTCTGTGACTGCTGATGCTGCTGGTGATGTAGCTTTATATAGAGTAGCCTTCATGGTAACTACTTCTACTGCTACTGCTACTAACTGGTATTTGTATGAAGGTGGCAATCAAGTAGCCGCTACAACCACTGTTCAATATGTGGACAATGGTGTGGATAAAGGTTATGTGGTTGTGGACTTAATCTTTACCAGTGATGGTACAGCTCCTGAAACAGATTACTCTGATGTCAAAGCCTATACTGTATCTAAAGGTGCTACCAAGACCTTTACTTTAAAGGCTGGAACTTTAACAGGTCCTTCTGGGACTACTTCTGGTTCTATCCAAGTACAAATGCTTGGCGACAGAGCACATCCTACAACTTATCCAAGTGCTGCTTTAACATTATTTGCTAATGTTAATGACTACAGCTTTATTTGGGGTGATTTATGGAGAACATATGATACAGCTTCAACAACTAATGAAGAAGCTGAACAATGGACCAATGGTTATTTAGTACCAACTGGTGCTACAACCAGACTCCAAGCCACTTCTACAGCTGTTACTTTCAGCAAATAATTTAATTGATTAATTTTTAATCAAATTAGATTATAGGGGAACAGTCCCTCTCACGCTTCGGCGGGGGAGGGATTTGTTTTTTGGAGTAAGGGCGAAAAATCTTTCGCCCTTACAGAAAAAAAGAATTATGGTATAATATAATCAAATCAACAAATCTGTGTATTACGGATTTTGTGTTGGGTGTCAATAAAAAAATTCCTTGCCAAAGGGATTTTTTTAGGGTAAAATAAAAAAGTAAAAAGACCACCGCCGAAGCGGGGCAGGTAAAAGGCAAATGGTAAAAATATAAATAATATAATTAAATTTATTTTTCCCTTTTAATGAGTGTTTATTTTTGTCCCCTCCTTTTAAAGGAGGGGCTACTCCGATGGATATCGGAGAGGGGGTGGTTATAGCATTAAAACAAAATTTTTATTTAATACCATAACCGTCCCCTCTGGCTATCGCCATGAGACCCCGCCTTGAAAAGGTGGGGATAGGGAACAAATCTTATGAAACCCACAAAAAAAATTTTATCAATTATTTTTTTAATTTTAGTGATTTTGGCTTTGGGCGCTTATTTTTTATTTTTTAATCATGGGAATTTGTCAGAGCAAGAAACAGATTCTTTTTTAAATTTTAAAAATTACGATACAACTTTAGCTCCAGAAATTTTGGCCAAATATAGTTCTGATTTTGAAAAAGCTAAGCAAGATATTTTAGAAAAAACAGACGAATTTAATACCAGTAAATGGCTTTCTATCGCCCGTCTAAAAAAATATGTTAAAGATTATGCAGGAGCTGAAGAAATATATTTAATGGTCATTGAGAAAGATCCTAATAATTATATACCAGAGGCCAATTTGGCAGATTTGTATGGCAATTATTTAAAAGATTGGCAGAAAGCTGCTGATCATTATTGGCAAGCGGTTAACAAAACAGGACTTAATTTTTCCACGGGTTTTCTTTTTTATACTAATTTAGCTGATATCTATGCTTTTAATTTAAAAGATCAGGCTAATGTTTTTGAAACTAAAGCTTTGGCAGCTCTGGAAAAAGGTTATGTCAATAATGTCGATTTTTTAACTTTGATGGCCAGATTTTATAAAAATACTGATAATAAAATTAAGGCCATAGAATTTTTAGAAAAAGCTTTGGTCTTAAATCCTGCTAATAGAGAAGCAATTTTACAGGAGATAGAGATGTTGAAGTAAGAATTATGAATTATGGATTATGATTTTCGATGGGAGACTCTGATAATTAGCAGAGTCTTTTTTGTTGGGGAAATTATTGATGTTATAATTTTTAAAAAAGTGATATAATATATACAATAAAAGTTATCCACAATAATTAATTTTTTTAAATTAAAAAAAATTATGAAAAAAGCAAAACTATTTTTAGTCCTTTCTTTATTATTAATTCCTTTGGGTTTTGTCAGGGCCGCCAATGTAGTTAGCATTGACGCAGATACTAATATTGTTTTGACCAATCCTGCCATGACTTTAATTTTAAAAAGTGGTAGCACCTATAGTTCTATGGTGGTTAACGAAGGTAATATTGTCTTTACAGTATCTGCTGGAGGAAGTTTTGTCTTGGTTTCTAATGATAAATATATTTTAAATAGTAGCGACGATAGTGGTGGTTCAAAAAATGTCAGTTGTGGTACTAGTAATTCTAGATTAACATATTCTGTAGCTGCTGATAGCAGTGATGATGGTGTTATTACAGTGGTGCCAGGCACTGCTTTGTGTGACGGTGGTGGTAGTTCTTCCGGGGGGAGTTCAAATGGAGGTGGTTCTAGCGCTTCGGTAACTAATGCTCAACCAGCTACTGGCACGCAGGCAGTAAGTACAACTATTAATGGTGCTAATGGTGGTAGCGTAGCGACTGCTGATGCTAAAGCCGCTGTGTTGGTGCCACAAAATTTAACCACAGGTAATATATCTTTAAATATTACTCCGGTTGCAAGTTCTGCTTATGGCGCGCCAGACAGTAATTATGGCGCGGTAGCCAAACAAGTATATAATTTTTCTTTAACAACAGGAGGAGAGAAATTAACAGAATTTTCTAGCCCTGTAGTTTTAACTTTTAAATATTCAGCGGATGATGTTTATGGCTTGGATGAAAATTCTTTAAAAATATATTCTTGGGATGAAATTAATAAAAAATGGGTTTTGGCTGGTGGTACTCTGGATAAAAATACTAAATCTATTACTTTAGAAGTCGGTCATTTTAGTATTTATGGTTTATTTGGTGTTTCTACGGTTTCGTTTGCTGGTGATCAGGGGTTGATAAAAATGATTTGTCCAAAAAATGCTGGCGTAACTAATGCTTGTAAAAGTGTGTATTATTTAGATGGTAATGGCAAAAGATATGTTTTTCCTAATGAAAAAACGTATTATAGTTGGTATAAGGATTTTTCAGAAGTAAAATCTATTAGTCAAGAAAAAATGTATACTTATGAAATTGGCGGCAATGTGACTATGAGGCCAGGTACTTATTTAATTAAATTAACTACAGATCCTAAAGTTTATGCTGTTGAGCCAGGCGGAAAATTGCGTTGGTTGGAAAGTGAAGAAGTAGCCACAAAATTGTATGGGGTTAGTTGGTATAAAAAAATTGTTGATGTTTCTGATGGATTTTTTACTAATTATAATTCTACGGATGCCAAAACCAACAAAGTCAGTGATAAACACCCAGAAGGTAGTTTAATAAGATATGTTGATTCACCAGATATTTATTTAATGTCTAATAATGTTAAAAGAAAAATTGTAGATGCTAATGCTTTTAATAATAATAAATTTAGAAGTGAGTTTGTTATAGAAACAGACATAAATTATGAAAATGGTGCGGATGTTGTTGGGGTAGAAGCGGAATTTAAAATAAATGGTCAATAAAATAAATAATAAAATTAATAATTTAAATATAATTAATTCTATATTTGTTATGAAAAAAATATTTTTTATTTTTTCTTTGATCGCAGTGGTTTTTGTAATTAATGTGTTTTTTGTTTCAGAAACCAAAGCCGCCAC
>DAOOOW010000019.1:0-20063 GCA_035387885.1 bacterium
CAGTTAATAATGAAATGTCAGCAAGACGACAAGAAATAACTTCAATAACAAAAACTTTTGAAGTTACTAAATAAATTGCCAAAAAATACATTGAGGAAAAGAAATTTCTGTCTACATCACATAACAGCGTATATCTGGCTACGGAAATTGTGCATTTATATAAACCTTAAGGTGGCACAATTTCCTCCGCCCAAATTTTCATCCCTTAGTAAGATGAGGATTTGGGTGGAGTTTAAAAATATAAAGCGTTGTCTGATAATCAAAATTTATCCCATTTAATCGGGATGAAAACTTCAGATACACGCAAACGTTGTGCGAAATTGTGCTGATTTTTTCTTAACTTTTACGCCCTAATCAATAAATAAAAATATGGATCTGCAAAACAATGAGCCCGTCCAAGGCTCTCAAAACATCTGGACAATCGTAATCAGTGTTGTGGCAACTGTCTTGGTTGTCGGCGGTGGTCTAATGTTTTATCAAAAAACTAAGACAGATGTTTTGAGCCAAGAAATTCAAACCCTTAAAATTCAGAATGAAAGCATTGTCGCCCAAAACAAAAAAATATCACAAGATTTGGTGGAGGCTAAAAAAGTTCCCATTACACAAGAATTACCAAGTCAAAACGCACCAGTTTTAAATAACATCAAGCCCGAGAATACCACATCATCGTTATGTACCGCCCCAGCGACTGCGACAGATAGTGGTCGCGATGTTTTTCCAATTGATCCGAAATATAAGGGCATTGAATTTCTTGGCCAACTTTTTACAGCTTTCAATTGTGGTCCAGAAAGGGTTAGTAAAATTTTTGGAGTCAAAGGAAGCGATTATACACTTGGGTCAACAGTTTGGCTAAAGAGTACACCAAGCGATGTGCTTTCAAACACATTCAAGTCAATTGGATATAAGTGCGCAGATCCCGAAACAAGCTGTAAAAAGTGGGAGCTTTGGACTACGGTAAAAATAAACGATTTAATGAAGCTCAAACCTTTTCATGAAAACTTTGAAGCAGACGACTGTACAAACTGCGGATAGTAAAAAATCAGCACAACATCGCACAACACCGAGTATGCGGCTCAAAAGTTTTGCGTTATTAGACATTTAAATCAAGGAGTGCAAAATTTTCTCGACCCAAATTCGCTTTTCTCTGTTTGGTGGTAATTTCAGGGATAGAGCGATAAAAAGATTCAAATTAACCAATTAATTCAATAAATCCGAAAAGCGAACTTCGCATACTCGGATACATTAGCTGAAATTGGGCTGTTTTTAATCCTTCATCTAGCATATAATCCATTTAATAATTAACCCACAAAAAGTATGAATAAGACTACTACGGTTATCGTAACGGCGGTAATCACTGCACTAATAATCGGCGGAGGGATTTATTGGTACACGACCTCTTTGTCGCCTACTTCTGATGAAAGTGTTTCAGAAGTTGAAACAAATGAAACTGCAACGCCAATAGAAACCATATCCGAGACAACGTATCAAAATGATAAATATGGCTTCTCTTTTAGTTATGACCCTAAAAAGTACAGTGTCGCCGAATCACGAAGTAGAAGTGGGGCAACAGGAGATGAAAGTGATTTAATTCGTATGACTGCAATCGGGGAAAGCTGTCCGGCAGTTGATATTTTTATCAGTACAGCCACTTTAGAACAAGAACTAAATGATCTTGAATTTAGAATTAGCGGCGACACTGTACAAACAACAGTTGATGGCATTTCGGCAACAAAGAGATCTGGCAACATTACAGAAAACCTTCCTCCTTGTGGATCTGAAAAAACAGAAGTTGTTTTCGAGAGTAAAGGCAATGTGTTTGTGATTACCGCCTTCAAAAATTGGAAAAGTTCACTTGATGAACTGTTAGAATCAATTGATTTCTAAAAAACAGCCCAACATCAGCTAACAGAGACTATGAGGTTCACTCCCTCACTTCGTTCAGTCGTTCACGCAAATTTGGCGGCGGTTGGCGCTAGCGCGCACATTATACCGCCACCAAACTTCTCATAGTCTCGGACGTTAGCTGAAATATTTTTTTGTCTTTAAGCGGTAATTTAAAGTTTTAGTGCGTTGAACTAAGACGAAAATCTGATTTTTTTATTACTTATAGAGGGGTAAAAAGGTATTTTTCTACTTCTCGGGTCGCAGAAAAATGAATTTATTTAGAAAATAATTATTAATAAAACTATGGAAAACAAACAACTAGAACAATTAACAAATGATGAAACTGTGGCAAAAATAGAAAAACCCAGCACAATTACTGAACAGTATGATAATTTTTCTGAAAATTACAGTAAAAAAATGAAGATTCAAGACGAAATCGGGAATAAACGATTTTATGAAATTTTGGAGTCAGTTGACCTGAAAGATAAAAATCTTCTCGATGTTGGCTGTGGGGATGGAACTGATTTATCAAGATTTAAGGAAATGGGGGCTATTCCATTTGGGGTTGAGCCGTCAGAGGAGTTTGTTAATTCGGCAAAAGAAAAAAATCCAGACATGGTGATTGAAAAGGGTGTAGGAGAGAAGCTTCCATTTGAAGATAAGTTTTTTGATATTGTTGTTTCAAAATACGCAATGCAAACCTCGCCGGATGTTCCAAAAATTTTTCAAGAAGTTGCGAGAGTGTTGAAGCCTGAAGGACATTTTGTTTTTCTTTCTAAACATCCATTTCGTCAGTTTTTGGAAAAAATAAATACCCACAAAAGAGAAAATAAAGAAGATGGCATAGATTATTTTAAGCAAGAGATAGTGGATTCTTTCATTTTTGAAAAAACAATTCATTTGAAAGAGCCGTCCCACAGTTTGTCCGAATATTTTTCTCCAGAAATTTTAAAAGATTTTGATTTACAAGATTTTCGCGAAGAAAAAGATTTTCCTGCCTCGGAACAGATAGACGGTATGACGTATCCAACGTTTTTTGTTGTTAAATATCAACGCAGAAAAGAATAGAAAAATAAGGAGTTTTGAAAAAATGGCATTCACTCCTAACCCCTCTGCCATTTTTTCAAAAAAAAATCAAATTTTCTTAGATGCAATTCAGAGTTCAGCTCAATAAAAACCAAGATAAAAAATTTACATCGCACAACAAGGAATATCTGGTTCAATAATTTTTCAATATTAATTATAATAAGGAATGAAAAATTATTTCACCCATATTTTTGCTCCGCTGACGCTGCGCAAAAACATCAGATATTCCTGAACGTTATGTGAAATAGCCAAAAATTTCTTTCTATTTTAAGATTTTTTTGGCAATTTATTTCAGGTCGAACATAGCTTGTGATACAATTTAGTTAGTTTAATAATTTAACCATAATCACTATGAACAAATTTGAAATAGGTCCTATCCCAGAAAGAGCTAGGGAGTTCGATCAATTGAGCAGTTTAATGGGTGGCAAAGACCATGTTGAAGGTATGTCAAAACATGGCGCTGTTTATATTAATAAGTGGCCAAACGGCTCAATTGAGGTTTTTGTCGCTGGATCAAATGGCGTAAATACAAAGTTCAATGTTTCTGAGGGTATTGGTGTAAGAGCCGAGACTGAAAAACCGGCAAGGACAAAATTCTCACACGAAGGTGGAGGAATCGAGGAACATCAATATTTAAGCGCAGAATTTTCACTAGATGACGTTCTTTCATCTTTTCAGCAGAAAACTGAGAAACCAGAATAAATTGCCAAAAAATAATAAGGAATAGAAATTTCTGTCTACATCACATAACAACGTCTATCTGGCTACGGAAAATTGGCGTTAATTAAATCCTTAAGGAGTGCCAATTTTCCTCCGCCCAAATTTTCATCCCTTAGTTTGATGAGGATTTGGGTGGAGTTCTATAAAAAAAGCGTGTCTGATAATCAACATTTATCCTTTTTAATAGGGATGAAAACTTCAGATATACGCAAACGTTAAATGAAATTCAAGCCCGAGCCTAAACGTAGGAAAAGTTATAAATATCAATCAATTAATCATGTCCATATGAAGCTAAAAAATAAAATCGCAATTATCACTGGTTCTAGTAAAGGTATTGGCAAATCTACCGCACTACTTTTCGCAAAAGAAGGGGCAAAAGTAGTAGTTAATTATTTTTCCTCTGAAAAAGAAGCATTTTCCGTTGCTGATGAAATAAAAGAAATTGGTTCAGAAGCAATCGCAATAAAATGTGATGTTTCCAAAGAAAACGAAGTCAAAGAAATGATCCAAAAAACAATTGATACTTTTGGAAAAATTGACATCTTAGTAAATAATGCAGGAATTGTTTTTGATGTTCCATTGTTTGAAAAAACTGTTGAGCAATGGAAACAAACTTTGGATGTCAATTTAATTGGAACATTTCTTTGTAGTAAATATGCTTCTGAACAAATGCTAAAAAATGGCAACGGAAAAATAATTAACGTTTCTTCAACAAATGGAATTAACACTCTTAGTCCTGAAGCTGCTGACTATGACGCTTCAAAAGCAGGAGTTATCAATTTGACAAAGAATTTAGCAAAAGAACTTGCTCCAAAAATTCAAGTTAATTCCATTGCTCCAGGTTGGGTAGATACTGAAATGAATACAGATTTGCCAAAAGATTTTGTTGAAGAAGAAACAGAAAAAATTTATATGAAAAGATTTGCCAAACCAGGAGAAATTGCGAAGGCGATTTTATTTTTTGCATCTGATGATGCTAGTTATATTACTGGAAGTATTCTAAAAGTTGATGGCGGATATGATTAATCTAAGTGTTGGGACGGCTCGGGCTTGAACTCAAGGGGACGCTAGCGCTTTCACTCCACTTCGTTTCGTTCACCCTCATTTAACAAGGGATAAAAGGAAAATTGCTCGGCTCGCAATTTCCCCAAATTTTCTACGCTACGCTCCGAAAACTTCTTTTATCCCTGATGTTATACGCAATTCAAAAAATATTTTTCTATTTATAAAGAATTTTGACAGGCTTTTTAAAGGGGAATAAATTTGTTTTTTTATTTATTATAAAGGGGAATTATTTTTATTAATTAACCCAAAAAACATATGGAACAACAAACAAAACAAACGGATTTACAAACTAATCAGGAATCTCGGCCAAATTCTTCACTGGAACAAAATCCAGTTGAGGAAGAAAATCCTTGGTTTAAGAATAAAAAAGTAATTACCGTTATTTTAATTTTGATTGGGGTTTTTGTCGTTGCTGGACTAAGTATCGCAGGATATTATTATAAAGATAAAATCTTTGGGACTGAAGACAGGGGTCAAATTATACAAGAGGATAGAAATTTGATTTTAGAAAATTGGGAAAAGTTAGTTTTAACTCAAGATGAATTAAATAATATTTTAGTTAAAGAGGGTTTACGGAGTGGAATGTCAGAGAGCAAGGCAGAACAAACCATATCGGACATAATTACTGATTTCAATGAGTCAAATAAAATAGAAAGCATCTCGGGCTTTAATACTTTACTTAGCACAGAACTAGATAATAATTATGAAGTGATGGGTGGTTTTGTGAACTCTTTTGTTATGGAATTGGGGGTAGGAGATAAACAAGGTGTATTGCCAGTACTAAAAAGTGCAGTTATAAAATTTCAGAAAGCCACTGATGCCGAGAATTATTTTACGGACACTAAAAACTGGGTGCAAAACTTAAAACAACAAAATCCAACAACTCTTATTAAAGAATTAAACGGCGTAGGAGAAGAATGTCTTGCGTTTAACAATCTTGGCAATAAAATATTTTTATTTAAAACACAAAATTATATTGGATTAGTATTAGACCAAATTTCTGCAAATTTAGAAGCTGGCAATATTTTTGCTTATGAACAAGCCAATAAAATACAAAGCTCACTTGGAATCCCAAAAAATAATTTAGACTCCGACAGCGATGGTCTAAGTGATTATGATGAAATGTATATTTGGAACACCGAGCCTAATAATTCAGACACAGATGCGGACGGTTATAAAGATGGTGAGGAAATTAAAAATGGCTATAATCCATTGATGAATGAAAAAACAGAAAACGAAGATACCATCTCTGAGCAAATATCACAAGATGGAGACTGCGGAACTGACATAAATTGCTTTACCGGTGCTTTAAAAAACTGCAATAAAACAAAATTTATTGATCAAGAAATTAAAGATGACCAAAAAAGTGACTATGCTTTGATAACTATCTTAGGTGAAAGGGATTCAAATGGTAGGTGTAAAATAAATATTCAATATTTGGCGGAAAGGCTGCAGGGCACAGGTAAAGATTGCACAATAGACGATGACGATAGAATAATTGATATGGTCACTAAATATCGGCAATTTCCAACAGAAATTTATTATTATTGCTCATCATCGCACTAATCAGTCTAATAAAATATGCCTACAAATATTGATGTATTAATTTATCTTATAAAAACCATAGCGTCGTGGGAATATAGCTGGATTATTTTGATACCCTTACTGACTTTTATGGCCTTGATGTTTTACGCCCACTGGAAAAGGCCAATCAAGGACTTTTTAATTAAACAAGACGAAATAATAATTTACTTAGAAAAAAGTAAAACCGAACACTTAAACTTTAATGAGTTCGATAGAATCAAAACCGACATAATTATACACAGGCATAGGCCAGCAAAAATATTTTATACACTTCATTGGCAAAAGCAATTCATTACTTTGAGCGATAATGAACAAAACAGAAATATGATTAAGCAAATTGTTCAAAAAAGTGGCATGAAGAAAACTAGAAACATAAATGGATTGGATTGGAAAAAAGAAAATAATTATCAAACGACTGAAGATGATTTAAAATTTGACTTCATTAAAAAAGAAACATTTTTGTCTTTGTTCATTGTTTTGTTTTTAGGCGTAATTTTAATAGTCGTTGTTCTTTATTTTCTTGTTAAATGATTAAAACTTATAACAATGTGTTTTGATTCAAAAAATTCACCCCTAACCCTAATTATGGTAAAATTAAACTGGTCGAATTCGACCAGTTTAAAAATTAACTTAGCCCAAATTTATGCCAAAAAAGAAAACCATAAACGTAAAAGGAACTAAAATTACGATTATAAAATACAGTAATACTGAATACGACTACATCTCTTTGACCGATATGCTCAAAGCAAAAGACGGCGACTTTTTTATTTCCGACTGGCTCCGAAACAGAAATACGGTTGAGTTTTTGGGTATTTGGGAAAGTATATATAATCCAAATTTTAATTATGGCGAATTTGCCATAATTAAAAGTCAAGCTGGATTAAATAGCTACAAAATAAGCGTTAAGGAATGGGTCAAAAAAACAAAGGCTATAGGACTAAAAGCTACAACGGGGAGATATGGAGGGACTTATGCGCATAAGGATATTGCCTTTGAATTTGGTATGTGGATTAGTGCTGAATTCAAAATCTATCTAATCAGAGAATTCCAGCGACTCAAAGAGGATGAAAACAATCGCTTAAAACTTGAATGGAACCTCCAAAGAACACTGGCAAAAATTAATTACCGAATCCACACTGACGCCATTAAGGAAAAACTAATCCCGTGCGAGTTAACCAAAGAGCAAATCAACATGAAATACGCCGATGAAGCGGATTTACTCAACGCTGCCCTATTTGGCATGACTGCCAAAACTTGGCGAGACAAAAATCCAAAGCTAAAAGGCAACATCAGGGATCATGCTTCAATTGAACAACTGGTAGTTTTATCCAATCTTGAAAGTATCAACGCTCTGTTAATTCGAGATGGCTTATCTCAAAAAGACAGGATTCAAAAACTAAATAGCACCGCAATTATCCAAATGAAATCACTTTTAATCAGCAATGAAACAAAAAGGTTGAAGTCACCAAAATAAAAATTCTTTAATGTGTTTTGATTCAAAAAATTCACCCCTAACCCCTCTTTTTTGAATCAAAACTTAAAAATCAAATTCATTTTTTATTATTTTTATATAAGCGAATTTTAAAAAGAAAAAGAAAAAATATACATCACATAACAAAGCATATGAGGTTCAGAAATTTTTTATTTATAATACATTATTGAGTAAAAAATTTCTTCACCCAAATTTTTGTTTCTCTTTTATTAATTTAATAATATTGAAGAGAAACAAAAACTTCTCATATGCTCAACGTTATATGAAATAAAATAAAGTGTCCTAAAATTTTGTAAATCTCATATTATGGTTTTTGAAATAAACAAAATAAATCATTCAAAATTAGATCAAGTTTACAAAAAATCAATGAATGAACTAGATTCTTTTTTTGAATTAGATTGGAAACATAATAGACCAAATTTGGTTTTAATCCCTGATAGAGAAACAATTAATAATCTAAAGGGCTCAGAAACTGAGGAATGGCTTGTTGGATGGGTTAATGGAAATATGGTTTATATTCTTTCAGATAAAAATTATGAAACTGAAAGCAATCATAAATATTCTGATGAAGAGTACTTTGCTCTTTTAAAGCATGAGTTAGCTCATTGTTTTTCCAACATTTATAGTGATTTTTGCAAAAAACCAATTTGGTTACTTGAGGGGATTTCCATATTTTTATCAGGTCAAATAAAACTTAAAACAAAACCGATAAAATTTTCAAAATTTCTTGAATTTTATGAAAATGGCGGAAAAGAGGTTTATTCAGAGGCTGGTTTTGTGGTTGAATTTTTAGTAAAAAAATATGGAAAAGAAAAATTACTACAACTTTTAAAAAAAGCTAAAGAATATAATTCTAAAAAAGATTTTGCAGGTTTATTCAAATCTATTTATGATTTTGAATTAGCTTATGAGAATTTCAAAATTTTATAACGGACACTTTATTTTACTCTTCACTTCGCTACGCCCTACGGGTCATCTAACAACCGCTATCCGCAAGGGCTAAAGCCACATTTTGCTACACTAAATTGATTTTTTAAGGAAGTGGCAAAACGTCGGATAGTGGCGTACGTTATGTGAAATTGAATTTTTATTTTTCTTTTATTTATTAATAATTTTTTGGCAAATTTTTTAAAAGTCATCAATAATATGAACCAACAACCACAAATCCAAAAACCAAAAAAGAAGCTAAGTAAGGGCTTTATTGTCACAATTATTTTAATTCTTGTGGTAATTTTCGGATGGGCAGGATTAACCAAAGCTGGGTTTATTCCTAATTATCTTGATATTGAATTTCTCTATCCAAAACAAGATGAACTAAATATACCATACTTTCCAATAGACGGAGGAGAACCGGGTATGTACATGTATGATGCTAAACCAGTTATTTATCTTTATCCTGAACGGCAACAAAATACTGAAGTTAAACTAAATTACTCTGGCAATTTAATTGTTTCTTACCCAGAATATAAAAATGGTTGGCAAGTGACTGCCTATCCTGACGGCAAAATTATCAATATGGATGATGGAAAAGAATATAGTTATCTTTTTTGGGAAGGAGATGACAAGAATGCAAATTACGATTTATCAACTGGATTTATTGTTGAAGGATCAGAAACAGTTAAATTTCTACAAGATAAATTATCTAAACTTGGTTTGACACCAAAAGAATATAACGAGTTTATAGTTTATTGGTCGCCACTAATGCAAAATAATAACTTTAATTTGATTCACTTTGCCACAAAACAAGAATATGACAATAGAGCCGTCTTAGATATAACCCCTAAACCAGATTCTATGCTCCGTGTTTTCATGGTATTTAAAGGTCTTGAAGATAATAATGTTAAGATACAGCCACAAGAATTAAAATCATTTAATAGAAATGGATTTGTGCTTGTTGAATGGGGTGGAACTGAAATTAAATAAAAATTTGCCCCAATAATAACTCTCTATCGCTCGCGAATTTATTTACATCATCTAACAGCGTGTATGCGGTTCGGGCTTTTCCAAAGCCCTCTCCCATATTTGCTACGCAAACATCGCATACACGCAAACGTTAGCCGAAATTGGGCTGTTTTTATCCCACGATTTAATATATAATTCACTTACTAATTAACCCAAATCACTATGGAATCAAAAAGCAACGTGTGGGCAATCGCCCTCGCCATCATCATCACCGCAGTTGTTGTCGGTGGTGGAGTTTATTGGTGGCAACAAAACAAAGTCGTTCGGGAAGTAACTTCAACGGTAACAACTGATACGACAGAAACAACAACTGCGGACAAAAAGGAGCCAAAAGAGCCTCTAACTTATTCAACAAGTGGCGTCTCCGCCTCTGTTTCCAAAGAAACAGCTCCATTTGGTTACACCGCTGACCAACTGGTTTCAATGGCGGAAGAATGCGGCAATAGTCAAACGGCAAGTTATTTCAGTAATTTGGTTTCTAAATTCAGCGGTACAACCAAAACCGTCTATAACTTCAAATATACTGGTGCAAGCCAAGAATCTGATACTTTCGTCGTAACACTTATGCCAAACAAAGCAGGTTATTCTTCGCTTGATGAGTTCAAAAAGGACTTTGATCAATGTTACGCCGGCGGAGACGCTTATCCTACAAAACTCAATAGTGATTGGCTCCTCTTTGTCAATTCCTGCGGAACAGGTTTTGATGATGGCTCGGGCAAACCGATTGGGTGCCAAGAAGTTCGTGATGTTGTTGAACTAACTCTCAAACTTAACTAAAAAACAGCCCAACATCGGCTAACACGCAGTATGCGGTTTCGCTCCCGTTGGTCGCTACACCCATATTTGGCAGTGGTAAGCTCCTTCGTCGCAAATTGTACCACCGCACAACATCGCATAGCCTGGAACATTAGCTGAAATAAATTTTTATCTTTGCTGTAATTTTGATATTTGTGATTTGAATAGGGACAGAAAATTTGATTTTTAATTTATTAATACAGGGGAATATGGACAATTTATTTATTCGTTCAAAATATAACCCAATATTACGCCCCAATTCTAAAAATTATTGGGAAGAAAAAAAGCTATATAACCCAGGCGCAATTTTTCATGATGGAAAATACCATTTATTTTATCGTGCCGTGGGCAGCGGCGAAGATTGGAAATCGTCAATCGGTTATGCGGTTTCTGCTGATGGTGAAATTTTTAAACGGTATGCTGCGCCATTAATATTTGGTGTTGATGAATACGAAAAACGAGGGCTTGAAGATCCACGCATCACTCAAATTGATGATACTTTTTATATGGCTTATGCCGCCTATGATGGTATTACGCCAAGATTGTGCGTTGCCACATCAAAAAATTTAAAAAAATGGACAAAACATGGTCCAGTCTTTTCAAATTGGCTGTTTTGTAAAGCTGGTGGAAAACGGATTAGGTTTGACGAAAATGGTAAACCATTTGATGAAACATGGCAAACTGAATGGTCAAAATCTGGTGGTATTTTTCCGGAAAAAATTAATGGAAAATACTGGATGCTTTTTGGTGAATACAGAATTTGGTTCGCCACTTCTAAAGATGGCAAAAAATGGTTTGGAGATAAAACTCCATTTTTAGCTCCACGTAAAGGAAATTTTTTTGATAATATATTTGTGGAAATGGGACCAGCACCAATTAAAACTAAAAAGGGTTGGCTGGTTTTGTATCATGGCATTAATAAAAAGCACTGCTATCAAATCGGTTTTTTACTTTTAGCTTTAAAAAACCCAAGAAAGATATTGTTTAGGTCAAAACAATCAATTTTCAAACCAGAAAAAGATTGTGAAATGAGTGGCATTGTCGACGTTCTACCGGGCGGACTTGATACAATTCAAAAAATGTCTGCGCAAAAATTAAAAAAATTTTTGAAAAAAAATATTAGCCACGGCACAATGCCAAAAGTTACCTTTTGCTGCGGGGCCACAGTTTTAAATGATGAATTGCGTATATTTTATGGTGCCAGCGATTCTGTCATTTGTACTGCTATAGCTAATATAGATGATATCTTAAATTTGATAAAATAAAAACTAATCATGGCCTACAAACACACCCAAATTGGTTACCTAATGCTAATTGTTACGCTGGTCGTGCTAATACTTTTCTCCTGGACATATATTACAGCTCGAGCCGAGCCGCCTTCAGAAAACTCTGGTACAAATTTTGCCGTTACTGTCACGATGGTAGTAATCCTGTTTATTCTTGCTTCTTTTGGATCACTGCAAGTAATTATTGATGAAAAATATTTACGCATTAAATTCGGCTATGGTATTTATAAGAAAAAATTTTTACTTAATGATATAATGTCTGCTAAAACCGTAAGAAATCATTGGTATTATGGTTGGGGCATCAGAGGCTGGTTATGGCCCAAGATGTGCATTTACAATGTTTCTGGTTTTGAGGCAGTTGAAATAAAAATGAAAAATAGTAAAATATATAGGATAGGCACAGATGAACCTAAAAAATTAGAACAAGCAATTCTTGCTGCAATTAAATAACAAATTGCTTATTTTTTATTCTTTGCTATAATATAATTATGCTTAGACAAATAAAAAATTCCAACCAAAAAATCTCACTTGAAGCCGGTTTCTGACCGGTTATTTGTCAATACATATCATCTGTGTGTATATAACAACTAACCGGACGTTTAAGCCGATTTTTTATTATCATTATGAATACAATATATATCACCAAAAAAGATCACAAAAAATTAGTGGATTTAATAAATAAAAAATTGATCAACGACCATAACGATGAGGCTCTTTTAGCCGAACTAAACAGAGCAATAATTGTTGAATCTCAAGCTATTCCAAATAATATAATAACCATGGATTCGCTAGTGGTATTTTCAGATACTGAATCAAACAAAGAACTTGAATATTGGCTGGTTTTCCCTGATGACGCGGATATCAACCAGAGAAAAATTTCCGTGCTTTCTCCGATCGGCTGCGCTTTATTAGGCTATAAAATCGGAGATACAATCTCTGTGAATACCCCCAAAGGCGAGAAAAAATTAAAAGTGGAAAAAATTCTACATCAACCAGAATCTTGTGGCAATTATGAATAATAAAATAAGCAGAACAATTCGTTTTTTGATCATTTCTGATTTTTTTCTTTTTTTCGCAGTCGGCCTGCTGGCGCCGATCTATGCCGTATTTATTTTAGATCATATTGAGAATCGACTGGAAGTAATCGGCTACGCAGTGGCCTGTTATTGGATTATGAGAGTTTTAATGGTCATTCCCATTAGTCGCTTAATGGATAGAATAAAAGGCGAGCATGATGAATATTCCTTTATGGTTGTCGGCACTTTTCTGATCGCCATTATTCCATTATTTTACACTATTGCCTCGCACCCCTGGCATATATATCTTTTGCAAATTATCAACGGCTTAGCTTACTCAATGGCTGTTCCGGCTTGGCGAATAATTTTTACCAATCACATTGATAAAAAAATCGTGGGCTTCGAATGGTCGCTCGAAGATGTCGGCGTAGGCATAGCGACGGCTGCAAGCGCCGCCTTAGGATCGTTTATTGCCGATAAATTCGGATTTAATATTCTTTTTGGCATAATAACTTTTTTCGGTATAATCAGCTCTAGTATTTTATTAATCTTAGGTAAAAGCAAAAGAAATATCATAAAAGAGTTAATGCGCGACAAATCAGATAGAGCTCCGTTAAAATTGGATAGTTTTAAATAGCTGTTTTATGGTATAATATACCTTAGAAAAACATGACTAAAACCCTAAAACTTATCATAATTATTATTTTATCTATTATTATCGGCGCGGGAATATTTAGTTTTGTGGTGGCAAAAAAAATATATTTTCCCGATATTAAACAAGTGGCAAATGACGAAGGGGCTGGGTTGAGTTTAATTGCCTATCAATACGAACCTTGGCTTTGGAATAAAGAAAAAATTACTATCATAAATATTCATGATAGAAAAAACGATGCTCCTAATGTTCAATATAAGTTAAAAGGTGAAATTTATAATATTCGACTTATTCACAGCGGAGAAGACTATGCTTTGATCGCGTACAGCAGCCCTGATTTTTCATCAATGGAAATAGGATATGTTGTTCATCGCTCACCGAAATTTGAAAGTGAAAATACAATAGAAAAGATACATATTGGCGGAAATATTATAGCCGTTGCTCCGGATGAGAGTGGATATTTTTATATCTCAAATGGTGATAAAATATTTAAAAGAAGCTGGCAGGGAGAAACAATAATTAGCACTGATCTTGGAATGAAACTGGAACCAATTTTAGGAACACAGTTAATAGGTATGGGAGACAGACCAAGCTATCAACCAATATTATTTTTTAATAATAATACAAAAATAGCTTTTTGGGGTACTCCGCTTGGCGAACGTGATAGTTATTTATTTATTTGGGATCTTAGGAACAATGAAATAAATAAAATTTCTCGGCAAGATATCGGAGACTATAATGATTTAGCGGTAGAGGACGATAAATTATATGTTGAAAAATCGGAAATTTCTTTTTCTAAAAAATTAATTGCGGAATAATTTTGGTTCTGCTTTTAAAGACTCCAAAAAAATAATTTAAAAAAAATGCTATGATGCAAAATTTATTTATTTTGATCATTTCTCTATTTCTAATTGTTAAAGGCGGACTTTTAGCCACCAAATATGCTATTAAGGTGGCTCAAAATTTTCGCTTATCAAAATTTTTAGTAGGTTTAATTATTGTCTCAATTATTTCCATTTTGCCAGAAACTTTTATTGCTCTCAATGCTTCGCTCGCTGGCTTACCAGCTTTTGGACTGGGCACTCTTTTCGGTTCCAATGTAGCTGACTTAACTTTGGTTTTTGCTATCATTATCTTCTTAGTTGGTCGTGGCATTAAAGTAGAAAATAAAATTATCAAAAACAATCGAGCTTTCCCCTATCTTTTTTTAATTCCCATAATTTTGGGTTTAGATGGTTATTATTCAAGAGTTGAGGGTGTGATTTTAATAATTGCTGGTATTCTGTTTTACTATTTTTCTTTCAGACACAACGCTCATAAAAAAGAAGATACCAATAAACATGTCCACTTAATAAAAAATTTTTGTTGGCTAATTTTTAGCATGGCTATATTGTTGGTCGGAGCGCATTTTATAGTTGTTTCGGCTAGTGAATTGGCCAAATATTGGGGTATTAATCCGATTTTAATTGGCATGCTCATTGTGGGTATTGGCACTACTATTCCCGAAATGATCTTTGCTCTACAATCAGTCAAAAAAAATAATGACTCTTTGGCCGTTGGCGATATTTTGGGCACTGTTTTAGCAGATGCCACTGTGGTGGTAGGTTTAATTGTTTTGGTGCAACCATTTATTTTTCCAAAAAAAATAATTTATGTCACAGCTGGTTTTATGTTAATGGCAGCTTTTATGTTATCCTATTTTATGCGCACTGGCAAAAAATTATCTCATAGAGAAAGTTTGCTCTTATTTTTATTTTGGCTCTTTTTTGTCTTGACCGAATATTTGATTAATAAATAATTATGAAAAAAATAAAATTTTTAGATTCTGCCACCGGGTATGATTTATATGCCAATTTTTATGATAAAAGGTTGGCTTTTTTGGATACTTTTGAGCAATTCCAATTTATTCCCAATTTAGGAGATGTAAAAGATAAAAAAATTTTAGATGTTGGAGCAGGCACTGGCAGACTTTCTTTGCGCTTGGCAGAACGTGGAGCTGAAGTCACGGCGCTAGATGTTTCTGAAGAAATGCTTAATATGTTAAAACAAAAAGTAAAAAAACACACATTTTCCAAGGGGATGACATTTGTCGTAGCCGATGCCGAATCACTCCCCTTCCCAGATAATTCTTTTGATATCATAACAGCGGCTTTTCTTATTGTTCATCTAAAAAATTTAAAACATTTTTTTGCAGAAAGTTATAGAGTTTTAAAACCCGGTGGCCTACTCGCCATAACTAATATTAATCAAAAAAGCCCGCCAGAATTAAAAACTGCCAAAGGTAAAATTATTATTGAATCCTATTATCACCGTCCGGAAAATGTTGTTGAAGAATTAGAACAGAATCTTTTTACTGTCAAAAAAAACATCCTTATCAAAGATAAAGATGTTTGGATTAATCAAATTATAATTGCTGAAAAATAATAAAAATTATTTTATTTCTTCTAATTGATGGATCCAACCAACAACAGTTGAATCATTTTTTAATTCTTCATTTTTTCCCAATAATTCTGCTAGCCTATGTGCATAGGCAGATATTTTTTCGTCTAACCCTCTTTCAATTTCCATCTTTAACATTTCTTCCAAACTCTCTCCTGCCCAAGTTTCAATTTCACCAATAATTGTAGTTACCAAAACTTTTGCTTCGTATTCTTGCTCCAAACTTTCGTCTTCACCTTCTTTTATATTTTTTTCTTGTGGTCTTTTGTATTTATCAACACCCATTGGCCCGCTTGAACCAGATTTAGCAGTTAAAACTTCGTGTCCAAAAGTATCATGTCTTTTAACTTTAATTTCACCAATTGGTATAATTGTTGCCATATAGCTATAAATTATTTATATAAATATATTATAGCACAAGATAATTGCAAAATACAAAAAATTGCCAAAAACGTGTGCACATTACCGTGTCCCCTTTACAAATTTTTAATTATAATGTATAATTAGCTTAAGGTCATTAACTTGATCAAAAAATAATTAAAATAACAAAATTATGGCAACAACAAATTCTGCCTTCATGAAGCCCTTAAACCTCAGTGCTGAACTTGCAGCTGTGGTAGGCAAAGGTCCTATGCCTCGCTCAGAAGTGGTTAAAAAACTCTGGGATTACATTAAAAAGAACAATCTTCAAGATCCTCAAAACAAACGCAACATTAATGCTGATGACAAATTAAAAGCTGTATTCGGTGGCAAATCAGTAGTTAATATGTTTGAAATGACTAAATTGGTTTCGGCTCATCTTTCGTAAATTTAAGATTACAAAAAACACCTTGAAAAAGGTGTTTTTTGATTACTATCTAATAAAATTATTTTTTAAAATTAATCCCCAATTCTGACAATTGTACGCCACTCACTTCACCAGGCCCGTCCATCAAAGGATCACGATTATCCGCGGTTTTGGGAAAAGGAATTACCTCGCGGATGTTTGGTTCACCAGCCAATAGCATGACGATACGGTCAAAACCCCAGGCAATGCCACCGTGTGGCGGTGTACCATATTTAAAGGCCTCGAGCATATGGCCGAATTGCGCCTGAATTTCTTTTTCACTATACCCCATAATTTCAAAAGTCTTTTGCAAAATTGCCGGCATGTGTGCCCTAATACTCCCCCCACCAATTTCATAACCATTGAGAACTACATCGTATTGCGTGGTCAAAATTTCGCCGATATTTTCTTTCTTCATCATTTGTTCTAGATATTGTGGTTGGGGCAAAGAAAAAGGATTGTGCGTAAATGTCCAACCACCTTCTTCTGTTTTTTCAAAAAATGGAAAATCTATTATCCAACATAAAGCCAATAAATTTGCATCATTTTTATCCACTCGCAAATCCGGCCGATCCGTACCATATTTTTCCATCGCTTCTTTATAACTTATTTTTGGAAAAGGAATTTCCTGAATCTTCTTTTGCGGCGTCACTTTTTTAATTACTTCAATTAATGCTCTTTCATTTAATTCCATCACTTCATCTCTTTCCACAAAAGACATTTCCATATCCAATTGCGTAAATTCCGGTTGACGATCTCCTCTGGAATCTTCATCTCTGAAACATCTGGCCAGTTGAAAATATTTTTCTTGACCCGCCACCATCAAAAGTTGTTTATATTGTTGCGGACTTTGGGGCAAAGCAAAAAATTTACCCGGATAATGCCGTGAGGGAATCAAAAAATCCCGAGCGCCCTCAGGCGTGGATTTGGAAATAAATGGTGTTTCTATTTCCAAAAAATCTTGCCCATAAAAAAATTCCCTGATGGCTCTCGCCACCTTGTGCCGCAAAACCATATTTTTAGTCAGCCGTTCATGGCGTAAATCCAAATAGCGATATTTCAGGCGTAATTCTTCGCCTGCCTGCAGAGTTTCGTTTTCAATTTCAAATGGCGGCGTTTCCGCTTTGGATAAAACCGCAATCTTTTTGGCCAAGATTTCTACTGTACCAGTTGGCGAATTGGCATTAATTTGTTTTTCACCTCTGGCCTGCACCACGCCTTCAATTTCCAAGACAAATTCTGATCTGACTTCGCTCAAAGCCGTTTGTGATACTTCATCCAATTCACCGGGCACGCAAACCACCTGCACAATGCCCCAGCGGTCGCGCACATCCAAAAAGACAATCTTACCCATATTGCGGCGATTATTCACCCAGCCGTTGAGTTTGACTGTTTCCCCGACTTTTTGAGTTGTTTCGATTGATAGTGTTCTAAACATATAACAAAATTAATTTTTATTTAGGAAATTCTGGAATCGGACAGATGCGAGAACCTGAAATTTCTGGTACATAAGACGCCGCATCACTGTCTTCGACTCTTTTACCAAATTCATAAATATATTGCTTATCCCTCATATAGACTTTGTAACATTCTGTGTTGGAAATTGGAAACTTCACGGCTTCAAAAGTTTCAGCGTCTGCTCCTAATACAATTTTTATCTCGTCCATTCCATTTCTATACCAGACATGATTACTATCCTTTAAATATTGGGGTTTTTCCTTAAGGAGTACAAAAGTTGATGGATCAGCGTCTTTTAAAATATTGCCACCTATATAAACATTATTTTTGTCCTTGGCAAAACATCCTGCCGCTTGTTCACAAACAATAACCCCAAAAGTTAATATATCTGCCTGTTCAATTTTAGTGCCTGCATAGTAAAAGCCGTTTTTATCTCTCGCATAACTCATATCATACAAAAAACTATCCAAAATATGCAAAGTATCTACGTCAATTTTCGTTTTTTTATCAATTAAATAAACAGCTCGATTATCTTTTCCGTAGGGAAATTTAATTACAGAAAACGAGGCTGGATCAGCTCCTTGTATGTTTGTCCACATACAATCTTGCCCACAAGCGCTTCTGATATAAACATTATTTTTATCTTTAGCATAGCAAGAACTATATTCAAAAACTTTTAAAGTTTTCTGGTCCACTTTTTCTCTGAGGTCTTCAGACATACAACCCAATATAAGATCCACCTTGGTTTCATTTTTTTCTAGAAACTTAAAAGTTGAGAGAATTTGATCAGCAATTTTTTTATGATTTAAATATTTATCCGAATTCTCATATGATATAAACTCAATAAAATAAATATTTTTCTCATTTTCAAAACCAATCCCGTAGCCACGATCCTGACCCTTATACTTTGCCACATCTTCAAATGTTTTAAATATTGAAACACTGGCAGAATCAACTATTTTACGGGTAAACATGCCAGCTTCAAAACCATTAAACAAAATCTTCTTAAAATCATAATTACAAAAGTAAGGATCACAAAAATTATTTTTTTTATAATTAAACCATTCGTCCACTGTCTGTAATTCTTGAGGTTTGAAGGTAATGTGAATACTAAAAATTGGAATATCTATATTCCCTATAGGATATGAAGGGTGGGAATCTCTCAATTCTACATATTCTTCTGTTTCATCAATATACCAATCTTTTGGGTATTCAAAGCTAAACCCATACTTTTGATTAACATAGCTTTGCCAATCAGCAGTTTCGTCTTGTGGGGCTTGTTTTTTCACCTCCAAAACTTTCTGCTCCAAAGCTAGTTTATCTGCCTCGTAAACTGTTTTTTGATAAGTCAAAACCACCCAACCGATTAAAATAAGCGTCACCAATACGGCCAAAATAAACCAGAAAATCATTTTGGGCTTTTGGTGGGGTTGGACAACCGGTGGTTTCTGTTCTGCTTTTTTGGTTGTTTCGGTTGATATTGTTCGGTTCATATGATAAAAAATATGATCTCTAATTCTACCTTATTTTTAGCTTTTCCACAACCCATGAATATTGCAGTACGCGCGGGCCGACACATTTTCCGCGTCAACCATAAATACCGCCTCCGGCGCTTGCCCGGGTTTTAAATATTCCCGATATACTTTTTCACCAGCGATTAATTCTATCCATTCAATATAGTGAGCCTCTTCCATCGGATGCGGCACAGAACCAATTTTTACTTTATAACCGCCATCAATTTTTTCAATCACCGGTGTGTGTTTTTCCATACCCTCATCAATATTTTTTTCTATCAAAA
>DAOOOW010000020.1:0-18882 GCA_035387885.1 bacterium
ACCAGATTTACTATGTTCTTTTTGGTTATGTTGCGGTTCGGAACAGAATGTAGGAAATTTAATTTGACAAAATTTTAAAACTATGCTATTATGTTAGTTAACATAATAAGTTTTTAAATTTAAGATAAAAATAAATATTAGGAGAAAATTTAAGGGAGGTTTTTTTATTTATTTTGAAAGCTACCAATTATATTACTTTTTCCTAATAATTAATCTGCAAATTTCCCTTTGTCCAGTTGCCAAAGTGAAGGTCTACCTCCTAGCCAGATCGAGTAGCTCAAGTCAAGGTTATACAGATTTTTCTGCTCTAATCTTGCGCTGGCAAGGGGTAATTTGCAGATTAAAAAAACCCGCCAAATCTGGCGGATTTTTTTATTTGCTTGATTATTCAGCATCCATAGCATCGCCATCCATAGGTTTTTCACCTTCTGGTGTAGCATTATCTAATGGAGCTTCATAACCACATTCTGGACATGTGTTGTCTACTAATTCGACATTACATGTTGGGCAAGTAGCCATAATAATTTGATCCCGTATAACACAGGAAATTAATTGTCATTTAAACGCTTGTGAGCGTTATTGCAATAATAGCACATTTTTAAGTTTTTTGTCAAATAAAATTTTCTTCTTACGGCATTGATATTCAATTGCACTGCTAGAATTATGCGCCTCGTCATAGCCAAGTTTTTTATCGCGCATTAAATGTCTTTCGTGTAATTCATGCAAAATTACAAAAGGATACTCTGCCCTTGATAAATCATTATCAATCCAGACTTCATTCTCTGGCATAAATCGATAAACATAATGATGCCCGCCTTGAACAAAATCTATAAAATATAAATCCCGCACCAACTCGCCATCAACCAACCAAACTTGCACCTTTTGATTGCTATATTTCTTTAATATTTTTTGATGGATTTTTTTTATAATTTCTGGATCATTTTTACGCAAAGAAAGCTTTTTTATTTTTTCACTTTTATATCTTTCTGCTCTCTCCAATCTGTCTGCTTTAGCAATAGCAACTTGAAAATTCGCGCCTTTTTCTTTCATTAATCTCCATTCCAACAGCAAATGCTCAATAAAATATTTTTCTTCTCCGGGGTCTTTTTCTTTATCTAACCAAAATTCATAAGTTGGAATAAAAGGAAAACGATAATGTTGACCAAAATTAGTAAATTCCCGATTTAGATGATTGCGTACATATAGTCCGTCAACTTGCCAAACAGTAATTTTACCAATAGTTTTTAATTTTTTAAGATAAGGTTTTCTCATGAAATATTTTTTATCGGGGATATCGGATTTGAACCGACGACCTCGTCGTCCCGAACGACGCGCGCTAGCCAACTGCGCTAATCCCCGAAACTTGACAAAAATTGAAAAATAAATTATTTTTTCTTTAAAACAAACAAGTGGAATTTAATTTTGGGAGGTTAATATGTACAAAGGAAAGCTTTTTTTATCTATCATGATTGGTATTTTTATTGCCAGTCCGACCATTTCGGTTCAAGCTTGCAAAAATGGCGATTGTTTTAAATGTTATCTTGTGCCATTTATATTTGCAACGATTACCGCTTTGGTAATTTATCTTGGACTGGATAAAAATTTTCGTAATTAGTTGTTGTCCTGTTTATTTAAAAAAACAAAATAAGCCAGAAAATAGCTATTAATAGTGCAGCCACACCTTGTGTGGCTTTTTTATTTATTTAATCAAATCAATCAAATAATTAATTCGTTAATTCGTTAACTTTTTAACTAGTTAACCTTTCTTATAATACATATCGGTGTTTGTTCTAAACCCTGCCCAATAGGATTGTCTAAAAAAGCTAAACGTAAATCAGCTTTGCTTAAAGAAAAATTAGCACTCATACCCAAAACTGCCACATCAATATTATTAGCATCAATAATAGCAAAAGCAAAGCCAAATTTTTTAGTTAATTCATTACAAACTAAATTAGGATTTTCTGGACCAAGTACTGCGTACTGATCATAGGGTGGAATAGTACCTGGCGCAAAACCATCAATCTCAGCCACTTCGTGACCGCAAATTTTATAAAACAAACCGCGAATACCAAAAGGTTTGGTTAAAGCGCTTAAAAATGCGGCGAGTAAAATTCTTGGATAACCAATCATATTAATGGCCACTTGCATTTTTTTAGCATTTCTAAATCCTGGATCATTGGGCCATTTTTTGACAAATTTAACCAAAACTTTAGCCAAACAACTGGCTTTAATTTCACTCTCATGAATTAATCTGCCCTGAGTAATGGCCACCATTCTTTCAGACATCACTAAGGCATCGCCAGTTTGCATTACAGGCAGGGCATATTTTTCCACCACTTCGGCCAATTGATCATCTTTGCCAACAATATGTGTTTTAAGAGGCAATCTTAAAAAAGTTTTATCAGCAACTTTTATTTCTGGATTATATGACATAAAAAAATTAACCATTAATTATAGTTAACAAAATTCCAATCATCATTAAAAAAATTTGCGCTATTATGGTCATCATGGCGATTAAGCGAGCTAAAAATTTTTCTTTTAAAAACATCATTTTGGCTAATAAAAAATTAAAAATTAAAATAGCCAAGCCAATTAAAGGCAAATAAAAAACTTGCCACCAAGAACCAATTAAATTAATACCCACATAAATATTATATCTAAGCACTATCGGCTCCACCTGAATAGGAATTTTGCGATATAATATTACCCATAAAAACAAATTTAAAAAAAAACTGCTAATCAAACCCCATCTAATAAATTTATCTTTAAAATATAGAGAGTTAAACATAAAAACATTTTAACATTTAAAAAAAATTTTATTTTTCCATAATACATTATACTTATCCCATTATACATTTTTCGGGGCCATGGCGCGAAATTTTTCTACCAGCGGTTTTAAAGTTTGCACAAAGATATCAATCTCTTCTTGAGTATTTTCTTCGCCCAAAGTTATTCTCAAACTACCATGCGCTGCCTCGTGTGACAAGCCAATGGCCATTAATACGTGCGATGGCTCAAGAGAACCAGAAGAACATGCCGAACCAGTGGAAATCGCAATTCCAGCCATATCCAAACCTAAAAGCAATGCCTCGCCTTCCACGCCTTGCACAGAAACATTTAAATTAACAGGCGTTCTTTCTTCCCAAGAACCATTGAGAGTAACATCAGAAATATTTTTTTGCAATTCTTGCCACAGATAATCTCGCAAAAATTTAACTTTATTTAAATCTCTAGCTTGAATTAATTCCACTGCTTTTCCCATCCCAACTATTAAGGGGGTGTTTAGAGTGCCAGCGCGCTTGCCAAATTCATGACGACCGCCGTGTTGCATACTTTGCAAACGAGTTCCCCTTTTTATATACAAAACACCCACGCCTTTAGGTCCATAAATTTTATGACCCGAAAGTGCCAACAAATCAACTCCAAAATTATTAACTTTCATTTCACAATAAAGCGCTGCTTGCACTGCATCAGTATGAAAATATATTTGACACAGAGTGTCATCCCGAGCGACTCCTGCCACAGCAGGAGGAGTCGAAGGATCTAATTTCATTCTTTCTGCGTTTATTTTTTTCACCAATTCGCCAATTTCTTTAATTGGCTGAATCGTGCCAATTTCATTATTAACATACATTACAGAAATTAAAACCGTATTATCTTTGATTTCTTTTTCAATATCACTAACTTTTATAACTCCGTCACTGCCCGGTTTTATATAACTCGCCTCCACGCCCTGTTTTTCCAAATACTTGCAAGTTTCCAAAACCGCTGGATGTTCAAATTCTGTTGTTATAATATGTATTTTTTTTTCTAAATAATTACTGGCAAAAACCACACCCATAATGGCTAAATTATCCGCTTCAGTGGCGCCCGAAGTAAAAATTATTTCTTCTGGATTACAATTAAAAAAATCAGCTATTTTTTGTCTGGATTCATCAACTGCCTTTAGAGCTTCCCCGCCAAAAGAATGAACTGAAGAAGCATTACCAAATTTTTCATTAAAATATGGCAACATCACTTCTAAAACTCTTTTATCAACTGGCGTAGTTGCCGCATGATCGAAATATATTTTGGACATAAAAAAATAATTTTTAATTCTTAATTTCAAAAAAAATTTGCTTAATATGCATTTATCAATGTTCTATTTTATTTTAAAATTTAAAATTTTGATTTTATTAGCCATCAGACATTAGTAATTAGACATTTTTTCACACTTCCACCACTTCTTTGACTTCAGGTATTTTTTCTTTAACAGATCGACCAATGCCTTCTTGAAGGGTCATTTGAGACATTGGGCAACCAACACAATGGCCAGTTAAACGCAATTTTAAAATGCCAGTGGCTTCATCAAATTCAACCATTTCCACATCACCACCGTCCATTTGCAGATGGGGACGAATTAAATCTAATTCTTGTTGTATTTTTTGTTGAATATTCATATTTATTTATTTTTAATTATAAATTAAACTTCTTTTTCTTTATTATCTTTTTTTATAACACTCCAATGAAACAGCCACAATGGCAAACCGACCAAAATTAAAGAAACAGCTGTGGCGGCTTGGCGCTGTCTTGTTCTAACTACCCAAACATTAGTATCAATATTTTTTTGTTCATTTTCCCATTTTTGATATTCCAATAACCAGCTATCTACCTGCTGTTTTTGAATTTGAGTTAATTCACATTTATCTGCACACACTTTTACTTCTTGGGCCACTTTTACATCACTACTTAAATATAAAGGCATTGGCTGGTTTTTATAAACATCTTGCTTGTCTGCTTGGGTAAAAATCCAAGTTTTTAAACCAAGATTAATAATCATGGATAAGCCAATGACGAGCATAGCTAAGCCAACTAAAGCAAAAAGATATAAATAAATTGTGCGAATGATTGGGTTTTTCATAAATTTAATTTTAGTTTTTAATTTTATCCCGAGCGACTTTTTTTGTCGTTATGAATCGAGGGATCTCTGTTTTTATCGCGACTTTACGCGAATAACTACGCGAATTTACGCGAACAAAACATCTTTTTATTCTAATTTCTTAATTTCTTCACCGCCTCTTCCAACGCTTCTGTGGCCAAAATTGAACAATGCATTTTAACTACTGGCAAACCGCCCAAAGCATCGGCAATATCTTGTTTAGATACTTTCAACGCTTCACCAACTGTTTTGCCTTTAATTAAATCTGTCATCATGGAAGTGGAGGCAATAGCTGCGCCACAACCGAGTGTTTCAAATTTAACATCCTCGATAATGCGTCCCTCCAAAGGTTTGCTTTTGTCCTCGGCACGAAATTTTAAATATAATTTCATAATATCACCGCACACCAGATTACCAACTTGGCCCATAGCGTCAGCATCGGGTATTGAACCTTGATTGTGCGGATTTTGAAAATGTTGTAAAACTATTGGGCTATACATATGATTATAATTTTAAATTTTTAATTTTGAATTTAAAAACCTCTACACCTTAATGTTATTATACATAATAACCATCAATCTGACAATTTGACACAAATTTATTATTCTGCTACAATAAAAATACTTAATAAATTTAATTTAATATTATTCCTAGTTATTAGTTATTCTTACGCCGATAGGAAATCCTACCGGCAAGTAAGCGTGGCTAACAATAATAACCGAGATCTCTCTACTTGTTCTTATAGAATCGGTCGGAATAAACTAAATAAAATTATATGGCACATCGTAAAGCAGGTGGCTCGACAAGACTCGGCCGCGATTCCATCTCCAAAAGACTTGGCACAAAATTATATGAAGGTCAGACAGCAAAAGCTGGCTCTATTATTGTCCGCCAAAGAGGCACCCCAATTCACCCCGGTAAAAACGTCATGAAAGGTGTTGATGATACATTGTTTGCCACTGCAGAGGGTAAAGTTAAATTTTATAATCGCAAAAAAATCAAATACACTGGTAATTTAAAAACAACTAAATTTGTTGATGTGCTTTAAGTTAAAAAATTTACTTTTAACTTTTGCCTTTTAACTTGCAATCTTATGCCAAATTCTGCTAAACGCGCTTATGATAAGCAACAAAAAAAAATAGCTAAAAGAATAAAAAATAAAATTACTGCCAAATTGAATCTGAAACAAAAGAAAAATAGCTAAAAGAATATTCTAAAAATCCTGCCTTGGTGGCAGGATTTTTGTTTAATAATTTTAGATATTTTCTTTTTGCACTTCAATAATAATAACAACTTTTTTATGATCAATTTGTAATTCCATTTTATGTTCGCCAATTTCTTTAAGATGTTCTGGAATTTTTATTTTTTCAGGTGAAATTTCCAAATTAAAATTTTTCTTAAACGCTAAACTAATATCTACAGCGGAAACACCGGCAAAAAGTTTGCCTTTGGCCGAAGCTTGCTTTTTTATAACAATTTTTTTATGCGCAATTTTAGCAATATTTTTTTCTAAAGCCTGCTCGTTTTTTTCTTGTTTTAAAATAAGACTCTTCTTCTGTTGTTCAGCCATTAAAACTTTGCTTTGATTGGCAGCTATGGCCAACTTTTGCGGTAATAAAAAATTCAAAGCATAACCATCTGTTACCTTTTTAATCTCGCCTTTTTGGGCGACATTTTTTATGTCTTTAAGAAAAATTACTTGCATAAATCTGTTATTTAATTTTAAATTTCTAATTTTGAATTTTAAAATAATATCTAATAACTAAATTTTTAATAAAAAATGTTTAAAAATTAAAAAATTGAAAATTATTTCAAAATTTTAATTTAAAAATTAAAAATTATTGCGTTAGCATTTCTATCGCCTTATCCAATTGTGGATCTTTACCAGCGTTAAAATCGTCTTCGGTTAATTCTACTTTAATGTCTGGTTCAATGCCAACAACGTTAATTTGTCTATCTTTGGGTGTTAGCCAACGAGCTACAGTTAATTTTACTGATGAACCATCAGATAAATCTTCGAGGGCTTGTACAGATCCTTTACCAAAAGTTTTTTCTCCAACTAATTCTGCCAAATCAAAATCCTGTAAAGCTCCAGATACAATTTCCGAAGCTGAAGCAGAACCGCCATTAATCAAAACTACAGTTTTAATAGTTCTCAATTGAGCTAAACCATTAGCTAAATGTTGTATTTTTTCACCACCATTTAATTCTTCTTTAACCACAATTTGTCCTGGTGACAGCCAATAAGAAGCAATTTCTATAGAACGATCTAAATATCCGCCGGGATTATTTCTCAAATCCAAGATAATGCCTCGAGGATTTTTTATCAAAATTTCATTAACAGCTTTTTGAAATAATTCTTCAGTATCTTCGTTAAAATTAGTAATTTGTATATAAGCAATATTGTTTTCTTTCATTTCCATTTTAACGCTTAAAATTTTTATTTCATCACGAATAATATCATTTTCTTTATAATTATTATCTTTAGGACGATAAATTTTTAATTTAACAGCTGTACCCTTTTTACCTCTAATTTTATTAACCGCTGCATCTAAATCCATTTTTTCTGTGCTCGCGCCATCAATTTCAATCACTTTATCACCAGCCTTAAGACCAGCCAACTCGGCCGGTGTTCCTGGCAATGGCGCAATAATTGTAATTATGCCATCTCTCAAACCAATCTCTGCGCCAATACCTTCAAACTTACCCTTTAAATCATCAGTAAACTTCTTGGCTTCAACTGGTTCAAAAAATAATGAATAAGGATCGCCTAAAGAGCCAACTAAACCGGACATGGCCCCATAAAGTAGTTTTGTTTCAGAAACAGGCCGATCAATATAACTAGCCTGAATCTTCTGCCAAACTTCCCAAAATAAATTAAAATTGACATCTTTAGTCAAATAATCAGGCAATTTATCTTTATCCAAAACTTGTCCAGAAATTTTATCCGTATTTGTATTATTATCAACAGTAAAATTATTACTACCAATTATTAAGCCACCCAAAAAAGCTAAAATCATTAAAATTAGCACTAAATATAAAGAAATCTGTTTTTTAAATATAGACATATATAAGATTAATTAATAATTACTTTGGTAAGTATACCATAGCAGGTTTAAAAATAAAACTCCAATTTGCTTTTTTTAAATATTTTAGTTATGATACTTTTATATGTCTCTATTTCGCCGCCGCATTTTATACTGCATTTTTTTTCTAATTTTCTTTATTGCTGCTCCCATAGTTGTCTTACTAGCCCAAGGTTATCAGTATGATTTTACTAAACGCCGTTTAGAAAAAACTGGTGTTTTATTTTTAGAATCCAAACCCTCGAAAGCTACTATTTATTTAAATTATAAAATTCAAAAAGATACCACTGAAAGTCGTCTTAAAAATTTACTCCCCAACGATTATGATGTTAAAATTACTAAAGATGGCTATCAAGATTGGCAAAAAAAATTAACTGTTCATCCCAATGAAACAACTTTTGCTCAATATATTAGATTATTTAAAAAAGAACCCAAGGTTGCAAATATTTTTTCTCAACCCATAAATATCATAAGTGCCTTAATAGATAATTTAATAGCTCTTAATTATACGGCAAACAATAAAAGCCAATTAGCTCTTTTTAATTTAGACACCGAATCCATCAGCCCCCTGGCGGAATTAAATTTTGTTCCAGAAAAATTAATGATTTCGTCCAGACAAAATTATCTTTTGGCCAGTCGAGCTGAGAAAATTGTGGTTATCGATCTTATTAATAAAAAAATCATTGATTTAAGTCAACAAATCAGGCCAATTAATAGCCCTAACTGGTCACTCGCTGATAAAGATGAAATGCTCTATTTTACCAGCTCGAGCGGTTTATTTAAAATCAATTTGACCACTCAAAATATTTCCACAGTGATTAATGAACCAATTATTGCTTGGACATTAATTGATAAAGAACTTTATTATTTAAGTCAAGAAAAAACTAATGTGGCTTTAAAAAAAATGCGCCTTGGTTTAATAGCCACAGAAGAAACATTAAATTCTTTTCCAACCTCAAAATATACCTTAGAAAATTTAAATGCTGATTATTTATTTTTATTGGATACCACCAATAATATTTTTTATTTGCTCAACCTTAAAGACAGCACTGAAAAAATTAAAACTTTTGCTGAAACAAAATATTTTAAAATTTCAGCCGACAATAATATTTTACTTTTGGGCAATGATTTTGAAATATTTAATTATGATTTAAATACCAAAGAAGAAAATATTATTCTGCGTTTAAGTTCTGAAATTATAAAATCTGCTTGGTATCCGGTGTCAACTCATATTTATTATTTATCTGCTGATGGCTTAAAAATAACTGAAACTATTAAACAAGATAAAATTTTAAATAATTTAATCACTGGCTCTGATATAAAAGATTTTTTTGGCAACGCAGATGGCAATAAAGTTTATTATATTGATGAAAATGGGTTGAATGTGGCGGAAATACAATAGAATACGAATAATGAATAATGAATAATGAATTATGATTAAAAAAAGAATAAAAAAGCTCCTGTTTAGGAGCTTTTTTGGCTAATATTAGATTAAATTTTATCCAGCTATTGACAATATTTTAAAAGTATGATATAATTTCTAATGTGGGAACCGGGGCCGATATTTTTTTACTAACAAACAGGAGGTCGTCATGGAAGGCATAATTATTTCCCCTACAAATTTCTTGGTAAAAAATGGTCGCGATATTTTTTGTATCGAGACAGACAAAACCGCTCCTGTCCCCAGATACGATGGGGGCACAACCGACAACGTTCCTGAATATTGCTTAATCAGCGATTATCAATGGAACGAGATTGAGCAAAATCATCTAGTTCAGCCATTAAGTCCTGAATTAGAAGAACTCTGCAACAAAGTAATAAATGCGCACGCAGATATGTTTGAGTCTGAGTCGCAATTTGTTGAGAGCCATGGGTACTGGCCAGAAAAAAGCAGCATGAACCCTGATCAGAAGAGAGAGAAGATGATACAGCTAATGGACAGATTAGCTGCTGAATACAAGGCTCCCGAACCTTTTGAGACGGTCGAAATAATAGATGGACCAGAAATAATTGAGGACGGGCCTATCTATGAATTCAAAGTCAGTTCAGGAAAAAATATTGAATTGACCTTTACGACTGTAAAGACACAAATGAGAATTAGTTCCAAACATCAAATTTTTCTTTTGGTGGGAATTAGTCCTTACTGTCAAGATTTTACGGGATTTTACAACACCAGCACAAAATCAGGCAAAGGTGTTTTGGCTAATCCACGCGACTAACCAAAATACTATTCAACTTTCCCCCTTAGGCAACACCGCCTCTGTGGGGATTTTTTGTTTTTAGAGAACTTTTCTAATTTTTTCCGCCACACTTTGCATTTCACCATCTTGATATGCTTTACCATGCCAATGAATAAAACCGTCGTTGGCATAACGTGGAATAATATGAATATGTAAATGTGGCACCACCTGTCCAGCGACCTCGCCATTATTAATACCAATATTTATACCTTCGGCTAAAACTGCAACTTTTAAAATATTGCTAATTTTTTTAGCGACATTTATTAAGTGCGCCAAAACTTCTTCTGGTGCGTCAAATATATTTTCATAATGCACTTTGGGCACAACCAAACAATGCCCGGGGTTATTTGGTTCAATATCCAAAAAAACTAAAGTTTTTTCATCTTCATAAATAATTTCCGCTGGAATTTCTTTGTTAATGATTTTGCAAAAAATACACATAAAATTTGTATAATGAATTATGAATTATGTATAATGTATGATAAAAGGACGAATGTTTACTATCCCCTCCTTTTAAAGGAGGGGCGGTTCGTCCCTCTGGCAATTTGGACGAACCGGGGTGGTTATAATGCTAAAATAAAATTATTTTATCTTAATACCATAACCGCCCCCTCTGGCTATCGCCAGTAGACCCCGCCTTTTCAATCAGAGGCAGATCTGTCCTTTGGCGGAAAAAGGCGGGGATAAAATAATCTCATTAGTCATTAAAAATTAGTAATTTAATTTTATATAACACTCCCCCACCCTCAATATTTTGACCCTCATAAATTTCTAAATTTTCTGGATTAAATTTTGTTTGATTTAAATATTTTGGACTATCACTGACTTTATTATGAAAATAATAAATATTTTTCTTTTGGCTCAAACGCAAAGCCTTTCTTAAGGGCTCATATTCCACTCCTCCTTGCGGCACAATAATATGTTTTAATTCAGGAAAAACAATTTTATCCGCACTATTATCTAATAACAATATAGCATTTTCTGGCACAACTTCCAAAATACTTTTAGCTTGAATATTATAAGTAATTAAATTTTTTTTCACAGCAGGTAGAGATTCCGGGCCAACAAAAACAGAGTAATAAATAATAAATAATAAATAATAAATAATTGGAATAAATAAAAATATTTTTAAAATTTTAGTCAATTTTTGCCACTGCCAAACTTTGACTAATAAATAAGCAATCAAAGGCAAGGAAAAAATATAAAGTGGTAAAAAATAACGTACATATGAGGAACCTATTGAAATTAAATTGGAAATTGGTGAATCGCGAAAAACCCAGGAACCATAGTATAATAACAAATAACTAATGACTAATGTTAAATAAATATAAAGCTTTTGCTCTTTAGTTTTTGAACTTTTTATAAACATCAACAAGCCAGATATTATCAAAATAAACCACGGCCAAAATAATTTAAAAATATAATTATAAACAACAAAAAAAATATTTTTTAAATTTAAACCAAAAGGTAACAAAATTGCTTGTAAGAAAGAAATAGTTTGCACACTATTAGTTTCCAAATTAGAACTAACCGTGGTCAAAGGATAACCAGTAGAAAAATAACCGCCGTATAAAATTTTATTCTGATGCAAAACCGGTGCCAAACAACAGATAGCCACCATTAAACTGATTAGTAAATATGGCCATAAACTTTTAATGTTTTTTCTATAAAAAATTAAAATTACCAAAAGCATTAAGGCAACCCAAGCAATTTCTGAAGTCCTAGTGATTAAGGCGAGACCAAAAAACAAACCAGCCAAAAATGAATTGAGAATTATGAATAATGAATTACGGGGAACGCTTTTAAAATTTTGATTTCCAAAATGCAAAGTTACTTCCGATTTCTGTTGATTAACATAAAATAATCTAATAAAAAAATATAATCCACCCAAAAACAAACTTAAAAATAAAACATTATTAAACATAGTGCGAGAAGCATAATACCAAAATCCTGGAAAAACAGACATTAATAGCGCTGAAATAAAAGCTATTTTTTTATCAAAAAAAATTTTAATTAGTAAATAAAAAAATATTAGACCTAGAATGGTAAAAAGTGGTGTTAAAAAAGGAATCACATTTTTAGTAAAAATTTGGCCTAAAGTGCCATAAATTAAATCCAAACCCAAAAAACTACCCGGAGTAATTTTATCTTGAACTACTAGGGCCCAACGCGGAAAAACTACTCTATCCAGGCTAGTATTTAATGGTTCCAAATAATACAATTGACCATTATTTGCATATTGACTACTAAAATAATAATTTAATACTTCATCTGGAGTATTAAACCTTAATGACAGATCAACATTATTTTGTTTTTGCCAATTTATTTGACTTAAAGGCAAATAACTGTAAACAAAAAACATCACTGTGCCTATAGCAATTAAAAGCCATATTTCTTTATTTTTTGCGCCAAAATTCATATTATCATTATAAATCATCAAATTCCTTTAGGCAATAAAACGTTAATAAAATGGGGATAAAATCGTTAAAAAAATACCTTGCTTTAATAAAAATATTTTGTTAATCTTATCTTATGTCTAATGCCACTCAAGAACGTCTACCACCGCAAAATATTGAAGCCGAACAATCTGTGCTCGGATCTTTATTAATTGATAAAGATGCTATTATTAAAATAGCTGATTTATTAGTACCTGAAGATTTTTATAAAGATGCTCACGGCAAAATTTATGAGACCATGTTGGAATTATACAGCAATCGTGAGCCGATTGATATTTTGAGTTTAACTTCAAGATTAGAAGAAAAAAAATATTTAGAAAAAATTGGCGGTCGCAGTTATTTAACTACCCTAACCAACAGTGTGGCTACGGCTTCGCATATTATTTTTTACGCCAAAATTATTCAAAAAAAATCCACCCTGAATCGTTTAATTAGAGCGGCCACAGAAATTGTCCAATTGGGTTATGAAGAAGGTGAAGAAATTCAAAAAGTTTTAGATATGGCCGAAAGTAAATTATATAGTGTTTCTAATAATTTTTTAAAAAATCAATATAGCTCGATTAAAGATTTATTAACTGAAGCTTTTGATAGAATTGATGAATTACATCGAGATTCGGGCAAATTGCGCGGTGTGCCCACTGGCTTTTATGAACTAGATCAAAAATTAGCTGGCTTGCAAAAATCTAATTTAATAATTTTGGCGGCTAGACCTTCAATGGGTAAAACTTCTTTGGCTTTGGATATGGCTAGGCGTATTGCTGTCGAACAAAAAATTCCGGTGGGTATTTTTTCTTTGGAAATGTCTAAAGAGGAATTGGTGGATAGAATGCTTTGCGCTGAAGCAGATGTAGATATGTGGAAAATGCGCACTGGCAAACTTTCTGATCGGGAGGATTTTTCTGGTGAATCAGACTTTTCTAAAATTGGCAATGCCATGGGAAAATTAGCTGAAGCAAAAATTTTTATTGACGATTCACCCACGGCTAATATTATGGAAATTCGCACTAAAGCCAGAAGATTACAAGCAGAACATGGTGTAGGATTTATTGTTTTAGATTATTTGCAATTAATGGATAGTTCTAGTTCCAGTTATTCTGATAACCGGGTACAAATTGTTTCGGAAATTTCTCGCGGTTTAAAAGCTGTGGCCAGAGAATTAAACGTGCCACTTCTGGCTCTGTCCCAATTATCACGCCAAGTGGAAAATCGCCCAACTGCCATTCCTAAGTTGGCAGATTTAAGAGAATCTGGTTCTATTGAACAAGACGCTGATGTGGTTCTATTTATTTATCGTGAAGAAGTTTACAAAAAAGATACCACTAGGCCGCATATTGCGGAAATTTATATTGCTAAACACAGAAATGGTCCTACTGGCGTAGCCGAATTATTTTTCGATGATACTAAAGCTAGCTTTAAAAATTTGGATAAAAGCTCTGCTACTTCCGAACCGCCACCAAGTGAATAATTTAAATATTCTATTTGTCATTCCCGTGAGTTAAAAATTACACCAAGGAAAATTTTAACTGAAATCCAGGCAAGTTAAACAATGTTTTAATTAGTTCTACCATAGCAGACTTTCTTATTACCACTATCTTTGTTTTCTGGATTCCAGATCCGCCCGCCTGATTCTCAGCGAGGCGGTCTGGAATGACAACAACACCCAATTATTATTAACTAAACAATATGCTATCTCAACTAAAAGACCTTTATCAATTACAATCTAAAGCCAAAGAAATTCAAAGTAAATTAGCTAATGAAACCATCACCGTTGAAGAACAAGGTATTAGTTTAACCATGAATGGCAGCCAAGAAATTACCAACCTTAGTTTACCAGAAAATTTAAACAAAGAAGATTTAGAAAAAAATTTACCGCACATCTTTAATTCTGCTATTAAGAAAGTTCAAACTCTTATGGCCAAAATGATGATGGGCTAAATATGTCCTTACCACCAACCATCAAAAATTTAATCAACCATTTTTCCGCTCTGCCGGGCATTGGTAATAAAACAGCAGAGCGTTTAGTTTTTTATTTGCTAAAACAAAATAAAATTTTTCTGACTGATTTTGGTAATAACATTTTACATATTAAAGATCAGATAAAAAATTGTACTTTGTGTGGCCAGTTTAGTGAACAAAATTTGTGTTCAATATGTGCTAATCAAAAAAGAAACCATGGGCTAATTTGTGTGGTCGCCGAAGCTGCCGATATTGAAGCTTTGGAAAGACCTCGAGAATTTAATGGCGTTTATCATGTACTCAACGGCACCCTCAATATTATGGAGGGTGTTGGCATAGAAAAATTAAGAATAACGGAATTAATTCAAAGAATAAAACAAAATAATATTCAAGAAATTATTTTAGCTTTAAACCCCACCATTGAAGGCGAGACCACTTCTCTCTATTTGACTAAATTGCTAAAAAATTATAACCTTAAAATCACTAAACTTGCCCGCGGTTTGCCCCAAGGTGGCGATCTGGAATATGCCGATGAAATTACTTTGAGCAATGCCATTAAGGGCAGAATTACAATTTAAATTTGGAGGAATACCGTGGAAAAAAAGCAAAAAATTCTCCCCGCCTATCGACAAACAACTGAAAAAGTTTTTACTGAAAAAGTTTTTGTCGTAGTTTTACTTATGTTTTCATTTATTTGTGATACCTGTCTTCTTTGTGGGCTAGGCAATAAATTACACATCACAAGAATCGGCACCTTGGGTCTTTTTATTTTGCTAATGCCAGTCGGTTTAAGCATTCTTTCAACAAAATGGGGGACCAATGAAAATTATTAAAAATTTCACTATGCTATTTGTGATAATGTTTATTTTGGGTTTTATTTGGTTTTTTTTTGCCAAAACAGCCTATATTGTTGAATACTTATTTGAAGCAGATAAAAATAATATTAACTTTATCGGGCCCAAATTTTTAATAATTTTTTCTTTTATTGGCTGGCTGGTGTATTTTATTATTTTAAAAATTTGGTATCGCCTAGGAATTTGCAAAAAATGCGGAAAAAATGTTTTAATTTTAAAAAGTTTATGGCCAAATATAACAAAAACATTTTGTCCTCACCGAGACCATCAAAAGAAAAAACATATTTTTGAAGATTACGAAGATGAATTGTAAAACAAAACACAATCCCCGCCCTATTTTCTAAGGCGGGGATTTTTTATTTTATCTAATTTATTAGGTGGCTTATTGTCTCCTTCTTTTTTCCTTAAGATATTCCATGGAGGAGATAATTTTTTGTAGTTCGTCTTTTAGAAGTTCGGCATGAGCAACAGTAATATTCTCCAAATTAAATTTTCTAATAAAATAAGGGGGCTTTGCTATTTCTCTTTGACTTATTTCTTCACTTTTAACTTTTTTCTTATTTCCTGATAGTTGAAACTGGTTTGCTACATCATTATTGCCAAGTAATAAAGTTATTAAATAATCACGCACCATTTCCAGTGTGTAGTTATATATTATTTTTTCTTGAAACAAATGCTTAAGTAAATTCAATGATAAACCATTATGTTTTTCTGTAATTGCTGGCCAAAATTTTGTTCTTTTAGCCAAAAAATCTTGTTCTTCTTGGCTTCTTGCTTGTTCAATTTTTTCTTGCCTTTTTAAGGCAGAAGCGCGTTGTCTGTTAAAATCGTCATTTCCTTTTTTTCTTTTTTTTCTGCTTTTTCTCGTTCTTTTTTTAGTTGAGTATAATATTCATCAGTAAAAGTTGCCCCTTCATTTTCAACCAGCGCACTTTCATCAACATCTTCAATAGGAACAAATCTGCCACGATCATTTTGTGTCAAAAATTTCTCATAATCTTCATCTTCTGTTTCACCAAACAAATCGTCTGGTTTTCTGCCTTTTTCTACTCTTGCCATATCTGTTAAAAAATCATCACCATGTCCTGGTTCATATTTATCTTCTCTGGAAGTATCCAACCCAGTACCTTTAACACTAATTGTTTTACCTTTTAATCTGCCCGTTTCTTCATCAATAAATTCTTTATCCATATCAGCATCTATTTTTACATTTATAGCACTTTGAATTAACTTTCTTAATTTGTTAGAAAGAGCACCCAAACGATATTCTTTAATAATTTTAATTGCCTCTATATTTTCTGGCATTAAATTAAATTTGGCAAATTTTGATGATATTTTCCATTGTTCGTCAATGGGCAACATTTCTTTTTCTGCTAAAATTTCGCTTATCTCATTAACATGAAAATCCTCTTGAAATTTTAACTTGCTGGCCTCCCATATACTCTTTTCGATTTCTCCTTGCTTCATTTTCTGAAAATCATCTTCAATTTTCTGTTGTTTTTCAAGATAATTACGCAACCAGTAAAGAACATTTAAGGGCGCTAATTTAATAACCCATTCTAAACCTGTATCAATTTGTTCCGGTTGTTCCATGCTATTTTTTCTTAATTGTTCAGCTACAAACGATGTATTGGGTAAAGCCATATAATTAATTTTAAAACCCTGACACAAAATCAGGGTTTCAAAAAGTTAACTTATTTTTTCTATTTGAATTTTAGTAAATGGTTGACGATGGCCATAAACTTTATGTTGGCGAGTTTTTGGTTTATAATGCACCACTTTAATTTTTTTAGCTCGGCCTTGTTCTAAAATTTTAGCGGCTACTTCTGCCCCATCGATTAATGGTTTACCAATTTTAACTTCAGAAGTTTTTTCATCAGCTAACATTAAAATTTCATTAAATTTTATAGTGGAGCCAACCTCGCCAATGAGTTTTTCTATCTTTAAAACAGTGCCTTCTTTAACCAAATATTGCTTGCCACCAGTCTTAATTACGGCTAATTTCATAAACGCTGATTTACGCGGAATTCTACGCTGATTTACGCGGAAGAATACCGGAAAAAGTTAATAATTATATTAATTATAATATAGCGTAAAACAATTAAAACGTCAAATGAAAATTTGTATTATGTATAATGAATTATGAATTATGGTTTTTAATGTTTTTTGTTTTTCACACTACATTATACTTTATACATTATACTTTTTCTTATACGCCACGGTTAACCACACGCCTAAAATTACCATTACCAAAACCAACACCCCTATGGCCACGATTTTGTACTGACTTTGTAAAAAAATAGCCGAACTGCCAAATAATAAAGTTAAAAAATATAATAAAAAAACGGTCTGTTTTTGAGAAAAACCAATGTCTAAAAGACGAAAATGCAAATGCCGTCGGTCGCCCTCATAAAAATGTTTATGCGAAATGACGCGGCCAATAACGACAAAAACCACGTCCAAGATCGGCAGGCCCATCACTAACAAAGCGGTGGCAATTTTAGCGCCAGAAATTATGGATAAGGTGCCCAACATAAATCCAATTAAAGTTGAACCAGCTTCGCCCAAGAAAATTTTAGCTGGATAAAAATTATATTTTAAAAATCCGAGCAATGAACCAGCTAAAATTAAACATAAAATTGAAGTGGCGCTTAGGGGCACATCCCAAAATAAAGAAACTAAAAATAAAATTATGGCGCCAATAGAGCCAACGCCTGTAACTAAGCCATCAAGACCATCTAAAAATTTGGTGGTATAGGTCATACCGAGTAGCCAAAAAAATGAAAAAATCGCGGCTAAAGAAATTGGCAAATTAAACCAGTCAAAATAAAATAAAGCGCGACCATAAGGTCCAGTGCCAGCCACAAAAGGATTGGTAATATATTTAACAACGATACCAAAACCAACAGCCACAAGCGCAGATAAAACTGGAAATAAAAATGATTGCCAAGGTTTTAAATTGTATTTATCATCTAAAAAACCGCCAAGCATTAAAATTAAACCGCTAAAAATTATACCAAAAATTTGCGCAGATTTTAAAACGCCATCATTAAGCCAGCCTAAATACCAGACGCTTATCAAAGTAATTAAAAAAGATAAAAAAATTGCCAAACCACCAAGTAGAGGAATTGGTTTAATGTGTTTTTTTCTTTCGCATGCTGGTTCGTCTAAAATCTGAAATTTCTCGGCTAATTTTTTTATTAGCGGAGTTAAAATTATGGCTAATATTAGCGAAAAAATAAAGGGAAAAAAATAAATTAAAAAATTATGGGTTGACATAAAATGGAGAATATGATAGTCTAATAAAATCACTTTCTAGGCGAATTCACCCCCGAAATGCAATTTTATGTTCGGGTTTTTTTAATTGTTTTT
>DAOOOW010000021.1:0-17616 GCA_035387885.1 bacterium
CATAGATCTTTATTCTAACCGAATAAAGATTGCATTTCAAAAGGGAATCGGGGTGAGCGCCAAAAATCTCATGAAAATTAAAATAATCAATGTCACTCCCAAGGTTTACAAACTAAAAATCAGAGCCAAATAGCTCTGATTTTTAGTTTTATAATCTAATTTTATTTAGTTGTTTGCGCATTTTCTAATATTTTGGCAAAAATTTCTGGATTTTCTTTAGCCAAAGTGGCTAATATTTTTCTATCTAATGTGATGGCTTGTTTTTTAAGGCTATTAATAAATTTTGAATAAGAAATACCTTTTTCTTTAGTAGCCGCGGATAAATTAATTTGCCACAAACCTCGGTTGGTTCTTTTTTTAGCTCGGCGATCTCTGAAAGCATAAACACCTGCTTTTTTTACAGCAGTTTTGGCTTGTTTAATTAAATTTTTTCTGCCCCACATAAAGCCTTTAGTTTGGCTAAGGACAGCACGTCTTTTTTTAGTTCTAACATTACCTCGTTTAACTCTTGGCATATAATATAAATTAACAAGTAGTAGTTTTTTAACCACTAGTTGTTCAATTATTTAATAAATCTCATAATGTTTTTAGTCGTTCCTTTGGTTAACAAAATATCATTTCTTTTACTTCTGGTGGTTTTACCTGGTTCTTTAGCATTCAAATGACTTTGACCATTTTTTCTTTTAATAATTTTACCATTTTTAGTGACTTTAAATCTTTTGGTCATGGATTTCACAGTTTTATGTTTCATATAACATAGAAGCGAATTAACGCGAATAAATTTATAGATAGAAGTGAATTAAGGCGAATAAAAACACGATATAATTTTTATTTAGGAGCAATGATTGAGGAAATTTTTCCGCCTTGTCTTTGAGGCGCTTGCATAATTGTTGATTCTTCTTTAAGACTTTCCATAAAATCTTCAATTATTTTTCTGGCATTATCAGCATAGGCTTTTTCTCTGCCTTTCATAATTAATTCTACTTTGACTTGATCGCCAGCCATTAAAAATTTTTTAGCTTGATTAAGCCTGTTTTCTAAATCACCACCTTTTATTTTAAAAGAAAGTCTAACGCCTTTGATGCCTGTTTTTTTGCTAGCAATTTTTTGTTTATGAGCCAATTTTTCTTGTTCGTATTTAAATTTGCCCAAATCTATTATTTTACAAACAGGCGGATTGGCTATTGGATTAACTTCTACTAAATCCATTTCTAATTCTTTAGCATGGATTAAGGCTTCGCTGGTTTTAATAATACCAACATTTTCACCGTTTTCATTAATTAATCGAATTTCAGGTACACGAATCATCTCGTTGTGACGAGTTCTTTTTTCATTATCTGGTTTTTTAAAAGATTTATATCTGCGAATTTGCATAAAAACATTTTAACATTTTAACATTTTAACATTTTAACATTAAAAATAATGTTGTTATGTTTTTATGCTAATATGTTAATATGACTTTGGTGGAGGTGGTCGGCATTTCACCGGCGTCTAGATTTCATCATTAAACCCTTCTACAAGTTTAGCTAGCCTTAAAGTTTCTATTTTGATTTAAAAGATTAGCCAAATAATCAAAATAAAAGCCCAAATTTTTATTAATTAGCTGGGCGTCTAATTAACTATCTCACAGAATATAACACCAGAGTTGATTCAAGTGAGAGTCAAATCAGTCTGATGGCCAATGGTTTTTAAGCAATGGCAAAAGCTGGTTTCAAAGTTAAAGCACTTGCAATAGCAGTTACTTTTTCTTTAATAGAGCTTAAAATGTTGGCATTTATAGCCTTTTGAATGTTTAAGGAGAATTCGGCTCCGCTTGCTTGATTTAATAAAAAAATCTATCAAATTAAAACACCCCCATATTAAAATTTTTAATTTTGAATTTTAAAATCTTAAAAAACAAAATAAATAAGGTTAAAATTATTCTATACTACAACTAAGGCTATGTCAAGCGAAAATGTTCATCTGCAAAACATGGCTTTGGTTTAATTACCCCAAAGACCGTGAATGTTGCAATAGGCTCTAGCTGTGATATTTTCTGCCTTAACCTCAAAATAAGCTTCTGGAGCCGATTCTGGGCTTAAATAATGGCGCATTAACTTATTACCAAACAAAATCTCTAGCCATTCAATGTAGTGGGTTTCTTCCATGGGGTGAGGCACAGAACCAACTTTAACCAAGATGCCAGTTTCGGTTTTTTCAATTATTGGCACATGTTTTTCTTGACCTTCTTCTGTTAATTTTTTTTCTTCCATTAAAGTCATATTTTGGCCACAGCAAACTAAAGTGCCGGCGCCAACGTGCGTAATTTCGACAATGTTGCCGCAAATTGGGCATTTATAGATTTGATTTAGTTGAGTCATAATTTTATGATTAATTTTTTATTAAATAATGTTTTAATTATAGCAATAAAAAATTGAAATTAAAAGGGCGAAATGTTAAAATTAGGTTATGATAGAAAACCAAGAAAAAATTTCTAACCCAACAAACAGTCCAGAACAAAATTTAATTGATTTGATTAAGAGTAAACCCAAAGCCGAAGCTGTGGAAGCAAGTTTGCCAGATATTTTAAGTTTAAACAAAGAACAGTTTACCTATTTTTTAAAACATCTATCCAAATATCCTTATCGCGATGAATTGTCACAAAACTTTATTGAGCAAATTTTAAAACATGGTTTACAGCTCTCGCAAATTGTTATTGACAAAAAATATCTGGATTTTGATATGAGAATTTTAATTGAATTGAACTATGCTCTTAGTTGTCATGATTTGAATTTTAAAAATAAACACCCGGGAGAATTAAATATCGCTGATAAAACCTTACTAGCATTTCCCAATGTCTATAAAAAAGAATTTTCAGATGGACTATTACAATTTTGGGTTTTATATCACCAAAGCAGTATTTTGAGTTCAGATATTATTCTTAAGGTTTTAAAGGATATGAATGCTGATCCAGAAGTAGATGATGGCTGGCGTGATCATATTATTTATGATTTAGAATATAAAATAAAATATAATGGTTATGAAAAAGTTATTAAAAATGATCTATTAGCCGAAGATGGAGAAAACCAATTTTGTAAACAATTAAAATGGTTGAAATTTTTAAGACAAATTTTTATAAATACTTCTGGTGATGCATTTAACAAACTGATGAGAATTTTTGAAGAAGTTGAAACACAATTACCTAATCGGTTGCTCAAGGAATATCTGCGACATATTTTAGAGGCCGAAATAACTCCCTTGCGTTATAATAGATATCTGAAATTAGATGAAAATAAAAAACCATATTTTTATGATGCCGAAATGTCACCAGAAGATGAAACCGAAAGATTGGTGGAAGAGAGTCAATATAGTCCAACTCAGTTGGCTAACATAAGATTTCGTCGACAGACTGCTCTTGGTGTTAAAAAAATCAGTGCGGATTTTTCTGGCGTTGTTGATAAATATGGTTTAAAATACGTTTTGGATAAGCAAGACAATTTGTTAAATGTTGGTTCTGTTTTAACAGAAAATTTGCGGTCAGATATTGCCCCAGATCAAAAAGAAAAAATTATTAATGGCGCTTTAGATTTTCAAGTTTTGGCTGATCCATTTTTTGTAGATTTAATTAAAAATGAAATGGGGATTGATTTATTGAGCTTAGACTTGCAAACACAGTTTTGGTTTATGGATTTTATTAAAGATGCTGATGATGCTAAATTTTTGCAAGTAGTGCGTTTTGTCCAGAAATATAGGGAAAATGGCATTAAAACTTTTTTAGCTTTAGAATATGGCGAAGCCAATGGGGAGAAAATTTTGTCTATGGCTGATAAAATTCCTGCTGTGGAAGCGCAAAAAATATTTAAGGAATATGCTAATTTAATTGATAAAACTGTCTTTTTAAAAAAAGATTTACAAAAATTTTTTGTTGATAAAGAAGCTGATGAAAAAGAAAAAACATTTCCAGTCGAATTTGCCGAGGCCATTCGTCGTCGGGCTAGTGATTTATTCTTGGCTACACAACAATTAGAACTTAAAGATCAAGATTTCGCAGCTGAAGATATTAGCACTTCTTTAGAAGCTATTAATTTATTTTTATTGATTTTCGAGGATTTTAAAGTTCAAAATAAATTTGATTTTAAATTAGAAAGACAGGAAGCTGTTACCGAACAAGACATTCCTGGTAGTGTCAGTCAAAGAATAGAATATTTTGTCATTGATAAAGAGAGCCGATCAGAATATCGTTTTAGAATTTTTGACAGACCAAAGCAAAATAAAACAGGGGAAGCTCGGCTATCTTTTACTATTGCTTTTGAAGGTAGAGGCATTAAACAAGAGAATAAAAATTTAAAAGATTTTTTTGTTCAGTCAACAACAGATTTAGAAACCAATGAAGTAACGAGAAATAAAAGTGAATTTTGTTTGCGATTAGATCTTGATATGCATTATACAAAACCAAAAATGTCTTTAGATTTTGGTCGCTATAAAAGAGAAGAAAAAGACAAAGTTTATTCAGGTGATAAACTGGGCAATATTTTACATCAGACAACAGATGCTGGTCATCACAATGTAGATTCTTTTACAGCAGACTTTGGGCAAGAAGATATTTTTGCCCAAGTAATTAATTTATTAGGAGAATATTTTTCTAAAGAAGTTAATTTTGAAGGGCAATCAATAGCAGCTTAGATTGGTTTAGAAATTAGCCACAAATAATCAAAAATATTTTTTAAAGAATTGCCAATATCATCATTTTCAATAATTGTAGAAATAATTTCTTTTTTTAAAGCAGTAATCACGGTTTTGTTGCCATAAACTAAAATTTGGGCTGGTAATTTTAAAAGTTCATTATCAATAATGTGGATGGCCACATTTTTTTGTTTTAAATTAGCAATGCTTTCTTGATTTAAAGAATTTTTAGAACTCATTAAGGCCTGGGTTTTTATGCCTGCTTGAAATTGTTTATCGATATTATTATCAATTATTTTAGACATTTCAGTATTAGTTCGATCAGCATCAGAACTAAAAATTTTTAAATCTTTTTTAGTTTTTATAACATCTGCATAAATTTTCTTAAATCCGGCTAAACCTTCCAAGACACGCACGCCGGGCTTATCAAAAATTGTGTTATAGCCAATTTTAAAATCAGGCAAGATTTGCGCCAAAGTTTCTTTGGTGTTTTTTATTTCTTTTTCCTGGTTTTCCAATAAATCATTTAATTTTTCCGGGTTTTCCAAAATAAAAGTTTTTTTGCCATTTTCTTCAGTTTCCGCGATTAGATTTTTTTTAATTAGAGAATAGGCAATATTATAAGCATCGCCTCTTTTAAAAGACAATTTTTTGAGCATTTGACCCATATTAGCCTTGCCCAAAGTTAATAAAATTTCATAAAATTCTGCTTCTTTTTGGCTTAAACCCATTTGGATTAGTTGTTTTTGGTACATATATTTTAATCCCCGCCTTTTCAAGGCGGGGCCTCTCGCCCCACACCCCTTGTGGATAGTGGGGCGGAGGGGGCGGTTAATAATATCGCCGATAGGCGGTTCCCCCCCCTCTCCTTTACAAGGATAGGGGAGGGAGAGGTATCTGTGTATAACCCCCTATTTAACAAAATATGGCAGTGGATAATTAATTATTATCTAATATAATTATATCGCGAAAATGAAATATTGTCAAATTTTTACGACAATATTATTAAACATTTTAGCCAAATATATTGGCTATATATAAATAAAAATGACATTTTATCCATTTTTTTATCGCACACTCTTGACAAATATTTTAAAGTGTGCTATAATGCTTTTGTAAGATAAAAAGAGAAGAGAAAAACAATTTAAATAATTTGCTAAAGACAATAAGGCATATTCAAATTATTTAGTATCTTTTATATTCTCTCTTCTTTAATCAAGGAAGAGATTTCATTTTTAAAACAAAAACACAAAAGTACCTTAACAATTTAATAATTAGGATTAGTTGGTTCTTTTAGTTTCTTATGCATATGTCATCCTCGCGAAAGCGAGGATCCCAGCCATTAGGGACTTAAAAGAACCAACTAAAAATACCAAGGTTTTTCCACAAATGTGGAATAGAAAATTATTCCTTGGCAAAACTTTTTTCTCGCGCAAGCGGGAGAGGAGGGAAAATGAAAAAAGTAAAAAGTTTTTATCAGAGTTTTGTTTGGGACTGTGCCGAGATATTCGGCACAGTCCTGCTCGGGGTAACACGCCCCGAGTACATCCAAGCCGTGGCGACGGCTTGGAGAGAAAATAGAGGGGGCTTTTTCACCAAAAAGCTCGGCGGGATATATATCCACGTCGGGTTTTCTGGGGAAAAAACTTGGGTCATCGGGGCCACTAGTGGCCCCGATGAGGACGGGTATCCCACCCGTCTCTGCCCCATCTGTGGGGAGGCGTTGCGAGGCGATGCCTCGCATTACGAGTCTCCCCAAGAAGAGGGGGGAGAGGGGCATTTTTATTGCCCCTCTCTCATGATGGATGAGGATTGATTAAGGGGAGCCGCCACGCACCATCGGCGGCTCCTCACTATTTTCAAACTTTTCAAAATTTAATTTGGAAGGTTTAAAAGTGGAAATGAATAAAAATAGTTTTTTAAAAATTACATCATCCTAGATTTTGATATTTAATTTTGGTTAGATATTAAAATTCAGGATGACAAAAACAAAACCACGTCCTGTTGAGCTCTCTGTAAAGCTACCTATGGAGAGCAGTAAATGAATGGTAGCAAAATTTTTTTAGGAGGTTTTTTGTGTATACGATAGGACGGATTGGCTCGGAAAAACCGGCGGGGAGTTTTCTTCTCCGCCACATGCGCAATGGCCAGCAGATTTCGCTGGCCAAAATAATTTGTGAGTCCACCACAAGTTTGTGGTGGGGATGGTACCAAATCTCCTCCCTCAAGGAGATTGTGGTGGGGGACGAATTTCATTCATTCCTCCACCCCCGATGGTTTTCCATCGGGGTTTATCCCAAGCAAAATGCTTGGGATGATGGGGAAGTCTCCTTAAATTGGGCCAGATCCCTATTCGCTGGCCCAAGATGGGAGCAGTGGTATTACAATACCACTGTTTTTGAGATGACAGGCGCATATTCGCATGTCATCTCTGGGGGGCGTTCCCCCCAAGAAAACCTCCATTACCGGTGGAGGGAGCGTGGTGGAAAATCTCGCTTCCGCAATCCCTTTATGGAGGCGGTTTTGCGGGCCATCCCCCGCGAAACAGCCGACTACGCTAATAGTCGGCTGACTGGTGGCCATCATGATTGGGAGTACGTTCTCGACGTACTCCAAATGGCGGCCAAATTTTGCCTCCAAAACAAGGGTGCAAAACGCACCTGGGCAGTTTTGGGGGCTGTAAAAAATCAGTCGCTGATGGGAGCGATTGATTTATTAGACCGCGGACTCTTAAACTATGTTCGCGGTCGGCGCTGTGGTATTGGACATAGCGCAGGGGATTTTTTTAAGCGCGTTTTTCCAGTTTTTAAGGCACTGGTCCGTGCCTTGGAAAAACGTCGGGTATATGCCCGCGGGTTCACATTTTATAATGTGGATCCGGAGCATATGCTCCTGACCCGCATCACCACCACGGGGATCGCCGAAAAATTCGCGGCTCTCAACAGTTAATTTTTGTCCCCTCAACCACGTACCACAGTTGAGGAGTTTTTATTTTGCTGCAGATTTTTTGAAACTTTATATTAACTACCTATTTTTGACAAACTTTATAAAGTTTGCTATAATAAGAATGTATGAAAATAATTGACAAATTACTGCTTATAAAAAAAGAAAAAGACTTAACCCAAGAAAAATTAGGGCAATTTTTTGGTGTCTCTTTTGCCACCATTAACAGTTGGCTAAACAATCGTTCCACTCCTCGTTTTAAAAAAGAACAGCTCATTGACGAAATATATAAAAAAGTAACTGGCCAGACACAAATACCTCAAAATTTGTTAATAGCTAAAAAACATTTGCTAATTAAAAAAAGTCGGAATTTTAACATTGTTAAAAAGATAAAAAACAGACAAGATATTTATGATCAATTTATTTTATCACTTACTTATCATACCAATAGTCTTGAGGGATCAACTTTAACACAAGATGATACCGCAGCCATATTGTTTGATAATATTTCTTTACCCAATAAAAGTCTAACCGATCAATTGGAAGCCAAAAATCATCAAACAGCGTTGGAATTTTTGTTTTCAGAAATTAAACCAAATCTTATAATCTCTGAACAATATATTTTAAAACTCCATAGTATTCTAATGAATAGCATTAGATCAGATGCTGGGGTTTATCGGAATCATGGGGTTAGAATAGTTGGCGCTAACGTGCCCACAGCCAATTATTTAAAAATTCCTTATCTAATGGAGGAGTTAATTAAAGAAATAAATCGAAATGAAAAAGATATTGTTGAACACACAACACGCATTCATAGTCGTTTTGAGCAGATTCACCCTTTTTCTGATGGCAATGGGCGCATTGGGCGACTTATTATTCAGACAATGCTACTTAGAAAAAATCTACCGCCAGCCATTATTCACCAAAAAGACAAAAGACTTTATAATAAATATTTAAATAAATCACAAACAGAAACTGATAATAGTTTATTGCAGGAATTTTTGTGCGATGCCATTATGGCAGGGTTTAAATTATTAACAACTAAATAATGTTAGGCAGTTTTTTCATGCTATAATAATTCTGTAATATGTTAAAAAACACATATTTCAGAAACAAATTACTTTAATCAGCAAACTCTCTAAGCAGAGTTTTTTCTTTCTTTTTTGCCAAAAACGCGCTATAATTTAGTCATGTATAATTGGTCAACAGACACCAAAGAATTAAAAAAAGACAAAACAAAATATACTATTTGGCAATTAGAACAAATGGTTAATTTTGGTTTGCATAATAAAAAAATTAAAAAAAGCATTTTATTAAAATATTGGTCAAAATTGCATCTGGATAAAAAAAAGAAAAATTGCTTATCTTTTCTTTTATGGTCCAAATAATCTTAAATAAAAATATCATAAACTTAAAATCCCTTTGATGAATAGCAAAGGGATTTTATATATTACATTTTAATTACCTTTTAATTTTTATTTTCTTCGTTATTTGTTTTTGTTGTAGAAGCGTCCTTTTTATTTTTGTTTTTAGTAAATAACCAGAAGACAAAATTGGCGACGCCTATAACAATGACTAAACCTAAAACATAATACCAAAATTTGTCATTTGTAGATTTTTTTTCTTCTGGAACAATAATTTTGTTTTCTTCATTTTCGCCAGAGCTTTTTAAAGTGATTTCGTTTTTTGAGGCTAAACCATTAATTTCGCCTTGGGGTTTACTGATAAAAAAAGGCTGATCATCCAAAATAATTATTTTAATAATATTGGAAAGACCGCTTTCTTGATTTTGAGAATTAAGATTGGTGGACCAGATTTTATGCAAACCAACAGAGAGCTTTTGGTTTAAAGAATAAGAAAAAGAAGCCACGCCAGATTTATCTTCTTGGGGCATAAACTCTGTCAGCAAATTGTTGTCTAAAAATATTTTAACGTAATGATTGTTATGCGCCACACCCTTGATAGTTATTTTGGCCTGATCTTTTAAGACAGCGCCATTTTTTGGTTGTAGCAGGGTTGGTGAAGGCACAGGCGCGATAAAAGCGCCTTGTTCTTTGACAAGTCCCGGAGCTTTCATGGTTTGTTCAAGAGTACGAATTTCAAAAATAATTTCATTGGAAAAATTTTGTTCAACAGTTAAGGTTTTGGTTTTAGCTTTAGCTAAATGGAATCCAGGGTCTAATTTTTCTTTGGGTTTATACTTGAAAGAAGCTGTGCCATTAGGGTCATTTTTCACTTCAGCCAAACCAGAAAATTTTTCATCCAGATAAATTTCTACTTGACTGTCATTGGGGGCCACACCCACCAACCAAGGTTGCTGAAAATTTGTTTCCGCGTTGAGTACAGGTTCTAAAAGAGTTGGGGCTTTGGCTCTGGCAATAATTTCAAAATCAACTGAAGTGGTAGCGCTGTGATAAGTATCAAAATATTTGGCCACTAAAGTTAAATTGTGTTGGCCTATTGCTAATTCGTTTAAATTAAGTTCAAAACTTCCATAACCATTTTCTTCTTTAACTATGGTGGTGTAGCCTAAATTTTTATTATCTAAATAAACAATTGTTCTGGCTGGCAAAATGGTTTTACCAGTAATTGTTGTAAGCTGAGACAATTTGGAGTTTTCTAAAGGAGTTGTTAAGATTGGAGCTGGCAAATATGGGCTAAAATCACTAGCCATAACTGGATTTTGGGGTAATAAAAAAACCGCCAACATTAGCGATAAAACCAAAAAAGTTTTTGTTTTTAATATTGACCAGACAACTGAAATAACAAGGGAATCTTTTTTTAGATGAGATAAAAAATTCATAGGTCAAAAGGATTTTATTCCTTTAATAAAAATTTGTTTTTTCCGACCTTTGGATTGTCTTACCTTAAGAAAAAAAATTAATTTTGTCAAATGCTAAAACATAGAACATTTTAACATATTAACATTTTAACATAAAACATTCTTGATTATTTAAATGCATTTAAGATGCTTAATTTTGGCCTGTTTAGAATTGAAATTTATTTCAATGGCAATGGTGTCAAAGCGATAATTTTGGTGGCCAGGATAATGCTTCTGCCATAAAAATTTTTCAGCAGTATGCACGAGGTGATATTTTTTTAAAGCATTAACTGCGTCTTCAGGATAGCCGTATTGCCTATTAGTTCTGGTTTTGACTTCTAAAAAAACAAGCTCAGCGCTTGTTTTTTCTTTAGCAATAATATCTATTTCACCGTGACGACCATAATAATTAGTGGCCATAATTTGATAACCCTTTTTGATTAAATAATTTTGAGCTATTTTTTCACCGAGATTGCCAAGCTCACGATTAGTCATAATTATTTTAAATATTTTTCTTTTGCATTTTTGGCTTTTAATTCGGCAACCAGTTGTTTTTTCTTAGTAAAATTCCATTTAATAAGGAAAACTAACCAGATAAGCATTGAGAGCACAAAAAGATAAAAAAGAAAAGGCATGGAAATAAAATAGGCGCGAGCTTGACGAACAGCTAATAAAATTAAACCAATTACGCCAGCAGTAGCTAAAAAATTAGCAATTTTTTGCCACATCTTTTTTTGAGGTAAATTTTTATTTTTCATTTCATTTTTAGCTAACAGACGACTGACAAATGAAAGAATAATTAATAAAGCAAAAAAGATGTATAAAAATTTAGCAAGCCAAGAACCAATTGGTGGCAACATGGGATTGAAGATAAAAAGAGGATCGAAAAGACGAGAAAAGGAGATAGACATAGAAATAGAATTAAGAATAATGAATTATGAATAAAGTATAGTATAGAAGATAAAATTTTGTCAAAAAAAGCCCCACTATTAGTGGAGCCTTTTAAGACAAAAAATAATTATTTTTTTATTTTCTTTTCCATTTCTAAAATTTTTAAAGTTGTAGAGATAACAGAATCTGGAGTTAAAGAAATGGAATCTATGCCTTCTTTAACTAAAAATTGGGCAAAATCTGGAAAATCTGAAGGTGCCTGACCGCAGATGCCAATTTTAGTATGCGTTTTTTTAGCAATTTTTATAATTTCACTAATTAATTTTTTAACAGCTTCATTTTTCTCATTACCAATATGAGATAGTACCCCAGCATCACGATCCAAGCCTAAAGTTAATTGGGTTAAATCATTAGAGCCTATAGAAAAGCCATCAAAAAGTTTGGCAAATTGTTCACCTAAAATAATATTTGAAGGGATTTCCACCATCATATACAATTCCAAACCATTATGACCTCTTTTTAAGCCTTCTTCGGCCATAATAGCAATGACCTTTTTTGCTTCCTCAATGGTTCTGACAAAAGGAATCATAATTTTTACATTGGTTAAACCCATATTATCTCTAACTTTTTTAAAGGCTTGGCATTCTAGCTTAAAAATATCTACAAATTTTGGATCATAATATCTAGAAGCGCCACGCCAACCAATCATAGGGTTCTCTTCTTTAGGTTCAAACTCTTCGCCACCAATTAAATTGGCATATTCATTGGTTTTAAAATCAGACAAACGCACGATTACATCTTTGGGATAAAAAGCTGCTGCAATTCTTCCAATACCCTCAGCTAGTTCACCTACAAAAAAATCTGTTTTATGTTTATATTCATATGTCAATTCATCAATTATTTTTTTAGTTTTTTGATTATTTAATTTATCATAATTAAATAAAGCTTCCGGATGGATTTTAATATAGTTAGTCACAATAAATTCTTCTCTGGCTAAGCCCACACCGTCATTTGGAATAAAAGAAAATTCAAAAGCTCTTTCTGGCTCGCCCACGTTTAACATAACTTTAGTTTGCGGTTTTTTTAAATTTTTTAAATTAGTATATTTAATTTCAAAGGGAATAATACCTTGATAAATTTTGCCTTCATCGCCGTCAGCTGAAGAGACAGTTATTTTTTCACCAGATTTAATTTTTGAGGTGCCAATTTCTGTGCCCACCACGCAAGGTATGCCAAGTTCTCTAGAAACAATAGCTGCATGACAAGTACGGCCACCAGAATTGGTGACAATGGCTGCAGCAATTTTCATAACCGGCACCCAATCCGGGTCAGTCATTTCAGTTACCAAAACGTCGCCTTTTTTAAATTTTTCAATATCATTAATGCTTAAAATTACATGGGCCTTGCCAGCACCAATTTGACTGCCTACTGCCCGGCCAGTACAAATTAATTTGTCTTTTAATTCGTGGGCACTAGCTTTTAAATAATATTTTTTTATAACAGTTAAGTCGCGACGGGATTGTACGGTTTCGGGTCTAGCTTGAACAATAAAAAGTTTGTTGGTTTTGCCATCTTTGGCCCATTCCATATCCATGGGTTTCTGATAATGTTCCTCGACAATCACGCCCCATTGAGCCAGTTTAGTTATTTCTGCGTTAGTTAAAGAAAATTTCTTTTGGTCTTTTTTTTCTACAGGTACATTTTTTACAGCGTGGCCGTGATAAATTAATTTAATTTTTTTATCGCCCAAAGTTTTGGAAATAATGGCATTTTTACCTTGTTTTAAAGTGGGTTTAAAAACATAAAATTCATCAGGGTTAACCTTGCCTTGAACAATATTTTCTCCCAGTCCCCAAATAGAATTTATTAAAAGAGCATTTTTAAAACCGGTTTCTGTGTCAATGGAAAACATCACCCCAGAAGAAGCCAAATCACTTCTGACCATTTTTTGGACACCAACTGATAAAAAAACTTTTTCATGAGCAAAATGTTTTTCTTGACGATAGGCCACTGAACGTGCGGTATACATGGAGGCAAAACATTTTTTAACAGCCTCAAGCAAAGATTCTCGGCCCACAATATTTAAATAGGTTTCACCCATACCAGCAAATGAGGCTTCTGGCAAATCTTCAGCTGTAGCTGAAGTACGTACAGCCACATCCTCAGCTCGGCCAAGCTTATGATAAGCATTTAATATTTTTAATTCCAAATCCAAAGGAATTTTGCCGTGTTCAATTAAGTGTCTGATGGCCGCGGATTTTTTTTCTAATTCATTAATATTATTATGATTAAGTTTATATAATAGTTTTTTAATGGCCGGTGTTAAATCATTTTTGGCAATATAGTATTTAAAAGCCTCGGCAGTAATAGCAAAGCCATTGGGCACAGCTACGCCTTTTTTATTTAAAGTAGAATACATTTCACCGAGGGAAGCATTTTTACCGCCAACCAAAGCAACGTCGTTGTTGGTAATTTCTGAAAACCAAAGAATGTAAGCATGGGATTTATTTTTTTTGAGCATAAATTTATTTTTATTTTTTAATTTTATTTTTTTAAAGATGAATTTTATTGGTGTATTTACCCAAAAATGGCATGAGCCAAAGTTTGCCCTGTAGAGCATTAACAATGCCCATTAAGGCCAAGAGGACTACAGCTATCCAACCAAGGGGCATAATAATTAACCAACCTAAAATAGGAATACCGCCTAAAACAGAAATAACTAAAGAAAAGATAAAAAGAACTAGACCTTGTTTGGCATGATGCTGGCAAAAAGGATTATTTTTTTTCAGCAAAAGTGGCAGTAAAAAAAGAATCCAAAAATAACTTAAAGCAGCCATAATTTTTTCATCTGAGGTTAAGTTTTTTTTTAGCATAAAATTAGATTAATTTCTTATTAATATTTTTTTATGATTTTTAATACATGGGATCCTTTTTAAATACGGGATCCCTCGACTAATCGCTCGGGATGACAACTATTCTGTTGTCATTTTTTTTAATTATTAAGCTAAAGATTGTGGCAGTAATTAAAGCGTAAAAACCCCAAATTAATGGTTCAACCAGGATATTAATTAAAGTCCAGTTTTCACTAAACCAGAAAATTTTAAATAAAGCTCTAAAAAAACCAACCAAAAGACCTGTCATCATAACTGCTTTAATAGCTACAAGCGAAGTTGCACTCAAATGTCTTTTGAGAGTAAAAGTTAACCAGATAAAAACGAACACATCAATAATGAGTAGATAATCCAGAAGGGTGTTTAAAATAAAAGCTTTAATTAGAGGTATAGCGCTTAGAAAATAAATTAATAATTCCATGGTGACAAGATATAAAACAGGCTTTTTAATAAGGTTTAAATACCAGGCAAATGGCAGATTATTTTTTTCTTTTTCCAAATTCTTTTTTTCAAGAGATTCTTTCCTAGCTTTTTCTTTCTCAAGTTTTTGGACTTGTTTTTGTGCCAACCAAATAGCATATTTTTCCTCTTGATTTTTTTTAGCTTGTTCTTTTAATAATTCTTTTTGTTTAAGAGCTTCTGATTTAGCTGCGGCTTTTTTAGCAACTAGCTGTTCTTGAAGTAATTTCTGCTTTTCTTTAGCTTGTTGGGCTACCAGTTCTTGCTGTTTTTTGACTTCTAACTCGGCTAATCTAGCAGTTTCTTGTTGTTGGGCTTTAGCTAATTTTTGTTTAGTTCTTAATTCTCGCTGGGCAATTATAAGCTTAGTTTTTTCTTCTTGACGTTGTTTTTTTTCTAAAAGTTTTTTTTCTTTTAACTGCCGGCGAATTATTTTTTGAGCTTGTCTTTTTTTCTTAAAGGAGCTCCAAAAACTTTCCTTGGACACCTTTTTTTTGTTTTTTAAAACAGTTCTATTCTTTTGAAGTTTGTAATTTTGTTGCAAGGGTTTTTTCCAGTTTTGTAAATTTTTATCATTAGTTAATTTAAATGTAAAATTTTTATTTTTTTTAGCAATATTTTTTTGAGGTTTTTTATAAAGTTCAAAGCTTTGATATTTGTCGTCTTTGGTCTTAACATTTTTAGGAGTTTTCTTTTTTTTAGGCAGATAAAGTTTAAAATTTTTATAAGGATAAATTGGTTTTTTATTAATTATTTTTTTGGGGGCTGGCAGCTCTTGGCTTGGATTTAAATTGGCTTGAGGTAAAACTATTTCTCCTAAATTAGCAATTTCTTGTTCTAATTCTAAAAGTTCGGCGTTTTTAGTTTCTTTATTATGGCCTGAATAATCTAGGGGTTTAGAAAAATAGTGATGACCCAATTCGCGTTCTAGTTTTTCTGCTAATTCTTTTAATTCTTGATCAGCAATTGCTTGACTAGAAAAATCATCATCAGGAAAATAATTGGGAAATGTTTTTTTAGATAATTTCATGTGGATATTATAACACAAAATTTGAATTATGAATAATCCCGAGCACTCGGGATGAATTGCGGAAGATAAAATTTCTTTTGAATTTGGATTGACAAAAAATAAAATTAGTGATAGGGTTAATTATAAAAATTCGCACTTTAACAAATCAAAAAATAAATAAAATAAAGAAAGTGAAGGTGTAAGATGGCGGGCATTATTCTGGGAACATTAGTTGCTTTAGCAATTATTTTTTTAGCTCTTGCAGTCAAATTTGTAAAGCCAAATGAAATTGGTTATGTTTATACATTTAACAGACCAAAAAGATCCGCAAAGACTGGGATTGTTATTGTTATACCATTCATTTCTGATTTAATTAAATTCCCTAAAGAAATACAAACAATACCTTTGGTGCCCGAAGATGTTGTAATTGCAGCAGAAAAAGGTTTTGAAGAAGAATCGCAGCCTGTTTATGTTATGGTAACGCAACTCTTTTCAATTAACGGAATTAACAAGATTTACCGAGAATTAGGGGTTAGAAGTTTGGAGCAGCTCACAAGGAAACTTTTTGGGAAACAAATTGTAGTCAAAATTGATAATCAAGAGTCTGGTCAAGGTGGTTTGGAAGAAGAACGCTGGAAAGGTGGTCTAGCGGGCGAAATGATTGCTGCTGTCATTCTTGAATATGTTGCTTCATCGGAGGTAAAGACTCTCGATGACGCTTTAAGAATGAGGACAAAATTAGGTAATAAAATTTTTGATAAATTGCAATCAGAACTTCCTCCTTTATTTTACGGTATTGAATGGAAGCCTGCCATTGTTGTTGATGTTGTACCTAGACCAGAAATTATTGCCGCACGAAGAAAAAAGGCTGAAGCAGCCGTTGCAAGAGATACCACCAATATTAAAGCCCAAGAGGTGGTGATTCAGGCTGAGGTAGATGCACAAAGTATTGTTTTAAAGGGCGATGCTGATGCAAAGGCTGAAGAAGCTAAGGGGTTAATAAAAGTTCAACTGGACAAAGCCGCAGGTCTTGCCGGTGCAGAAGTTGATTTGGCAAAAGGAGAGGCACAAGCAAAGGTTGAATTAGCTAAACTTAATGCCAAATTACAAATTGTAAAAAATACTGAACAAATTACTTCACTTGCCGATGCTAGTAAGATTTTGGCTTTTTTACTTTTTGGTTCAGATATTGTTGGGCAGTTGAAAGGTTTGGGCGAACTTAAGTTTTTTATGGCGCCTGATCTGTCCAGCATTTCGGAGAAAATTTTCGGAAGCTCAAAATCTATTAGCTCTCAAGAAATCATCAAATTTGTAATGACATTGAGTGACCAACAGAAAAAAAAACTAAAGCAACAAATTGGTCAAATCTTATAGGAGAATGTTTATGTCTAACGCGATTAAAGTAATCGTTATAGGGGCAATTATCGGGGTTATTATTTTTTGCTATAAGTTATATAAAAATAAACAATCTGATCTCAGTACTACTCAGAATTTTAATTGGCGAACTAAACCAGGAAGTATGGGAAGCGTTGTTGGGCAATCTGCTTTTTTGTTGGTTATTATTTTGGTATTAACTTTTTTAGCTGACAAAGAAACAGGTTTAAAAATGGCTAATAACCAGTTTTTTTGGGCTTATCCATGTCTTGCATTAGTTTTTTATGTATTTTTTCCTATGGGTACTGTTATTCCAGTGGCTTTATTTAGAGCTATTAATACTGGAATAATGATTATACTTATCCCAGTGGTTGTCTACACCACATTTTTCAATGGGAATGATAGCACCGGCAGTCAAAAAAAATCTTCTCGGGTGGAAAATCAAACACCACCAGCGTTGCCTGTTTATAAAAAACTGTTAACCTTAAATGGCACATGGCAAAAATTAGAGACTGTGCCACAAAATGGTTTTCATTATAGGTTTGATTTACCCGATACTTTGACGG
>DAOOOW010000022.1:0-11710 GCA_035387885.1 bacterium
AAGAATTTAATATTTTTCATAATTAATTAACCGCCAAATGTGTGTTCCTAAAACACCCATAAAAATCCAAAAAAACAACTTCCCTACTCTGGCTATTATTGGCCGAGTTAATGTGGGCAAATCGACTTTATTTAATAAATTAATTGAACAAAGAAAGGCTTTGGTTTCAGAAATTCCTGGCACTACTCGCGACTTAAATTTTGGTATTGCCGAATGGCAACATAAAAAATTTAATGTAATAGATACCGGCGGAATATTTGAAATCAAAAGTAAAAAGGCAAAAGGTAAAATATTGGAAGAAATTCAAAATGACTCAATTGAATATCAGGTTGAGAAAAAAGCTAGAGAAATAATTGATCAAGCAGATTTGGTTTTAATGGTAGTGGATGCCCACAGTGGCTTAACCACCAAAGACAGATTAATTGCTCAATTTATTAAACAAACAAAAAAATCGGTTTTGGTCGTGGTTAATAAAACCGATAAAAATAAATTTAATGCTCACGAATTTAAAAAATTAGGTCTAGACGAAGCTCAATCCATAGCCGCTATTTCTGGCGTAGGTATTGGAGATTTGCTGGATAAAATCATAAAAACATTAAAACATTTTAACATTTTAACATCTAAAAATAAAAACACAATAATTCAAGAAAACAAAAATATAAAACCAATTAAAATTAGTATTATTGGCAAACCCAATGTAGGCAAATCTTCTTTACTAAATCAAATTTTGGGAGAGGAAAAAGTCATTGTTTCCTCAACTCCCCACACCACGCGCGAACCACAAAATACTTTATTAGAATTTGAAGGTCGGCCAATTGAATTAATTGACACAGCTGGCATTAGAAAAAAATCTAAAGTTTTAAAATCCAGAAAAGCTGTGCCAACTTTGGAATCGCAAGGTATTAATATGAGTGTGGCCATGTTAAAAAAATCTCATGTCGCACTTTTTGTTCTAGATGTTTCTGAAAATTTTACTGCCCAAGACGCAGAATTGGCTCAATTAATTGTGGACTCTGGAGTCAGTGTTATTTTTGTAGCTAATAAATATGATACTTTGGAGAAAGATGAAGAAAATATTAAAATTTTAAATAGTTATATTCATAATTTTTTTCCGTTTATTGATTTTGCGCCTATTATTGCCACTTCGGCCAAGTCTGGTAGAAATTGCCAAAAAATATTATCATTAATATTGGAAGTTTATAAAGAAAGAATAAAAATTATTCCAGATACTGAAGTTAAAGAATTTATGGATTATTTAATGAAAAAAATGCCGCCACCAAAACAAACTAAAATTTTTGGTGGTAGGAAAAGAAGAGCTTTTATTACCAAGATTTATCAGAAAAAAACTGATCGCCCAATTTTTATTATTGACACGAATAATAAAATAAAAATTCCAGAAACATATTTAAGATATTTGGAAAATAATTTGCGCAATCGCTACAAATTTACTGGCACACCGATAAAGATTGCTATTGAGAGGAATGTAAAAATGGCCACCGCAAATGCGGGGCAGGCAAATGGTAAAAGGAAAAAGGAAAAAAATAAAAATAATTGAGAAATTGAGAAATAAATAAATTAGGGGTTAAAGAAAAAATAAGTATTTTTGTGTCATTCCCGCCGGCCTTGCCGATTAGGCAGGCAGAGCGGGAATCCAGAAAATAATGTTATAGGAAATAATTAAAGATAAAAAAGTTTTATCAAAATTACTGATTCATCTCGCCTGGATCCCCGCCTGCGCGGGGATGACACCCGCTCGGACAAATAAAAAAGCGGGGTGGTGCAAAACCCCGCTACAAAAAATTTCCTCACTTTAGCAAAAGAACCAAAATGAGGAAAACCGTTGCCGCATAAATTTTTTGCTTGGGACTGACATCAATCCCAAGCGACTGCAATAATGCAGCTGTTACCAGACTTAAAAAATAGCCTGATAAAAAATAACTTATATTTGACATACAACAACCTCCTTTTGAAATAGAATTTTTTATGCTTCCATTATAGCAGAGAGAGAGAGATGTGTCAATGGCAGTTATGCACAAGCATATATTTTGGCTAAGGTTAAAGAAAAAACACTAAAGTACATTGCGTGGAAGTCTCCACATTTTGAAGCACAATAAATTGCTGGTATTCTATCCCCTCCTTTTAAAGGAGGGGCTACTCCGATGGATATCGGAGAGGGGGTGGTTATAACATTAAAAATAAAATTAATTGTACTTAATACCGTAACCGCCCCCTCTGGCTATCGCCATGAGACCCCGCCTTGAAAAGGCGGGGATAAAATCACAATTTTATGTTTCTTATAGTAGGTCTTGGTAATCCAGATAAAAAATACGAAAAAACACGCCATAATGCTGGGTTTTTGGCTGTGGATTTTTTGGCAGGAAAAAATGTTTGGCAAGAAAACAAAAAATTAAAATCACTAATCTCTTTTTGTCATTCCGGGCTTGACCAGGAATCTAGAAAACTGGATCCCGACTTTCGTCGGGATGACACCGATGATCTTATTCTCGCCAAACCGCAAACATACATGAATAATTCTGGACAAGCTGTGACGGCGTTAATGAAAAAATATAATATCACTAATGAAAATTTAATTATTATTTATGACGAATTAGATTTGCCTTTTGAAATCATTCGGGTAAAACTTGGTGGCTCATCGGCTGGACACAATGGCATTAAATCTATTATCGAAAATCTTGGTACAGAAAATTTTTGGCGCCTAAGAATTGGTATTAGTAATGAAAAAAAAGAATTAATCCCAGCTGATAAATTTGTTTTAAGTAAATTTAGTAAAGAAGAATTAGAAATTTTAAATGAAAAAATATTGCCGGAAGTAGAAAAAAAAGTGGAAAATGTAATAAAAGCGGACTAAAGTCCGCTAACCCCGCCTAAAAGCGGGTAGAAAAATAAAAAACCCGTTGTGTACTTAACCACGGGTTTTTTATTTTTGACATTTTGGACAATAACTTGTTGTCCGTCCAGCTTGTTTGATGTTTTTTATAAGTCTATCGCATTGAGGACATTTCTTGCCGGCTTTGCCATAAATTTTTAAATATCTGGTCATTTGCCCTTGATTGCCAAAAGCATCCACATAATTTTCCGAGGAAGTGCCTTTATGCTTAATGGCTAATTTTAAAAGACTTCTCAAACATTGATAAAGTTTTTTGTATTCTGCCTCATTAATCTCGTTAGCTGGCCTTGTGGGCAATATCTGGGCACAATAACAGGCTTCTGTGGCATAAATGTTGCCCACACCACTTAATAAATTTTGCTCCATCAAAAGCTGCTTGATGGCTTTTTTCTTATTGGCAAAAATAGCCAAGAATTTTTTAAAAGTAAAATCTTTGGCCAAAGGTTCTGGACCAAAATCTACCCATATTTTTTCTAATTCTTTTTTATTAACTAATTTAAGCCAGCCAAACTGACGAATATCATTAAAAAATAGTTGGTCTGAATCTTTAAAATTAAAAATAATATGTGAATGTTTGTGGGGCAAATTAGTTTCTTTAAGTGGATGTCCGCCACCAAAATTTTTTCCTTTTTTATTTTGATAAACTAATTGGCCGGTCATTTTTAGATGAAAAATTAAATAATAATTATTATCTAAGGTCATAATTAACATTTTAGCGCGACGCCAAACTTTTTTTATTTGAGAATTAATTACTCTTTTTAAAAAAATATTTTTATTAGTTTTTAATTGCTTGGGTAAATTTAAAACAACTGAAACAATTCGTTTATGTTTCAGTTGGCGCTCTAATTGATTAGCAATAGTTTCGACTTCTGGCAGTTCCGGCATAAAAATACTTATTATTTTGTGTTGCCTCCATGTCTCCTGACTGGAGGCACAATGCTTCTTTATTATATTTTAATTAACTTAATGAAGCATTAACGCTCCAGTCAGCCTGTCTGCCGACGAGGCAGGGAGACTGGAGCGAACAAAAGGTTATATTAGGCTTCTCCCAGTCATCTCTTTTGGCTGTTCTAAATTCATAATTTTTAAAATCGTCGGCGCCACATCGGCCAAAAAACCAGCTGGAGTTAAAAGATTTAAATCTATTTTGCCAGCACCCAATTCCTTAATTTCAAAATTAGAACCAATAATTAAAAAAGGTACTGGACTTAAAGAATGTTCTTTGTCTATTTCTCCGGTTTGCAAATTTATTATTTTCTCAGCATTACCATGATCGGCGGTGATTACTAAAACACCATCGTGAGCTAAAATAGCCGGAATAATTTCTCCTAAAATTTTATCTATCTCTTCGATAGCTGCAATTGATGCTTTAAGATCTCCGGTGTGTGCCACCATATCTGGATTAGCAAAATTAATGGCATAAAAATCATAAATATTATCAACGATATTTTTTAACAATCTACTCTTAATTTCCTGAGCAGACATAGCTGGCATTTGAGCATAACTTTCTACTCTTGGCGATGGGATTAAAACATTATCTTCACCAGTGAAAGGTTCTTCTACACCGCCATTTAAAAAATAAGTGACGTGGGCATATTTTTCTGTTTCAGCTATATGCAATTGTTTTAAACCAGCTAAACTAATTACTTTGGCTAAAGAATTTTTAATAGTTTCTTCTGGAAAAGCCACTTCTAAAGGTAAATCTTTATCATAATTAGTTAAAGTTGCAAAATATAAATCTTTTAAATATTCTCCCCTATCAAATTTTTCAAAAACAGGCATCACAAAAGCTTTACTTAATTGTCTGGCACGATCAGCTCGAAAATTAAAAAAAATAACACTATCATTTGTCTTAATAGTTGTTAGGGGATTATTATTGGCATCCACCATAATCGTAGGGTTTAATTCTTCATCATAAATTTTTTCTTCATAAGATTTTTTAATTGCTTCCAAAGGATCCCTTGCGATTTTTTCTGCTTGGCCATTAACCATGGCCTGATAGGCTTTGGCAATACGTTCCCAATGATTATCTCTATCCATGGCCCAAAACCTACCACAGATAGTAGCGATTTTAACACCTGGCATTTGTGATGTTTTGTCTATTATCTCGCTCATTAAATTAAGGCCAGAATTATAAGGCATATCTCGGCCATCCAAAATAGCGTGAATATATATTTGACCAACTTGTTGTTCACGCGCCAACTCTAATAAAGCTTCCAGGTGATCAAGAGAACTATGCACGCCACCTCGGGAAAAAAGACCAACCAAATGCAAATTAGAATTATTTTTTTTAACATGTTCAAGGCTTTTTAAAAAAACTGAATTACTAAAAAAGGTTTTATCCAAAATTGCTTTATTAATCTTAGGTAGATCTTGATAAACAATACGCCCAGCACCAATATTTAAATGTCCCACTTCGGAATTGCCCATTTCTCCATATGGCAAACCTACTGCTTCCCCAGAAGCAGCCAAAGTAGTACAAAAATATTTTTGACAATATGTATCAAAATTATTTTTTTTAGCTTGTTCAATGGCATTAGCCAAAGAATTAGGGCCAATTCCCCAACCATCTAAAATTATTAAAGCTACTGGTTTTGGACGAGTAATAGTATTTAATTCAGACATAAAAATTTAAAATTTAAACATCAAAAATAGGGAATCCCGCGGACGCGGGACAATTTATTTTTACCTAAATTTTACATTTTAACTTTTAATTTTTTATTTTATTATCAAGCTCTCGCAATTCATCTCTTGGGGTTTATCAACACTCAGCAAATCTAAAATAGTTGCAGCCACATTGGCCAAAACACCCTGTTTATTTAATTTATATTTTTTATTTTTTCCAAAATCTGCTAAGATAAAAGGCACTGGATAAGAGGAATGTTGGGTATCTATTTCACCAGTTTTTTCATCAATCATTTCTTCAGCATTGCCATGATCAGCTGTTACAATTAAAATTCCTTTTTGTTTTTTTAATTCGTCTTTTAAGTTTCCCAAACATTTATCCACGATTTCCACGGCTTTAATACCAGCTGCCAAATTACCAGTGTGGGCCACCATATCCGGGTTAGCAAAATTTACGGTAATAAATTTATATTTTTTTGTTTTTAAACTTTTTAAAATAATTTTATTAATGGCTAAAGCCGACATAGCTGGTTTTAAATCATAAGTCGCTACATCTGGTGATGCCACCATAATTCTTTCTTCGCCATTAATAGCTTGAGGGTAGCCACCATTAAAAAAATAGGTGACGTGGGCAAATTTTTCTGTTTCAGCAATGTAAAGTTGAGTAAATTCTTTTAAAACCAAAGGTAGACTAGTTTTAACATTAACCGATGGAAAAGCTGCCAAAACTCTATCCAAATCAGGACCACTTTCTGTCATCGACACAAAAACTAAATCTTGAATAACTTTTTTTCTTACAAAAGATCCTGGATTTTGTTTATTAAAATTATCTTGAATAAAAGTTTTTATCAATTGCCTAGATCTATCAGATCTTAAATTAAAAAAAATTATTGAATCTGTTTCTTTAATTATACCTATTGGTTGACCAGAAAAACAAATGCCTTTTTTATCACACCGACCATCTTTAACAATAATAGTTGGCAAAATAAATTCATCTGTTTCGCCACGATCATAGGCTCTGGCAATTGCTTCCTTAGCAGAACGCGCGTAATATTTTGCTTGACCCAAAATAATGGCATCATAGGCTTTTTCAGTTCTAAACCAATCTTTTCTTCTGTCCATGGCATAATATCGACCGACGATAGTAGCAATTTTTTCATGGGGTTGAAGTTTATTTTCTAATTGTTTTAAAAATTTTAAAGCGCCATATTTATACGAATCTCGACCATCTGTAAAAAGATGCAAACAAACTTTTTTAATTTTATGTTCTCTTAATAATTTTAAAAGTGCTAACAAATGGTCTGGATCGGCGTGAGCTGATTGCCAACCGGTCAATAAACCCATCAAATGCACGGTAGAATTATGTCTTTTAGCGTGTTCAACAACTCTTTGAAAAGCTGGATTTTTAAAAAATACACCAGATTTAATGGCTTTGCTAATAATAACACTATCTTGTTCAACAATTCTGCCAGCTCCCAAATTTAAGTGCCCAGCTTCGGAATTACCATCTTGATGAACTGGCAGGCCGACATATTTCCCAGAGGCCTGTAATTTCGTATGAGGAAATTTCTGCCACAACCAATTAAAATTAGGTTTTTTAGCTAGTTCTATCGCATTACCAATATATTTTTTATTTATTCCCCAACCATCAAGAATTGCCAAAACAACAGGACGACATGTTCTTTTAATATTAATTGTTGAATTATTTTTTTTAGGTATTGACATAAATAAATAATTTTAACATTCAAAAATTATCTAGTTTAATACTCTGGTTTAATCTGATAATAGTTTAGCAAGAATTTAGTAATTTCGGCAAATGCTGGCACAACTGAACCTTCGGCAAACAAAGCATTCCTGGGTTTAGTAATTTTAACTAAAACCACGAACTTTGGTTTTTCTAATGGGGCAAATCCAATAAAAGTATGAATGGTATCTGTGGTATAACCGCCCTGGCCAGCAATATTGGCTGTACCAGTTTTTCCGCCGACATAAAATCCTGGTATTTGTGCACCCTTAGCATGACCATTTTTTACCACCGAGGCCAACATGGCTTTAATAACATTAGAAGTTTTGGAACTAATAACCCGACGAACTTCGGTTGGCAAAACCTGTTCGATTTTACCATTAAAAAATCTTTTTTCCAAAATTATTTGTGGTTGCATAAGCATACCACCGTTAACCAAAGCACCATAAGCCATAATCATCTGTAAAGGTGTAGTCATAATACCCTGACCATATGAAGCAGTGGCCGTGTAAATATCTTTATTACTATCTAAACTTTTTAAATCTCCCTTGGCTTCGTGAGGTAAATCAATATTAGTTAATGAACCAAAACCAAATTTCTCTACATATTTTTTAAATGTTTCCTTGCCGGTTTTTAAGGCTGCAAAAATAGCACCTGTATTAATAGAATTTTCCAAAACACTAGTCATATCAACATTACCATATTTGGCATCTTTGGCGTTTTTAATAATATCTGGACCAAATTTTACAAAACCCTCGTCTGTATATCTGGTTTCTGGTGTTACACTTTCTGTATCAAGAGCTGCTGCCATGGTTATAGCTTTAAACACTGAGCCCGGCTCATAAGATTCACTAACGGCAGAATTAGTGTAAATATTAACATTTTCTACTTGATTATAATTATTTAAATCAAAATCTGGATAATTACACATAGACATAATACTACCAGAAAATGGTTCTATAATAATGGCCACGCCATCAGTAGCGGCCATTTTTTCTACCCATTTTTTTAAGGTATTACAAGTTTGCAATTGTACCGCCGGATCTAATGTTAAAACCAAATCATTGCCATCAATAATTGGCGAGGTTTCCAAACTATCTATGGCCATAATTCGGCCCTGAGGATCTTTTTCTTGTTTTAAAACTCCGCCCTGACCACTTAAATATTTTTGATACTGTTCTTCTAAGCCATACTGCCCCACTCTTTTATCTTCCTTGTAACCAACAAATCCCAACACCTGAGCAAATAAATTATTTTGGGGATAAATTCTTTTAACTTCTTCTGTAAAACCTAAACCTTTAATTTTTAAGGCTTCTATTTTTTCTTTTTGTTCTAATTCTAAATAATGTTTTAGTGGTTCATAGGGATCCTGTTTTTGTAATTTTAAAACCATTTCTATTTTATCTTTCTCTTCTAAAGAAATAACCCCGGCTATTTGTTCTACGGTTGAAGAAGCATTAACAATTACTGCGGGCACTCCATAAAGTAAATAAAGTTTTTGATTAATAGCCAAAGGATAAAGCTTATCTGATACAGAACTAAAATCTTTAGTATAAATTTTACCTCTTTCTGGTTCTATTTTTTCATTGGTAATGTGTCTTTTATTAGCCAAGGCTTGATAATACTCATGTCTAAAAATTTGTAAATAAGCCAGTCTGGCTATTATAAGAAAAGCTAAAACAAAAAATAACACTCTGAGAAGTGTTATGCGATCAAATTTTTGCGTTTGATTCTTTTTGTTTTTTTTAAAATCAGCAATCATAAGTCCAAATTATTTATTAATTGCCACTTCCCCATCTTTAACATTTAAATATTCTACCTGACCAGAGACAACTAATCCAGCAGATTCGGCTTTATCTTTTAAAAGGGCTGGATTATCCAATAAATTAATTTTGTTTTTTAAGTCTTGATTAACTAATTTTAAATTATTTATTTTATCTTCCAATTCAGAAATTTTAAATCCATTAGTACTATTAGCTGTAATATTAAAAATATAAAACAGACTAACAGAAATTATAACTGCCATTAAAAATAAAGGCATTTTTAAACTAAGGCCAGAAGAATGGCGTGGGTTATTCTTTTTTTGAGTCATGATTAATTGGGAATTGTTAATTTTGTTTTTGTTGCAAATAGAAAAAAATTTGGACATTTAATTTGGGTGCGCTTGAGATAATAAACACGCCGTTTTTTGTGTCTATTTATTTGACTTGATTTTAAGCAAGGCAAATAAATAATCACAAAAGAGTTATAATTTTTCTATTATGCGCATCTTGGCACTTCGACATCTGGGGTTTCCAAAAATTTCTTGCTCTGATGGTCCAATAGGTTTTTTGGTCAGAATTTTAATCACTGGTTGATCAACTCGGCTTAAATCGCGAAAATAATTTTTTACTATTCCATCTTCCAAAGAATGAAAACTAATAATGGCTAATCTTCCACCAGGAGCTAAAATTTTTACAGTTTGTGGTAAAACTATTTTTAAACTCTTTAATTCGTCATTAACTGCCATACGCAAAGCTTGAAAAATCTGGGTAGCCGGATGAATTTTTTCTTGATTTTTATGCGGTGTAATTTGCAAAATCAAAGCTACTAAATCACTCGTGGTTTTAATTTTATATTGTTTTCTGGTTTGGACTAGCAACTGGGCTAATTTTTTACTGTAGGTATATTCACCAAAATTTTTAAAAATATTTATTAAATTTTCTAGAGAATAAGTATTAATAATTTCTTCAGCAGTTAAATCTTTCTTAATATCAAAACGCATATCTAAAGGTTCGTCTTTTTGAAAGCTAAAGCCCCGACCAGAAGTTTCTAATTCGTCAGAAGATAAGCCCAAATCAAGTAAAATGCCATTGACTGAATAAGGAAAATTTTTAGCAACTATTTTATCCAAATTTCTAAAATTATTATGAACAAAAATTATGTTTTTATTAGCCTTAATACTTTTAATAACATCAAAATTAGCATCAATGGCCAGCAACTTTCCGTTTGGTTTTATACGTTCTAAAATTGCTAAACTGTGTCCACCACCACCAAAGGTTCCATCAATAAAATTTTGCCCAGACTGTGGATTTAAATATTCCAGAACTTCGTTTAATAAGACAGGGATATGAACTGTATTCATTTTAGCATTTTAACATCTTAACATAGACAATTTTGTTTTTATTTTATATTAAAATGTTTTTATTTTTTGTCATTTGCGCTTGATTTGTCATTAGACATTAGTAATTTGACATTATCTTAGACCCCAAGAGCTCCCATAGTCTCGGCTAATTTTTCCGCTTCACTGCCAATTTTATTTTTATATTTCTGCCATTTTGTTTCATCCCAAATTTCTAATCTAGAATAAAGCCCAGCGACAATAACTTTTTTATCTAAGCCGGCATTTTTTTTTAAATAATCTGGCAAAAGAATTCTGCCCAAAGAATCTAATTTTACATCCATGGCTCCAGCTAACATAATACGAGAAAATCCTCTAGCATCAGCATTGCCAATAGGTTGACTGGCTAATTTTTCAGCTAATTTTAACCAGGCACTTTTGGTGAAAACAAATAAACAACCATCCAAACCTTCAGAAACCACAGCGCCGTTTTTTAATTCTGCGCGAAATTTAGCTGGCAAAGCTAGCCTGTTTTTATCATCAATATTGTGTTGATATTCACCAATAAACATAATAGTTATCCCCACTTTATACCACTTATTAACACTTTAATATTATTATATAACACAATTAAAAAATAAACAACCCCTGAGTTATCCACAACAAAACCAGCCCCAAATTAATAGGGCTGGTTTTTAAAATAAACTATTTTAAATTAATGTTAAATTTTATTTACCACAAACATTAGTAGCAGTACACACTAAAGTTCCACCGTCTGTATAACAATATGTCCAAGCATCCGCGTCAGCATCTCTAATTTTTATACACCCAGCGGTGTCTATATCACCAATCTCGACAGTGGTCGTGGCTGTAGTATTACCATCGCCGATAATAAAATCTCCTGTTGTTGTGGCTGTGCCACGAGTATAAGTATTACCCACTACTGTTAATTTTTCACCAAAATAACCACCTGGAGTAGTGGTAGCAATACCTACTCGACCACCATTATGAGATAAAATTACATCATCGGTGCCAGCATCAGAAACATATAAATCACCAGTGTTATTCATGATGTAAGAATTAGTGCCATCATGATAAAATTCTAAATCCTGGCCTTCGCCAATAATAATGTCTCCACCACCTGTTGTGCCACCAGCTGTACCTCCGCCATCAGCATCCAAAACCCAATCACCGCCATCAGTATAGATGGCATAATTTTGAGTAGTGCCAGACATTTGGTTGGCTAAATAGATGCCGTAATTGTTGGTGATGGTAGAAGGAGCTTCCGCCCATGGTTGTTCAAAATAAATACCATAATTATTAGTAATATCAG
>DAOOOW010000023.1:0-10414 GCA_035387885.1 bacterium
TGGCGGAAGGGGTGAGATTCGAACTCACGGTCCGCGTGAACGGACAACAGTTTTCAAGACTGTCGCATTAGACCGCTCTGCCACCCTTCCACAAAATTTTATTCCAAACCGGAGAGGCAGGGATTTGAACCCTGGATATGGTTTTAAGGCCATATAACAGGTTAGCAACCTGCCGCTTTCAGCCACTCAGCCACCTCTCCGGACTGGAATAAAAAAATTTATTTTTTCGGCCAAATTCCACCAGCATTTAGCAAATAACACTCGCTATAAAATCTCAATGGCACCCCTTCTTTTTCCATAATTGAACATTCAGGAATATCATCAGCATTGCGAACTATTTTCCATACCCCATTTTCCTTTTTGGCAATCCATTCACTACCACTTCTACCTGGAGATTTATAGCCACTGGCAAATAAGCCATTATTTTTTAATATGCTAAAAATTATTTATTTTTTGTGTTAATAAATCCATATCCTAGATATCGTTGTCTATTAGTTATTAAGTTGTCAAGATTTTTATAATTTAAAATTTTTGTCTGAAAATAGATAATATAAGCAATACTGCTTAGTTTTTATAATTTTAAACATATTTCATAAATGCGTTTTTATCTTATCATTTCTTTTTATATTTGACAATTATTAGCTCTCGTGCTATACTTTAATTATTAAAAATCGGCTTTTAATGCTTAGATTAAGCAGTATAAAAGGTCGCACGGCCGAGTTAAAGATATTAACAATTGTTATTGTTAATAGATGTAAAAGAAACTATGGATAAACCAAATTATCAAGTGTTTGTTGAAATGTTGGTCAAAGGAATTGTTGACCATCCAGAAGAAGTTTCTACTGAAAAAACTGTTGATGAAAGAGGTGTACTTTTAACCCTCAAACTCAATCCACAAGATATGGGTTATGTCATTGGCAGACAAGGTCAAAACGCCAGAGCTATTAGAACTTTACTCCGTTTGGTCGGGGCTAAAAATAATGCTCGCGTGACTTTGAAAATTGATGAACCAGCTGGTTCTAACAGAGGTTATGACAGAAGAGAAAATCGTTCTGTTGAAGCCGATGTTTCAGTAGATGATTTAAAAATTTAATCTTTGATTATTTTCAAAAACCGTGCTACGATTGTAGTGCGGTTTTTGTTTTTTAAAGTTTATGCAATTTGATATTCTAACAATTTTTCCCAAGCTTTTTGATTCTTTTTTGAATGAAAGTTTAATTAAAAAATCTGCCGAAAAAAAGCTGAACAATTTTGTTATTCACGATTTACGAAAATGGGCTAAGGGTGTCCACAAAAGAGTTGATGATCGGCCATATGGGGGTGGTGCTGGCATGTTAATGATGGCTGAACCAATTATTAAAGCAGTTAGTGATGTAAAGTGTCAAAGCCTGCCTGCCGGCGAGGCAGGTGTCAAAGTGTCAGAGTGTCAAAGCAAAAGTAATAAAAAAACATCACCACAAAAAACTAAAGTTATTCTTCTGTCTCCGGCTGGTCAACGGTTTACTGGTGAAATGGCTAAAAAATTATCTAAGTGTGATCAGTTGATTTTTATTTGTGGTCGCTACGAAGGTATTGATGCTCGCGTGGAAAAAATTATTGATGAAAAAATTTCCATTGGACCTTATGTTTTAAATGGTGGAGAATTAGCAGCTATGGTTATCATGGAGACAGTGGCTAGATTTATTCCAGGATTTCTTGGTAATGAAGAATCTTTACAAGAAGAAACAATCTTGGCGGTTAATAAAATGGTCAAAGAATACCCACAGTATACCAGACCAGAAGTTTTAGAAATTGTTAATAAAAAATATTATGTCCCCAAAATTCTTTTAAGCGGAGATCATCAAAAGATTAAAGATTGGAGAAATAGTAAAATGAATAAAGAATAGTGAATTATAAATTAGGGAAGAAGTTTTTAACTAATAATTTTACTTAATGTGCCGGCCATTTTAATGTTTTGCACAACAAAATGTTTATTTAGGTTATAAAAAATTAAACAGTTTATTTTTTAATGATCAAACTGTGTATAACTTTTTTTTAATTAAAAATTTTATTTAATATTAGCCAAAGAAATTATTATTAGGATTTTTGACTTTTATAAAAAAGTGTGCTATAATAGATTTGTACTGAAAAGTACCTTTTATAACTGTTTTTAAACTTAAATGGCCGACCATTTTAACCTTAAAATAAAACAAAAACAAAAATTTTAAGGAGGAACAAAATAAAATCAAAACAAAAAGGTTACTCATTGATAATAAAATATTAGTGAAATAACCAAAAAACGGTATAATTGAATGCTTTATCAGTCGGAAAAGCATAAAACACAAGATCATCGAACAGAAAATTCTGGAAGTTCGCATACCCTTATCCTCTTAAATAGAGCATAAAGGCATGCGAACACCAGATCGTTCAAATGATCTGGCGCTTTAGCCAGGGAAATATTATATAAAAATTGCCCTGATGCTAGGCGCCTTTTTGTTTGCTTTTTTTTTCATCTCTTGTTATAATGTTTGTATTATTATACTCTTAAGTATAAATTGGCGTTAAGTAGCGCCTGAAATTATAGCGTTAAGTCGCCTTAAAACACATGAAACAAAATTTTATTTTATTAATAAAAGAAAAATTAGCTCAAGAGCAAATCCGCTTGGAAAAAGATTTAGCTGGTTTTACAGAAAAAAATATTCACAATAAAGACGATTATCAAACCGAATATCCAGATTTTGGTAGTGATTATGATGAAAATGCTCAAGAAGTAACAGTTTTTGAGGAGCGTTTAAGTTTGGAGAAAACTTTAGAAGACGAATTAAGAGATGTTAAAAATAGTTTGGCAATGATAGAACAAGGTAAGTATGGGATTTGTAAATATTGTGGTAAGGAAATTGAAGAAGGACGTTTATTGGCCAGGCCAACCAGCTCTTCGTGCGTTGACTGTAAAAAGAAATTTAAGGGTGAGGTTTGAGAGATAACCTATTTTCAATAGGCAAGTATAAATGAATACTCAAATGGTTATTAATATTAAAAAAATAATAAAGCCCAGCATTTTTTGTCTGGCTTTTTTTGTGATTGATAGGTTTTTTAAAATTTTAAGTTTACACGGAAAAATGTTTTTTTATAAAAATCATGGTTTGTCTTTTTCAATTCCAATACCAGATCAATTATTTTTATATTTTTATATTTTTTCTTTTTTAATTTTGTTAATCATAGTTTGGCAGTTTGTTAAGATTTTAAAAAATGATTATAGACAGCCAATGTATGAATTGCAAATTACGGGTCAGGAATTACTTATGGGGGGTATAATTAGTAATTTAATTGATCGTTTAAAATTTGGTTTTGTAATTGATTATTTAAATTTTTATTTTTTTTATAATAATTTGGCTGATCTTATGCTTATAGCAGGAGCCTTACTGTTGTTATATAAACATTTAAAAAAACCCTCTTAAGTAAGAGGATTTTTTTATGGGGCAGTAATTTCTGGAGTAGTGGTATTAATTTTATTAGGATCAATACCAATTAAGCATACAGCTTGCCACGGTCGATAATGAGATTTAAAGGTTTCTTCTTCAACGCGACCATCAGCATAAGTAATAGTTCTGGTAAATTCTGCGTCGGCCCCTGCGTGGGCGGTTTCTGTACATTTAACTTTTTCTGGCGCTAATTCTGTTGTTTCAATATATTTAGTTTCTCCAGCAGGCACGATGTTAAAAACTCTTGGTTTAGTAGAAGTGGTGGTCCTGCCATCAGAAGTGCCCCAAAATTCAAAACGTAATTTGTTTTCTTCAGAATAATTAAATGTTTGCAATAATAAATAATTGGGTGTGTCGTTGAGAAATTTTAAATCAGGATTTGGCGAATAAATTGTCGCATCGGTGCCAGCTGGTTCGTAATAGGAAACTCGATAAGCATGAGGTTTTCTTTCAATAATTTTTAAACCAGAATTAAGGGCTAATCGAAAAGCAGTCGTAGCAATTTGGCAAAGTCCGCCGCCGTATTCCGGGACTGTTTTAGTGCCTTTAATCACTAATTCTGGTACATAGCCTTTAGTTGGGGTAATGTCTCCCAAAGCCTGATTAAGAGAAAAAGTTTCGCCAGGTTTAATTAATAAACCATTTAAAGAATCAGCCCCCACTTTAATATTTTTGCGACGATTAACTGGTGAGCCAACATAGCTTGATTCACCAAAGCCAATTAATTCCTTGATTCCAAAATTATTAAGAGTATCTGTGGTTACTTGCGGTTCTGTTCTTTGTACAATAATTTCCGCTCTATTTTCTTTTTTGTTAATAATTTTTTCTTCTAAATTTTTAATAGTTGCCGGCCAATCGATTTGTTGACCAGCTTCAGAAGCTTTAAATTCTACAACCTTGCCATCAGCGATATTAAATTTTGCTTCTATAACTGGTTTTTCTATTTTTGATATTTGGGTAACTAATTTTTTTTCTAATTCATTTTGTTTAAAAGTAATTTTGGGTTTTTTAGACTCATTATCCCAATTTAAAGTTAAAATTTCACCTAAATCTTTTTGGGCAAAAATCTTTTTTTCTTCACTAACCAGGTGATTAATTTCTTGGCTAAAAAATATTTCTATGGGAGCTTGGGCTATAACATTATTAAGTGAATTTATTAAAGACTCGGCCTCTTTTTGGCTAAAATCAGGTTGTTGCAGGGTTAAATTTAATTCTATAGGATTAAATTCTAGATTATTTAAATTGTTTTGCAGTTTTTTTAATGCATCAGTGTAATTAAAAGTCAAACCAATTTTTTCTGGGGAAATAATAAAATTATTATCAATATATGTTAATTCTGGATTGCTGCCCTCTTTTTCGTATTGGCCAAAATTAATTTTAAGGTTTTTAATAATAGCTTCTTGATTAAGGATGTAATTTAATTGATAATTCTTGACCGCAAATAGAAATTTAATTTTTTGCCAGATGTCAGTTGATAAATTTTTTCCTCTGCCAATTTGAAAAATTTTATCAAACGAATCGTCTACGGGAAAATTGATTAGTTCTACAGATAGGTCTGGATCAGCGGTGCTTAAAGAAACAGGGAAAATTGTTGTATGTTTATTTTGATAAAAAAATTTTTGACCAATTCGTCCGAATTCATCAGTTTTAGCTTTAAAAATTTTTTTGGCTTGGGCTTGAGTTAGGCCACTTAAATTAACACCAGCTAATTTTATACCCGGATAAAATTTTTCTTCATATCTAGTGTTAAACCAAAAATATAAACCAGTGATTATTAAAATGACAAATAAAAAAATAGCTAGAGGAATAACTAGCCATTTTTGGTAATTAAATTTTTTAAAGGGATTTATTTTTTCCATGTTAATATTTTATAGGCCGAGGCAACGCTTGTTTTATATTTTTACACGGGATCCCCTGCCTACCGGCAGGCAGGTTCGACTTAGCTCGGGATGAAAAACGAATATGCTATGTTATTCGCTTTTCACTTTAACGGCAATAGATTTGTTTTTTTTGGATTTAGGCAAGATCACTGTTAAGACGCCGTTTTTTAAAGATGCTTCTACTTCGTCAGTTTTGACTTCTACCGGCAAGACAATGGAGCGAGAAAAATTACCCCAATAGCATTCTTGATAGAAATAATCTTCATCAATTATTTTTTCTTCCATTTTTCTTTCCCCTCTGACAGTTAAGACATCATTATCAATAGAGATATCAATATTTTCTGGTTTAACTCCAGCAATAGTTGATTTAATCACAAGATCGTCTTTGGTTTGATAAACATCCACAGAAAGTTGTCCATCAGTGTCAGTGTTTTCTTCCCAGTTTGTGTTATCAGCTGTGATAATTGAATCTTGGTCATCAGAATCTGTAGGATAAAAAGGTGCGGGTATTTCTTCTTCGATAGTTATTGGTTCGTCATTTTTTTTATTTTTAGTAAAAAAGTTAGTCATATTTTTTTATTTAATTATACACAAGTGTAAATATATTATACTCTTTTTCAACAATAAAACAAAATTATTTTTTATTAATATTAACTAAAATACCAAAGCTGGCCATGAGGATCATGAGTGAGGTGCCACCATAGCTGATAAATGGTAAGGGTACACCTGTTAAGGGTAGAATGCCGAGCATGGCGCCAATATTAAAAAAAGATTGCCAACCAATCCAAGCAGCCAAACCAATAGAAAATAATTTGGTAAAATCATCTTTATGTTCTAAGGAATTTTTAATAATTTGAGTAATAAAATAAATTAATAAAAATATAAATATAGTACAGATGATAAAACCCAATTCTTCGGCGATAATAGCAAAAATAGAATCGCCAGATATTTCTGGCAAATAAGCAAATTTTTGTCGAGATTTACCAAAGCCTAAGCCTAATAAACCGCCAGAACCAATGGCTAAAAGCGCTTGATTAATATGATAGCTGATAGTTTGACCGCCGATTTCCGGATTTAAAAAAGCCAAAATTCTATTAAAACGATAGGGCGCGGCAATAATAAGGGCCACTAAAACTCCGCCACAAGCTATAAAAAAACTTAAAAGATGTTTAAAATCAGCACCAGCAACATAATACATGGTGGCAGCAATGGCAACGACAACCAAAAGAGTGCCAATGTCTGGCTGTAAGGCAATTAAAACAGCTATTAAGCCCAAAAAAACTAAAAAGGGTAATAGCCCACGGCTAAAACTTTTGAGGTGTTCTTTAGATTTAGCAAACCAAGTGGCTAAATAAATTATTAAAGCCAATTTAGCTATTTCTGCTGGTTGAATTGAAGCCCCAGAAATAATTAACCAAGATTTAGCATTATTGTATTCTACTCCTAAGCCCGGAATAAAAACTAAAAGTAAAAAAACTAAAGATGCTATAAAAATCAGCAAAGCATTTTTTTGCCAAAATTTATAATTTATTTTTGCACATATAAAAAATAAGGCTAGGCCGGGCAAAAGACCAAATAAAAGTTGGTGTTTTAAATAATAATAATTGTCTTGAAAACTTGTATAGCCAATAATAGAAGTTACTGAGGCTATCATAATTAAACCAAAAACAATTAAAATAAAAAAAATAATTATTAAAGAAGTAAAATTGATAGTCGAGGATTTATTTTTTTGCCACATAAAAATTATTGGTTCAAAGCTCTATTTTTAACTTTGATGCATTATGATTCAAGGTTAAACTTTGAATCAACAACGCACTTATTTACTTATATTTTAACTTATTTTTTTGAAAATAAAAAGCCCCGCTAATAGCAAGGACTACAAATTGATAAATATTGGATTATTTCCGTAAAATAACCAATAATCTATTTCTACCACCAAAATTATCAATAAAGATTCTATATTTTTTTGTTTAATCTTGGTCATTAAATTTTTTAGTGTGGTCTTTGTATGATTAAACATGGACATGCCTTTAATATTGCCAATAAAATGAATTATAGTTTTAGTTTTTATTTTTTGTGGTTCTGGTAAGTCTAGAAATGCCAATCCACCGTCTTTCAAAACCCTCAACATCTCCTTTAAAGATTTTATTTGGTCTTTTTCCTTGGGTAATTCTGCAAAAACAGACCACATACAAATAAGTACATCGAAAGAATCGTTTTTATATGGCAGTTTTCTTATGTCTCCTATTTTGAATTTTGTATTTATTCCTTCAGATTTTGCTATTTTTCTAGCTTTAGCTACTAAGTTGGGAGAAATATCTATACCTTCTATTCTATAACCTTGTCTGGCTAATATATTAGTAAATCTGCCATAACCACACCCCAAATCCAAAATCGATTGTTTTTTTATTTAAATATTTTTTTAAATAAAGTAATTCTTTTTTAGTATATGCTAAAACTTTCCTAGTCATTAGTGTGTCAACGCCTATTTGTTTGTAAAATTGTGCAGGTGTTTTCATAATTTAAATATTTTTTGTTACTTTCTCAATCATGCCACCAAAATCTCTGGAACCTAAAAAAGCAATGACTGTGCCTGGTTTGGCGTGGGTATTTAACCAAGCCAGAATTTTTTCATTGTCTCCCACATATAATACATTTTTATGCGTCTTCTTTAAATGTGTGGCTAATTCTTTACCAGAAACATCTATCACACCTTCTTTGGGTTTGTAATTTGAAAGTTTAGGAATAAAAATTTTATCCACGCCCTTGAAAACATTATTATAGGCCTGCATACAATTAATTGAGCGACCACCACGGTTGGGTTCAAAAATAATATAAATTTTTTTATTAGGAAAATGTTTTTTTAAAGCCAAAATAGATTCTCTGGCTTTGCTGGGGTTATGAGCAAAATCATCAATTATGGTGATATTATTTTTTTGCGCACGAATTTCTAATCTTCTTTTGACACCTTTAAATTGCCTAACAGCTTTTTGTAGAATATTAAGATCAATTTTTAATTCTAAACACAGAGCCAAAGCCGCACACCAATTTTCTAAATTAAATTCACCCAAAAGTTGGGTGGTAAATTTACCAATAAATTTTTCATTTTTATTTAAATTAAATTCTGTGGTTTTTCCATTAACTTTTACATCGGAAATATTATAAACTTTTTTTTCTTTATTTCTATAATCCTTTAATACCCTAATCCTGTCTTTTGTGTAATGCACCACAGGACATTTAGCTTTTTTTAAAACCTCATTTAAATTTTCTCCATTTAGCTTTGCCAAAATTAAACCATTTTTGGGCACACGCGCGACTAGTTTTTTAAAAACACCCATATAACTTTTTTTTGTTTTATAAATATCCATGTGATCCCACTCAGCTGAAGATAAAACAAGATATTGGGGCTGATAAAAATCAAATTTTGGTGAAAAATCCCATGGACTGGCTGCTGGATATTCATCACCTTCAACCACAGACCAATTGGATCGAGTTAAATTAGCGCCATGTTTTAAATTAATAGGAATACCACCCAGCATGTAATTAGGATTTTTGTTGGCTTTAAAAAACAGCCAAGCCAGCATGGCTGTAGTTGAGGTTTTGCCATAAGTCCCGGTTACCACCACAGAATTTTTTTTAATCAAATATTTTTCAATCAGTTTAGGGAAATGTTCTAATTCTATTTTATTATTTCTAGCATAAACAACTTCCGGGTTTGTCTCACTGTAATGGGCATTACCAATAACAATTTCCAAACCAGATGTCATCCCGAGCGACTTTTTTGGTCGCTTTGAGTCGGGGGATCCCGTGACTTTACCACCAACTATTGTTTCTAATTTTTCTCTACTAAACGGAGCATAATATTTTATTTTATTGTTTTTTAAATAAGTGCTCATGGGCGGAAAAACATGTTCTGAATCTGAGCCAGTAACTTCAAAACCAGCAACCTTAAAAGCTCTAGCAAGTGATGCCATAGCTGTGCCAGCAATACCAATGAAGTGAATTTTATTATTTAGATTTTTTTTAGACAAATTTTGTTTCATATAAGGATGATTTTAGTGTGTAATAAAAAATTTTTTCTTGACTTTTTTTAATATGCGTGTATAATAAACCTACAGGAAAAATTAGGTCGAACCTGTGTTCAATTAATTAATTGCCTTTTGGTCGCCATGGAGACAAAAATATTTTTTTGTTTCTTGATTAAAAGGTAATTACAAGTTAGTTAACTATGGAAGACACAACAATGAATCCAATCAACCCAGCTACTGAAGAAGAACAAAAAGTAGAAGGTCAAACTCCAACTACTACTGAAGAAGAACAAAAAGTAGAAGGTCAAACTCCAGTTACTGAAACTCCTGCTGAAACTGAAGAACAAACTGCTTAAATTGTTAGTTTTAAAAGATTTTCTTAGCTCGCCTTATATTTTATTGGGCGAGTTATAGAGAGTCTTTTTTATTTTTTACATCTTTTCTGGCGCGCTGACACCCAAAGTTTTGAGAGTATTTTCCAAAACTAGTTTGGTCGCTTGAATTAAATTTAATCTAAAATCATTAACCAAATTATTGGCATCAATCACCCGGCAATTTTCATAAAAATCATGAAATTTATCAGAGAGAGCAATGGCATAAAAACAAATTTTATGCACTTCATAATTCTCGGCTACTTCTTCAATAATTTCCGGCCACTTAATTAATTCTTTGATCAATTCTTTTTCTTCTTTTTTTAGTTCATCCCGAGCGATTTTTTTGGTCGTCATGAGTCGAGGGATCTCTTTTATAGATTCCTCCATTTCGGTCGGAATGACGGTAAGAGTCGAAATTTTTTCTAATATCGAGCATATTCTCGCATGCGCATATTGCACATAAAAAACAGGATTTTTATTAGATTTTTCACTTGCCAAATTTAAATCAAAATCCATGGTTTTGTTATTAGAATGCATCAAAAAGAAAAATCTGGTTACATCCAAGCCCACCATATCAATTAATTCTTCTAGCGTGACATAGACACCGGCGCGTTTAGACATTTTAAATTCTTGGCCGTCTTTAATTAAACGCACCATTTGCATTAACAAAA
>DAOOOW010000024.1:0-8989 GCA_035387885.1 bacterium
GGAGCTTCCGCCCATGGTTGTTCAAAATAAATACCATAATTATTAGTAATATCAGCATCGTTGTAACTACTTAAATAACCATAAAAAAGATAAGCATTAGTTACATCACCAGTATCGACACCTTCGCTACTGTAAAGATTAATAGTTCCATAAAAAGCCATTAAATCGGCAACATTGCCTGTTCCCTGAACATAAACCTCGCCGTCAACCGCACTTAAATTACTTATCTTGCCAGAACCACTATGAAAAACTTTACCCGAAAGACTTTCAACCACATGGGCATTGGCAGACTCCCCATCCGGAATATAAATAACGGACCCTATTCCAGAATACATTGGATAAGCACCAGTGGGCTGCAAAGTATAATATACTGATAATGCGTCATAATATGAACCAGAATTACCAACATTAATATAAAAACTTGAATAATCGTTACTCACACTACCTAAACTAACAGTATTATCGGTGGCATTGTAATACAAGCCTTCGGCGCCGGAAGTCGGCTGAAAATGCACGTTGCCACCGACCACTTGCAGGGTTGATGTTGGCGTGATACTGCTACCAACTATCAAAGTTCCGTCAGTGCTAATATTAGCGCCCACTGTAGTGGCTGCTTGAGATTCAGAAACCAAAAACACATTGGCCATAAAGATTATCATTGCCAGTAGAGAGAAAAATAAAAGTTTTTTGAGCATAGGTTTGAAAATTAATTTTAATATTTTTGTGGATAAACACATTATAGCACGTTTTAGATTTTTAATTAATCATTTTATTCACTAAAGCTCTAGTCAATGGCCCAAACCTACCGTTAGAAGGAGTGATTTTATTGGCTTGTTGAAACTTTTTAACCGCGTTTTGCGTCTGGCGATAATAATTACCAGTGTTTAAACCAGAAGCTAAATAACCTTGAGCAATTAAGAATTCTTGAAGTCTTTTAACTTCTTGGTTCTTGCTTAAGCCATAATAGAGGTCGGTAGTGAATTGAAATTGAGTATTGGTTCCTTTAACTTGGGGTTCTTTATCTTTGGTTAAGATAATAGAATCATGAACTATAGGTGAGCTGTAACCATACTCTGTATAAAATTTAACATAAACTGTTTTTTCTCCTGGGTTGCATTGTTTTTTAATAACACCCCCTGCTTCAGCGCATAGATCCCAAGATTTAATTAACTGATAGGGTTCTAAAGTGGCGTTAGTAAAATTTTTATCATTAGACAAAGACATAAATTTAGTATCTGGACCAGCTATGAGTTCTAAGTTAACCAGACAATTATCGGTTTTTTGATCTTGATTATTAATATTAATCTTAAAGCCTTGAGCTCCTGGCTTGGGTGGATTAGAGGCTCCTGGTGGTAATCCTCCACCACCACATTGAAAAGCAGTAAAACTGCCACTGGTAGTAATACCCGTGTTATTAGATTCTAAAGGAGCAGAATCAAAGTGAGTAGTAACATCTGTTTGTAAATATGTTTGGGCGGCTTCTATGGTATAGGTATGAGGACCGCAACTAATATCTGGGGGCAAAGTGTAAGAGCCTGTCCATGTTGTATCATTGTTAGCGTCAGTGGAGCTGTAATTTAAAGTAATTTTATCTCCATTATCCATAACTACTTGCATTTGATTGTTACCACCAAGTAAGGGGTTGGTTTGTAGCATGCTAGTTTTAACACTGAAGTTTAGAATGTCACCCTTTCTTTGATTAGTGTAGGATTCTGTTTGATTGGTGAGGGTCCAGGGGGAGAGGGCGAAGTATTGGACAAAATTATTATCGCTTAATTCGTTCCATTCACTATCATAATAACATTTGGTCAAACCACCATATAACCAGCCACGCTCGTCCATGATCATGTCTTCAAAATCATAATATACATAGTCTGCCCCGTTTACTAAATTGCTATTAGTATAAGAAATTTTCCATTTTAAATTATTGCTATCTCCGTCGTAATATTTGATATATTCGGTTGTTTCATCAGTGCTGGCATCTTCACTGCCATAAGTATATAAACCGTTATTATTGTCTGTAAAAAAATTAGTGCTTACGTCAAAAGTATTTATTTTAGTGCCATCGTTCAAATTATAGGATTCCAGTAAATATTCTCTTGTTTCCCAATCAGCGCCTGTTATACCGCTAACAATTGCCGAATCACCATTTAAACCTATTTTATAACCACCAGGATCTGCGCTGGTTTTATATTCTTTTTCCCATTTTAAAGTGCCGTCAGAATTGATAGCCATCATCTTTGGTGTAAAAGTATTTGTTGTGTTACCAAAATAATTAGCTGTATAAAGAACATCATTTTCATCAATGACAAAATCAATTGTATCGCCCGTCTCATAATACCAATTTATATCTCCATTATCTGGATCGAAAGAATAAATTCTTCCCAGATTTTTATAATCATAGGTGACATCATCCATTACGTATGTATTGAGATAAACATTACCGTCATGTCCTATCAATACTTTGTAAACATTTTCAATTTCTGTAGTGAAATCAATTAGTTTAGTCCATTTTACAGTGCCGTTTGGGTTCATAGCATAAACCGTAAAACTCAAACTACTGGCCGGAGCATAAATAAAATATATAACACCAGTATTATCTATGGCTGTTACATTAGTGCCATGGCCTCCGCCAAATTGATAAGTCCATTTAACTTTATACGTGTTTAAATCCAAGGCCATAAGCGCATCATTGACAATCTCATATTCATACCAAGTGCCATTTTCTGAAATTGACGGCCAACCATTAGTTATAAATGGAGAACTCCATAAAATTTCACCAGTATCTCTGTTTAAAGAATAAATTTTTGGATTTACCCACCAATCATTATAAAAAAGTTTATTATCATAAATATAATTATTTAATATCATTGAATTACCAGCTTCTTTATTATTAGCCCATTTAAAAGTGGTATATATGTAAGGATTTTCATATTGTGAGTGTTTGGTATTTTGATTGTCTATGCCATTCACCGGCCATGGCGAACTACTAGATAGGGGTGAAGCACTCAAATCTCCTTGTTTGGGTGTCCAGGTTACTTGTAAATTATCTAAAGTCGGTGTAACACTGGTATCGGTTGTTGTCATGGTTATTTTTAATCTCAAACGACCGATTTTTCCACCCCCGGCATAAGTGGTGTAATAGATTAGTAGATTACTAATATCTATAGGTGAAGAATAAAAACCATTAGCATTACCAGGTAAATATTCCTCTTCAAAAAGAGCTGTCCAAGTACTATCATAATAATCATAAACTTGAACCAACAAGGTCGTCCCGTCTGGAATTTCTGCATCAAAAGCAATTTGTCCCCATTCGGCAACGCTGGTTGGCAAAATAACAGAAGTATAGGCATAACCAGAAGTTCTATAAGGTGTAGTAAATGTTGTTTGACTACTAGTGTTGGTTAATTGTAATTTACCAGTGCTGGTGTTGACATTAACATAGCTTCTAGTAGGCACACCAGAATTGTTGGCAAAATCATCTGTATAAATGCCTAGAGTTTGATCATAGACTGGGGCAGCCAAAACAAAATTACAACTTACTAATAGATAAACTGCGCTAATAATGAAAACTAATTTTTTCTTTAAGTAATGCATACGAATTTATAATTTTTTATTTTTTAATTTTTAAAATAATTTTGATCACTAAAGCTGTAAAGATACCAACAAAAGCTCCACTCAAAATATCTAAAGGATAATGCACGCCAGTATAAATTCTGCCCAGACCCACGAGAATGGCTAAGAAAAATAAAAATAAACCTAAAGCTTTATTATAAAAAAAGATCACTGTGGCAATGGCAAAAGAGGCGGCCGCATGATCTGAAGGAAAAGACTTCTCGGAAATTGGATTAACAATCTGTTTAACACCATCATGCAAAAACGGACGCTCACGAAAATGAATTAAAGCAATTAAATTATTTAATAAATAAACGCCAATGCCAGTCAAACCCAAATGACCCAAAGCCAGCCACTTCTTTTTACCCTCAACTGGCCAAGCAGAAGTTGATTTGGTTTTATGTAAACTAATCCACCAGCCGAGTGCCGCGCCAAAAATTACAAAAATTAAATATTTGGCGCAAATAATTGCCAATAAATCTAGCCAGTGATATTTACCTGACAGAGAATTTATGGCAGTAAAAATTTGGTGATCTAAGTTTAAGACATTAAGCATATTGGCATTTTAACATAAGAACATAAAAAAATAAAAATTGTAAGGTTTGTCATTCCCGACCGCCTCGTCCCGCATCCCTCCCGCGGGACGGACGGATCGGGAATCCCAGCTATTACAAGATGCGCTTGGTTTTAACTGCTATCCACGGGATCCCCGCTCAGCCCGCCTGATTCTCGGCGAGGCAGGCGGGGATGACACAAAGGTGGGTTATTTCTCGTAAGTACATTCTTTTTTCGAACATTTTATTTTGCCTTTAGCATCCTCCATCAATAAACTCTTGCAGGTTGGACAAAATTCGCCAGTAGGTTTACCCCAAATCGCAAATTTGCATTTAGGATATTGATTACAGGCATAAAAAATTCTTCTAGTTCTAGTGCGACGAGAAACTATCTCCCCTTCCCCACATTCCGGACATTTAACACCGGTGGAATAATCCATGGGTTTAGTATTTTTACATTTAGGATAGTTTTCACAAGCAAAAAATTGTCCAAACCGGCCATCTCTAATAACCATAAAAGCGCCGCATTTTTCACATTTCTGATCTGTTTTTACTGGTTCTTTTTTTTCTTCAGCCACCTGAATTGTCTTACCATCAGCTGTCTTTTCTTTTTTAATATTTTTAATATTTTTACATTTTGGATAATTAGAGCAAGCTAAAAATTTACCATAGCGACCAGTTTTGATAATCATGGGACTGCCACATTTGTCACAAATTTCCTCAGTCTTTTCATTAACTAAATCGTCCTTTTTAACTTCTTTATATTTTTCATCTAGATTTTTCTTAAAAGGTCTAAAAAAATCTTTAATGACTGGCACCCATTTTTTTTGACCCTCAGCTATTTCATCCAAACTATCCTCCATTTCGGCCGTAAATTGAAAATCCACAATTTGAGGAAAATGTTTAACTAATAAATCATTAACAATATAAGCAATGTCTTTGGGATAAAGTTTGCGCTCTGTTTTTTCAATATAACCTCTATCTTCAATGGTAGAAAGTGTGGGTGCGTAAGTTGATGGACGACCAATACCCAACTCTTCTAATTTTTTAATAATCGAAGCTTCTGTGTAACGAGGGGGGGGCTCTGTAAAATGTTGTTTACTATCTAACTTTTCTAAATCTAAAACTTGATTTTTAACTAAATTAGGCAATAAATTTTCAGTTTCTTTTTCAGTCGTATAAACTTTCAAAAAACCGTCAAATTTTATAGCAGAACCAGTGGCTTTAAAAGTATATTTTTCTTTCTTGGCTACAGCTAGGATTTCCACATTGGTGGCGTCAATTTCTGCCTCTTTCATTTGCGTGGCTAAAGTTCTTTTCCAAATCAAGCTATAAAGTTTATATTGATTATCATCTAAATATTGTTTTAGATCTTCTGGTCGACGATTAATATCTGTGGGTCTAATAGCTTCGTGCGCTTCTTGAGCATTTTTAGATTTGTTTTTAAAAAACCTTGGTGCTTCTAAACTGTATTTGGCTCCAAATTCTTTTTTAATAAAATCATTAGTGGCTGCCACAAATTCCGCGGCCAAATTTAAAGAATCTGTACGCATATAAGTAATCAAACCAGTCGAACCAACTTCGCCCAAATCTATGCCCTCATATAAACTTTGGGCCATAAACATAGTTTGCTTGGAGGAAAAATGCAATTTATTATTAGCGTCCTGCTGCAGGGTAGAAGTTGTATAAGGGGCCAGGGGTTGACGCTTGCTGGTTTTCTTTTCAATACTTTCTACAACATATTTAGCTCCATCCAAAGATTTAACAATACTATCAACTTCTTTATCGTTTTTTAAAGCAAATTTGTCTATTTTTTTATCATTAATTTTAAATAACTCTGAAGAAAAAATTTCTTGTTGTTCTGTTTTTAGCAAAGCTTCAAGAGTCCAATATTCTTCTGGTTTAAAAGCTTGCACTTCCCTTTCGCGTTCTACAATTAAACGCACAGTCACTGATTGCACTCGGCCCGCTGACAAACCTTTGGCAACTTTTTTCCATAAAAATGGTGAGAGTTCATAACCAACCAAACGATCCAAAACACGCCTAGCCTGTTGGGCATCAACCAAATTTAAATCAATATCTCGAGTTTTCTCCAAAGATTTTTGTAAGGCGTCTTTAGTAATTTCATGAAAAACAATGCGATAGTAATTGTGTTTTTCTTTCTTATTGGTTAAAATATATTGTAAATGCCAAGCAATGGCTTCACCTTCTCTGTCTTCATCAGTCGCGAAGTAAATATTTTCTACTTTAAGTGCTTCTTTTTTTAACATTTCCACTGTGGATTTGGCCTTAGCCGGAATGACATATTTAGGTTCAAAATTATGTTCAATGTCAATACCCATTTCTTTAATGGGCAAATCTCTGATGTGCCCGAATGAAGATACTACCTTATAATTACTACCTAAAAATTTACCAATGGTTTTGGCTTTAGTTGGTGATTCAACAATCAGGAGGTTTTTGGACATAAAATAAAATTTTAAATTTTAAAACTCAAATTTTAAAATAATTTTAAATATTCAATTTTAAATATTCAAACCTATTTTACTTGCGTTTTTAAGTTTTAAAATTTTGATTTTGGATTTATTTTAAAATTTAAAATTTGAATTTTAAAATTTTGTTATTTGACCACATACATCATAGACCCCAGATTTCTGACTCGGCCTTTCATTTCCATAAGTGTAAGTGTACTATTTAAAAGCGCTGTGTCAAGTTTTGTTAAACGGACGAGTTCATCAACGTGTATTGGTTCGCCAGATAAATTTTCCAAAATTTTAGCTTCTTCCAAAGAATCTGGTACAATTTTTTTAGTCATAACAAACTCTTTAACTAAATTTAAATTTAAAGCTTCTAAAATATCATCGGCGCCAGTAACCAATTTAGCACCCATGCGAATTAAATTATTAGGCCCGAATGAATTAGCACTATAAATTGAACCAGGAATAGCAAACACTTCCCTGTTTTGTTCTAAAGCAAATCTGGCTGTCAGTAAAGCTCCAGAACTTTCTGGTGCTTCTATAACTAAAATTCCTAGTGATAGGCCAGAAATAATTCTATTTCTTTGAGGAAAATTACCTTTTAATGGTTCAGTACCAGGAGCATATTCTGAAACCAACAATCCGTCATTGGCCACAATTTTTTCACTTAAATATTTATTAAAAGCTGGATAAATATTTTTTGAGTCTAAACCAGAACCCAAAACTGCAATAGTTCTACCTTTAACTTCCAAAGTGGCTTCATGCACCATAGAATCAATGCCTAAAGCTAATCCGGAAACGATTACCAAACCCTTATTAGTCAATTCTCTAACAATTTCTGGTGTCACTCTAGCCCCATATGGAGAATATTTTCTAGTCCCTACTACGCCTAAAGAAAATTCATCAGCTTCTAAATTTAATGTACCTTTAAAAAATATAACTGGTGGTGGATTATAAATTTCTCGCAATAGTTTAGGGTAAAATTTATCTTCCAAAGTCACGGCATGAATATTTTCTTGTTTCATTTGTTCTAATAATTGTTCCAAATTTATTTCTTGTCTTTTAGATAACATACCTAAAACTATATCTTCCTCCACTCCAGCCGCTATAAAATCCATTGCTTCACCAGACCAAGCTATTTTCAAAGAACCAAAATATCTTAAAATTTTTCTTAAACGGACCGGACCAACTTTGGGTAATTTTAAAAAAGCTAGCCAATATTTTAATTCTGGATTGGGAGCAAATTCATTAGCCATGGTGATTTGACATTATTGTATTTTTGCTATTTAATATAATCATACTATGAAACTAAAAATTGAGCAAAAAAATATGACACTAAAAAATTTGGAGGTAAAAAATATGTCTATTCAAAAATCACGAGACATCCTGCTAGAAGAAATGCAATTGGATTTACTGGAAACACCTGAAGAAACAGCCGCTAAGTTAAAAGCTGCAGCTGCTCAAGAAAAAGTAAAAAAAGTAAAAGAAGCAAGAGATAAAAAATGGAATATAGATCGACGAAAAACCCTAGAAACAGACAGAGCCTCCGGTAAAAGACCAGCCAGAACAAGTGATCCTGAGTGGTATAAAAAATATTAGAGGTGAAAAAATGCCAAAACAAGAAGTTGATTTAAGTCAAACAAGAACAGTCCAAATTGGATCTGAAATATTTGTCACTAAATTTGCCAGATGCCCAGGTAGTAATGAAATAGATATTGAATATGTTGGTGTTGTCTGGAAAAATAAAAAAGAAGAACCATGGATTGTTTTTGGACGTGATAGCAAGGGCAATGTAATGGCTACTAACAGACGAGGCAATCAAAAAAAACACACGTGGGTTAATGTACCGGAAAAAATTTTTGATTTAATGCGTCTTGTAGCTAGAGATCATTTCCATTGGCACGAAAGTTTAAACATAAAAGTCTGGAATGAAATTATTTATCCGGGCTTATTACCTCCGGGAAAAGGAAAAACAAAATTCCAACCAGCTAAAAATCCTGGTGGTCTAACCGCAGAACGTCCAGAACCTGATCTTTTTGTAGATCAAGAGTCAATACAAGATGCTGAAAGCGCACGTCTTTATCGCCGCTATCACGGCCCGCGTAAATCTGATCACAGCCTTCATGGATTAACATCTGGCAAAAAGACAACACGCCCCAGACGGGGCAAAGATTACGACCAAATGGAGGATCAAGGGCAAGAAACATTGCCTCTTGATGATCCTCTAAATTTCTAAAGGACGCCAGTATCATTACGCGTCCTTTTTTATTACTTTAAATTTTGCTTAAAAAAATCTGAATTCTATTCCAAAGTGCAACATTAGGTTTTTGATTTAAATATTTCATA
>DAOOOW010000025.1:0-8513 GCA_035387885.1 bacterium
CGTGGTTCCACCCAGATTTCCCCGCCAAGGCGGGGACACTTTAATAAATTGTTTTAGAGCTTAGGATAAATAATTATCATTACCTGTTGGTTTGGTAGACCAACCAATCACTCTTTTAAAGAACTGAATATATTTTACAATAGATTAATTTTTTAGGCAAGCCGCTTTTCTTTATTGTCATTCCGACCGAAATGAGCCTGAGTTACTCCACGAATGCGGGGGGGGGGCGAAGGCGAATGAAGTGGAGGAATCTGTCTTTAGATCCCTCGACTCATAACGACCAAAAAAGTCGCTCGGGATGACAAAAACTTTTTCTCTCAATTTCTTTATTACCTTATTACTCTATTACACTATTACTTATTACTCATCATTTGACTTCAATACTTATTCTATCCGAAACTGCTGGCACGCTTTTGACCCAAAAAGGCCAAAACTTAATATCAATACTTTTTATACCGGCAAATTGTGAAAAATAGTATTCTACTCCTTTTTTATCAAAACCAGCAATTTCTTTTTTATCAAATTTATTTACATCAAAAGAGGCACCGATTTCAGCTGTTAATTTCACATTAATTAGAGCCTTATTATTGACGGTATCAAAATTTTTTATTTGCACTTGCATAGAATCAACTTGCCAATTGGAAATCTTATCAGATAAATTAAGCGCCACTAAGGATTGTTTATATTTTTCTTTAGCCACAGATAGCAGTTGTTCTTCATCTAAAGCCACAGCTTGGACATTAACTTTGGCTGTTAAGGTAAAATTGGAAACTTGCTCGCCAATTTTTTCAAGGATTGTTTCTTCTTTAATCTCCACGGTTAAAAGATTGTCCGATATTTTTTCTGTGGGAGCCAATTCTTTAAGTAATTCAGCTTTAACTTTGGCTTTTAAATTTTCTTGAAATTTTGTTTTGGCTTGTTGCACATCAACATCAGTCAAGACGCCAATTTTCTGGACGCCACCAGTCATGCTGGTTTCTGAAAGACCATAAATTTTTGTTTGTAAACTTTTATCTAAACCCGGAATGGTAAACTTGGTGGCGGCAATATTATAACTAGCACCAGTTTCATCAGCGTAAACTTCAGCTTCAATCTCTTGGCCTGCTGGCACTGAGACATTGTCTTTTAAGCGAAATAATTTATTGTCAGTAGACAAAAAGCGCGTGGTTTTTATTAGTTGTTGGTTGGCTGTGTGATTATTGAAGATTTTAATTTTGCCGGTAGCCAGGCCTGGTTTTTCTTCAAATTTAGCCACTTCGCAATTTTCTGAAATTTCCATTTCTTTATTGATTACCTGGCCGATTAAATCGCTTGGTGTGCTGGTAGAAACAGATAAATCAAATTCTTGTGTTTTAGATTCATTGCCTAAATTTAAACTAATGGTGGCTTTAGCAAAAGAAAAATAAATAATAAAAATTAACAAAAGAACCACAATAATAATAAACCCTAGGGTTATTTTTTTGAAAGAAGTTGAAGTCGGGGCTTCAGCAGGTGTTTTGTAAGGCATGTTTTTAAAATTTCTAATATCTAATTTCTAATGTCTAATTGGTAGAAGAGAAATTTTTAGTCATTAGATATTAGTTATTAGTCATTTATATTTTATTCTATTTTTATATTACCATTTCCCACAATTTCTTCAAGTTTAAGACGAGATTTTTCTGAATAGCTAATTTTAAAATCCGTTTCTATTTTTCTCAGAGAACCAGATTGATAAATATTTAAATAAACTGGTATTGGACCTTGAAATTCTTCAAAAACATTTTTGAGTTTGCTATGTATATTAGAATTAAAAAATTTTGGTAAAGTAATCCAAATTTTGGTTATTTTAGGCGACTGAGCGACTTCTAGATTGCCAGTAGGAATAGGATTATTTTTGGTATGGTTGTTATTATAATTGTTATTAAAACCATTACCATTAGTATAATTTTTACGATTAGTTGCGTTTTGCCAATCTGTTAGCATTTGTTCGTTAAGAGTTGATAATTTTTCTTTTTCTAATAAATAAATTTTTTCAGCTAGAATTTTTATTTTATCATCTTTTTCAGAAACTGTGCCAATAATTAAGACCTGATTATCTTCTTGCCAAATATCAGGATTACTTTTTAAAATTTTGGGGAAAACAACTATTTCTACATCAGCCATTAGATCGCCGACAATAGCAAAAAGCATGGGTTCACCGGCTTTAGTATTTATTTTTTGAATTTTTAAAACCACACCGGCGATTCGAGCTAATTGTCCAATTTGATTTTTAGCTCCAAGACAACTACAAGTAATATAGTTTTTAATTAACTCAGACATTTCGGCAAAAGGATGACCAGAAATATATAAACCCAAAAGTTCTTTTTCCCAGGCTAGTTTTTGTTTTAAATCGGCGGGCACAGTTGGGTTTAAAGATAATTCTGGTAATTTTTTTTCCTCAGTTAAACTACCAAATAAGGATATTTGCCCATTATTTTTTTGCTTTTGTTTAGAACGTACAAAATTTAAGAGTTGTTCTATGTTGGCTAAAACTAAAGCTCTTTCAGCCAAAGAATCTAGAGCGCCAGATTTGGTTAAAGCCTCCAAAGATTTTTTATTTAGATTTTTAGTTTCGACTCTACTGAGAAAATCAGCCAAAGATTGATAAGCACCATTCTTTTTTCTTTCAGTAATAATGGTTTGAGCAATATCCGCCCCTAAATTTTTAATAGCTAAAAAACCGAAACGAATTTCTTGATCATTAATATAAGCAAAATTTGGTTCAGAAAAATTAACATCGGGTGGCAAGACTTTAATGCCGATTTTTTGGCATTCTTGAACCGCTTCAGCAATTTTTTCTATATCTTCAGACTCAGCAGTCATGACCGCAGTCATAAATTCAGCTGGATAATGGGCTTTTAAATAAGCTGTGCTATAAGCTACTAAAGCATAAGAAGCTGCATGGGCTTTGTTAAAACCATAGCCTTTGAAAGGATCAAACAGTTGCCACAAAGCCTCGGCTTTTTCTTTGGTCCAGCCACTAACTTTTTGGCAACCTTCAATTAAAATTTTTTCTTGTTCGGCCATCAATTCTGGAATTTTTTTGCCCACAGCTTTTCTGAATTTATCTACAGTTTCCCAATTATAACCCGCTACATCAATGGCAATTAAAAGTAAATCGTCTTGATAAGTAACTACCCCATAAGTGTCTTTCAGAATTGTTTCTAATTTTTTATCCAAATAGGTAATAGTTTTTTTACCTTGTTTTCTGGCGATATATTCGGGAATTGACTCCATGGGACCGGGACGAAAAAGAGCGATCATAGCCATAATTTCTTTGATATTAGTAGGCTTTAATTCCATGAGCCATTTAGTCATGCCCGTGCCTCCAAGTTGAAACATACCAAAAGTATGCCCCAAAGAAATATATTGAAAAGTTTTTTGATCGTTCAAAGGAATTTTATCTAATTCTATTTTAATATTTTTTGTTTGGGCAATAATTTTTACAGCATCACCTAAAATTGATAAATTGCGAATACCCAAAAAATCCATTTTAACTAAACCAGCGTCTTCCACAGCATGCATTTCGTATTGGGTGATAATATTTCTTTGACCTTTAGGATCTTTTTGTAAGGGTGTAAAATCTGTTAAAGGAGTTGGAGAAATAACTACGCCGGCCGCGTGAATAGAAACGTGTCTGGCACAGCCTTCAACTTTTTTGGCTAAATCTAAAACTTTTTTAGCATCAGCATTAGTTTCGTAAATATTTTTTAATTCTGGCACTTCCCCCAAGGCTTTATCAATGGTCATGGGGAAGCCTTGGGCACCAAAAGGAATCATTTTAGAAATTTTATCACCAAATTCATAAGGTAAATCTAAAACTCTAGTCACGTCTCTGACAGCGCCTCTAGCCATCATGGTACCAAAAGTAGCAATGTTGGCGACTTTGTCATAGCCATATTTTTTTTTGGCATAAGCTATTACTTCATCACGACGGTTATCAGCAAAATCCATATCAATATCGGGTAGTGATGGTCTGAAAGGATTTAAAAATCTTTCAAAAGGCAAACCAAAGGCTAAGGGATTTAAAGTTGTGATATCTGTGACATAACCAACCAAAGAACCAGCGCAAGATCCGCGAGTTGTGGTGACAATATCTGCTGATCTGGCCCACTTGATTAAATCTGAAACAATTAAAAAATAGGCAGCATAACCTTTTTGATTGATAATTCGCAGTTCATAAGCTAAGCGTTTTTTTTCTTCTTCTGTAGGATTAGGAAACTTTTTCTTAAAACCATTTTCTGCGATATTAATTAATTGTTGCTCGGCTGTGGTATTGTTTGGTAATTCTACTTGGGGAAAATGCCATTTACCCAAAGTTAATTCCAGATTACATTTCTCGGCAATGAGTTCGGTGTTTTTAATAGCTTCGGGAGTGTCTATAAAAATTTTGGTCATTAAATCTGGGTGGATATATGATAAATCTACACCAGTCATATTAAGACGTTTGGTGTCCGTTAAAGTTTTGCCAGTTTGGACACAAACCAAAACGTCTTGAGCTATTTTATCCTCATCATTTAAATAATGAGTGTCTCTGGCCGCAACTAAGGAGGCGTTGGTGGCTTGGGAAAGTTCTTTTAATTTAAGATTAGTTTTAATTTGATCTTCAAATTCACCAATATATTCTAATTCCAGATAAAAATTTTCTTGACCAAAAATATCTTGATATTCTTTAACTAAAGCCACGGCTTTTTCCCATTGATTATTCATAAGAGCTTTGGGAATTTCTCCGTTCAAACAAGCCGAGGTGGCAATTAAGCCAGAGGATTTTTTTCTTAAAATTTTTTTATCAATTCTTGGTTTGTAATAGAAACCATCCAGATGTGCCACCGTGGAAAGATAAATTAAATTTTTATAGCCTTCATAATTTTTAGCCAAAAGTAGTAAATGCCTAGCTTTATCATCAAGTCCAGGATGTTTTAAATGCAAAGCTCTTGGTGCCAAATACATTTCACAGCCAATAATTGGTTTAATGCCCGCCTTAGTGCATTTTTGATAAAATTCAATAACTCCATACATGGTGCCATGGTCGGTGAGGGCTAAAGAATGTTGACCAAATTCTTGGGCTTTTTTAACATAACCACCAATTTTAGGCAGACCATCTAAAAGAGAATAATGAGAGTGGTTATGAAGAGAGATGAACATAAACAATGAATTACGAAGTACAAATAATAAATTATGATAGAATAGGCAAGTTTTATACCCGTCTTTTCTTTTTAGATTTAAAAAATACATTTCTAATATCATCTTATCAAACGTCAAAATGGTTGACAAATTTTGTCAATAAAATAATTTGAAAATCCTTGCTTTTAAGAGCAAGGATTTAGCAGTCATTACTTATTATAGTTAAGCTTTTTCGTTTGGCGAGTTTGTCTTTTTCGCAAATTTTCTTTTAGGTGCCTCTTCTTTTTTAACAGTTTGTTCATAATTGTCCCAAGAATTTTTTTTATCTTTGGCATAATTTACAATTTTACTTATACCATCAACCATTAAAGTTAAGTAACTAGTCGAGTGTTCGATTTTTTCTTTAATTAAAGACAAGAGATTGTCTATTTTTTCTATTTTATCTTCCAGATTTTTGATAATTTTTTTAACTCCGCCAATAATAGAAATAAAATAATATAATAACCAGCACATAAATACGGTTAACCAAATAATACAAATAGAAAGCACAACAAATAATAAATCTTTAGAAGTGTTTAACATATAATTGCTTAATCTCTTTTAAAGAGAGAAATTAATTTATTTTTAATTTCAAATGTCAAATTTATAATCAAAGTCTAAACTTAAAATTTAAATTAAATAGTTTGGTTGTTAGAATTTTGACTTTGATTTGACATTGGTAATTAAGATTTTAAAAATCTTAAAATTAGTATACCACTTTTTTAAAAAATATGCTATCATAAAGTTATGAACAGCGAAACTCATGAACAATGGTATTATAAAATAATTTATTTTTTTATCGCCAACCAAATATTTATTAAAAGATTAATGGTTATGATTTTGATTTTGTTTAATATTGCTTTGTGGTGGATTGGGGGAGTAAAAATAATAAATTATCTGGCCGATAGCAAAAATTATGAACAAACCATTTTGGTGTTAAGTGCCCCAGTGGTTGATTGGCAAAAAATTCATGAGGCCACCAAGCCACAAGATATCCAAATTTTGTCAGTAGAAAAAATAAGCTTGGGCAATAATAAATATAATTTGGTGGCTAAAATATTTAATCCTAATGCTCGCTACTCAGTGGCTTATTTAAATTATGCTTTTATGGTTGATGGTTTTGTTTTAGATTGGCAAGATAGTTTTATTAATCCAGAATCGGAAAAATATTTATTTAGCTTTTCTTATGTTTCAGAAAATTATCCTTCAGAAATATCTTTAAAATTAGGGGGTATTAGTTGGTCGTCAATTAATAATTTTAAAAAAGAAACAGCTGTACCAATGGATCAAATAGAAGTCTTGAACACAAATTTTGTACAGGATAACAATCAAAACATAGTTGACTTTGAAGTGATTAATAAAACGCATTTTAATTTTTGGCAAATTGGTTGGCAAGTTCTTTTGTTTCAGGGGGAACGTTTAGTGGGGGTTAATTATTTAACGAGTAGTGGTTTTTTAAGTGGTGAAACTAGGAAGTTAAGTGTGGCATCATTAGAAAAAATTCCGACACCTTCTAGAATTGAAATTTTGCCAGATATTGATATTTTTGATAAAAATAATTATTTTTTTAATAATCAGCCAGCGGTTAATTTAATTAAAGGTGTTAGGATAAAAAAATAATTTTATGGCCAACAGGTTTTTAAATATTTTTAAAAATGTTGACTGGCTACTTTTGGTAGCCGTTTTTCTTTTAATTTGTTTCGGTTTGTCCACTCTGTATAGTTTAACTTTGGGTACTGAGGGTAGTGGTTTTAATTTTTTACAAAAACAGTTTTTATTTTCTTTGCTAGGTTTTATTTTATTATTATTTTTTGTTTTTTTAGATTATCGTCTTTGGCGTTCTTGGAGTGGCTGGTTATATATTTCGTCTTTGTTATTACTAACTTTGGTTTTATTTTTTGGTAAAACTATTCAGGGTACTACTGGTTGGTTTAGATTTTTAGGCTTTAGTTTTCAACCAGTGGAATTGGCTAAAATAGCCGTGGTTATTTTTTTAGCTAAATTTTTTTCCGAAGGCACTTATTTAAAAAAGGAAATTTCTCTTTGGCTCAGATCTTTTTTAATTATTTTACCTGCTTGTTTATTGGTAATTTTACAACCAGATTTTGGTTCCATGATAGTTGTCTTTTGTATTTGGCTCTCTATGATTTGGCTAAGTGGGGCCAAGCGTAAATATTTTATTGGTTTGTTTTTAATCATATTGGTGGTGGCTATTATTGGTTGGCAATTTTTTTTACAGACTTATCAAAAAGAAAGAATTTTAACTTTTTTAAATCCTACTGCAGATGTTTTGGGTTCTGGTTATAATGTGCAACAATCTATAATTGCTTTGGGGTCAGGAGGTTTGACTGGCAAGGGACTGGGATTGGGTACTCAAAGTCAATTACATTTTTTACCTGTTTCGGAAGCGGATTTTATTTTTGCGGTTTTGGGCGAAGAATTGGGTTTTATAGGTACTTCTTTGATTTTTATTTTATATCTAGTTGTTTTTTATCGTTTATTTAAAATTGTGCAAAAAGTTAAAGATGATTTTGGTGCTTTTATGGTTTTGGGTTTTGCTACTTTATTTTTGGTGCAGATTATTATTAATATTGGTATGGCCGTGGGACTTCTGCCGGTGACTGGGTTGCCTTTACCTTTCGTGAGTTATGGAGGAAGTTTTTTAGTTATGAGTTTAATTGCTATGGGCATTATTCAAAGCGTTAAAATAAGGAGTTAATTTTGTTTGACTTTTTCAAAAAAGTGTGCTATACTTATATCAGTTGATACATTATTACTGATATTTTTATTTGTCCATATAAAAATTCGTATTTTAAAAATATTCGTAATAATTCGTAATTTTAATTCGTATAATTCGTATTAACTAAAAAACAAAAATAAATTTTTAACAATGAACAAACATCAAACCACAGAATTGTGTTTTTTTATTAGCCCGCAAATTGCCCGCTTAATTAGGTTATTTTTTTTATTGTCAGCGGTACTTTTTATCCTGACTTTAATATTTGCTTAAAATAAAAAAATACAATTAGCTGACCACATAGATTCAAGTTTTTTAACTTGAATTAAAAATAATATTTTTGGTTAGGCCTGTATTTTAATGTAAAAATAAAAAATATTTTTGGCAGAGACAAACATTATGACAAAAATATTTTAGATCTTTTAAACAGACAAAAATAAAAACACAAACAAAAATCACGCGGATAATCTCCGGGTGTTTTTTATATTTTTTAAATTGACAAATTGTTTATATAATGATAGTATAATATTATAATTAATGTGGCGAATTCACCCCCGAAATGCAATTTTATGTTCGGGTTTTTTTAATTGTTTTT
>DAOOOW010000026.1:0-6413 GCA_035387885.1 bacterium
CTTTTCGCCCGCCTGATTGGACGGCCAGATTTTTTTGCGAGCGGACGGCGGGGCCTCAATTTATTATAGCCATGCCATATTTATTTTCACGATTTCTAAATGCTTCCTCGCCACCTTCAAGAATTTCTTTAATGCTTTGATTGATAGTTTGGTTTTCGATACTACCGCTTATATAATCACCTTCATTGTCAAGACGCGCAACAATGATTTGTTCTGCGTCTGCATTTACGACTAAATTGGCATTGTGTGTAGACATAATAATTTGACGAGAAACTTTGGCTTTTCGGATGAGCGGAACCAATTCGTGCATGATAAAATTATTATCTAGGTTATCTTCTGGTTGGTCAATGATAAACACCTGTTTTGCCGTTGCTGTAGCAAGAAAAACTTTCAATAATAATGTTCCTCTTTGGCCAATCGATAATACTTCCGTCGATTTTCCATTCAATTTTACAATTGCCCGAACTCGCATAAATTGAGGCCAGTTGGTAAAAATATATTCAAGCATTCCGTCTACTCCGCTCCTATTGAAATAAAGTTTGGTTGATAAATCTTGTTTGACCCAATTGGCAATAGATATTAGCGTGATGTGTTTTGCTGTGCCGTCAGTATTCTTACCGGCAATTTCTTCCCTGAGATCATTCTCGTTTTTAATTTTTCTATTATCAACAAAGCTACCGAGAACATCATTGCAAAATTGCTCCTCATCAAAAACAATATCACCCTCAATTTCAATGCCTTGAATTATTTTTTCAAACAATTCTTTCTCTTGTGCTTCAGAATCGTTGCGAGAACTCTTAAATTCGGCAAATTTTACATCTATCTGCTCTTTTAATTCGTTTAGTCCGCCCTCCACATTTACAAGAATATCATTGCGCTGTTTGATAAATTCGGAAAGCCTTATAATTGCGTTTTTGTAATTTTCTAAATCCTTATTCGCATTATTTATTTGTTGTTGTAGCGTTTGGCTGGACTGCAAAAGTGTATTTACATCTTCTTTTATGCCCAGTTTCGAAAGTTCGGCTTTTTTCCCAACAATATCTTTTCGCAATGTATCCATTTCGGTTTTAATCTGCCCTTGAATCTGGCTAATTTCGACAAGCTGTTTTTTTGAATCGATTGGAGTTATTGTCGGCTTTTCATCAGGATATAAACCAGCCAATCTTTTATTTAAAGAATTGATACTTGTGTTTACGACAAGAGTGTTTAATTCTTTGGCTGTTTCATCAATTTGTTCAAGAAGCTCTTTTAGTTTGAGTCCTCGTTGCGTGTTTTTATTTATTTCTTCAAGGGTGGTGCGGGTTTCTTTTGAAGTGAGGCGTTTTTGTTGTGCGCCAAGTTTTTTTAAATATGACGCAATCCATTTTTCAAAGTCAGTCGTTTCATTATATCCAATTTGCTTATAGATATTAAAAACATCACCGAGGGATTGGTTGGTGTTTTTAATCTGTGCAAGTATTTCTCTTGCTTTAAAAATATGCGCTTGTTGGCTTAATTCGGCAATATCAATGCCAATAAGCTCGCAAATTGTTTTAGTCAATTCTATATCGTTGGTCGCAAGCCCGCTTAATTGCTCTTGCCCTAAATATAAAAATGGAAGTTCTAAATTTTCATGTTCGGCAAGTTGTTTTTGAAATTCTTGCTTATTCAAGTCCTTGTCGACTAAAGTTGTTTTGGTAATAAAACTTGGCGCTGGATCAGTTGCTACTTCATTGTCTCTATAAAATTCAATTATTTTCTTTTTACCATTTTGGTCGACTTTCAAATGCTCCTCATTTAAAAACGCGAACGCTTCCAAAAGCGCACTTTTACCGCTCCCTCGCCCGCCAATAACCGTTATCAATTCTGAATTAAGCGGAATTGTAATATTGGGCAAGATAAAATTAATCCGCCCGTCGATTGTCAAATTTTCGAAATAAATCTTTTTTCTGTCTTCGTATGGTGAGTTTTCCTGAATTTTAACCCTATCTTCCGGCTCAAAAATTATTTGCTTAAGACCATCAAATGTTTGGTCGGCCTTAATCCAAGTAAAGCAAGCTCCAATTTCTGTTAATTTTCTTGCGTCGGAGCATTTAATTTGAGTTACGCTTTTGTTGCCATATTGGGGATCCTTTCCCTCGATAATATTTTGCACTCCATTGGATAAATTTGCGCTACGGGGCAATTGAACTATTTGGCAAAGTTTGTCTTTATAAACTGAAATATGAGCATTGCCACCGCTTGCTGTGTTGGAAAATTTAAAAAGACCATTATCCGTCCCAATATGGGCAAAAATACACAGGCCACCTTTTTTGTTGGTAATCGTTAATATTTCTTGAGCTGTTTTCGTTGAGTTTAACGGCTGATTTTGGGTATTAAAAACGCCATTTGTTAATCCTAACTCTGTTAGGAAATGGTCTATTGATTCAGCCCAATTGTCGCGCCACTTTTTTTCTGGATCAAATATGCACAAAATATGTAATCCCTGTGCAGATGAAACTTCAACGCCGGGCAAAATGGCAATTTCCCGAGATGAATTTTTTGCCTCATTTATAAGTGCGTCAATTTCCCTACCTGTATTATGGTCGGTGATACCAAAAACACTTATGTCCGTAAAAAATTCAACATATTTTATAAATAGCTTAGCGTATTTTTGGGCATCAATCTCTTTCTCCTGAGCAGTAATTTCTGTTTCAGTAAGTCCGGTTGCTGTTATCAATTTTTGTAGATCAGCTGCACTCAAACTATTATTCCCGAGACAAGTATAATTTGCATCCAATCTTGTCTGGACTTGCAAATCCCATTTTCTCCAAACCGATCCTTTTGATAATAGATTATTAGCCATATTTTGTTTATTCGGTTGTCTTAACTATTTTATATTTCTTTTTATCAAGCAATTTTAAATCGCCTTTGTTTTTCCAAATTTCTTTGAAATCCTTATTTCTCATTGTTCTAATGTGCCCAAGATAAACAGAAACAAAATAGCCGTTGATTTTCATTTCCTTTGTCGCTTTTATATTTTTCTCGGCGATTTTAACATAATCAGAATCAAGTTCTATGCCGATATATTTCCTGCCTAATTGCTTGGCCGCGACTGCTGTTGTGCCTGTTCCCATAAACGGATCAAAAACAACATCGCCTTCATCAGTGGTCATTAAAATTAACCTTTCAAGTAGCGGGATAGGAAGCTGGCAAGGGTGTTCATCTCTTCGCTTTTTGTGCCTTATTCGGTGAATATCATTCCAAACATCAGAAAGAAGCGGGCCAAATCCATGCGCCTGATCTTTCTTCCCGCCATAATCTTTTAAAAATTCATCGCACGCTCGACATCTGGGGTGTGGGTATCTAATATCATAAAACTTAAAATCTTTGTGAGATTTTGATTTTGTGTAATACAAAATACCATAATGATTTGGCAATAAAGTTTTTCCCATTGGCGCGCCGCCGGAATCCCAAGCGATCCAATGTCTGAAATAAGCAATTTTGTTTAAATGCTCAGCGTAATGCGAAAGCCAACGAGGGATATTGTGAACAAATATAGCTCCCGTAGGTTTCGTAATTCTCACCATTTCGCTCATCCAATCATTGCACCAATTTAAATAATCTTGTTTTTCTTTTGAATCTTCGTAGTGATTATATTTTTTCTTTAAATTAAAAGGTGGGTCGGCAAAAGTCATATCCACCGAGTTGTCCGGTATTTTTTTTAATACTTCCAAACAATCGCCTTTAATTATTTTGTTCAAAAAATTATTCATCATAACTATTTGCTAAGAAAGGTTTCAATTAAAATTTTCTCAAATCTTTTTAATTCTTCTCTATGAAAAGTAAAAACATCTTCATAGGCCGTAACCATTCTTTTTAGATCACCTTTTCTGACATACCAACCAATACCGTCCACAAAACCAATAAATTTTGCTTTTGGATAGTGCGACTTGATAAGCGAATCAATAGAAATCTCTGTTTTTGATTTATCGCCTTGACCGGATGAAGTAGTTACCAAAAATGAACTTTCGGCAATAATTAACGGATTTTGTTTGTTTGGAATAATAAAATCCATTGTTCTTTTATTATCGGGGGCATTGTCAATGAGTTCGCTGAGGTCGCCTTTTTCAAACGGTATTTCTAAATGATTCAAAATTTCTTCAATTAAAATTTCTGGATTATTTTCTTTCATTCCTGAATAACTGCCTTTTTCCTTGTATCTGATCAAAGTGTCTATCATTTCCGGCAATTCAAATTTTAGTTTTGAAATGCTTAGTTTCTTCAATTCAAATAGCGGAATAGTTTTTGTCAAAAACGGAACTGTTGAACCTTCAAAGAAAATATTTAAAATTCCTTTTCTAAAAAATTCGTTTTCTTTTATAAATTTTGCGATTTGAGCATCTGACCACTCTTTCAGATTATTTATGTCTTCATCCTTAAACCATTTGTCCTTATAAACCAACTTGCTCAATTCTGGATCATTAACAACCCTAATAATTGTAGTCAATCTTTTTAAAGTTTCGTTTGAAAACCCGGTCAAAGCGAGCAACGCTCTAAGACCGTTTTCTTTTTCAATCAATAGCTGTTCAAAAAATTCCTTTTTCAATCCCTGCGTTTCAATATTATTTTTCAATATCAAAAGCATTTCCTTTAACGAGTTTAGATAACCTTCATATTTTTCTTCAAAAGCTGGATTAAAAAAATAAAAAGTATTTTTATTAATCACGGTTTTAAATTTCAATTCGGTTGTAGGTTTTGTGTATTTCATAATGTTATTTTTGATTAGTAAAAAATAATATAGATTCTTCCTTCATTGTATTTTGTAGCCCTCGGATCGGCTTCTTTAAATTAAGTTCAAATTTTAGCCCTTGTTTTTCTCCAAGCTCAATGACTTTTGTTTCCAATCTCACGCCATTTGTTTGAATATCGTTTGTGCCAATAATTATAACAATAGGCGCATTTTTCTTTGATACCCGTTTCATTTCGCCAAGAGCCTGATTCATTTTGTCAAAATAAATTTCCAATTTATTTTCTACGCCTCGCCCTTGTAGGCCAATCATTTCTTGTCGCAAAACTTCCAGATCGTGGCCGAGATATTCTAATTGGGGCTGATCATTTTTCAAATAATCAATAGCAAAAGAATAGGGCGGCGAGGTGATTACCGCATCCACACTATTATCACCAAGTGGCAAATTTAGAACGCTACCTTGAATAATTTTACTTTTTCCAATTTTTAAATCCATTTTTTGCCTTGCTTCTTGAAAATATTTTATCGTTGAAACATATCTGTCCAATACGCGCGGAAAAAGTTTATCAACAGAAGAACTGCTTCGGCCAGCAAATCCGACAGTGTCTAAAAACGCTAATAAAATTATTTCGTAATAGTTTCTTTTTTTGTCGTCTTTGTTGTTTTTAAAATATTCCGGAACTTTATCTTTTTTCAATTTATCCAAAATTTCTTTTGGATTTTTGATAATTGACTCTAAGATTTTAATATCCAAGTTTAAAGCAAATGTTTTAACTTTTCCCATTAGTTCACAAAATGGGCTCAAATCAACAGAGATAGCGTCAATGCCCAGCAAATTAGCTTCAACCGCAACAGTGGAACTTCCGGCCATTGGATCAAGAACAACATGGCCGGGTTTTATGTCAAGTATATTTAACAAAGCTCTTATCAATTGCGGGTGAAATTTGCCACGATAGGGGAAAAGGCCATGAGTGGCATATCCCGTTGAATATTTTCCGTCTAAAAAGAAAATTTTTGTCCGAAAAGAACTATTTTTATGGACTTCTTCCAAATTTTGAAGATTACAAGTTTTATAATGAGCTGTTTCTTTTCCGTCAATCAATTTAAAATATGCACTTCTTTCAACTAATTCTTTCTTTGGCAAAACCTCATATTCCCACAAAGCTAAATCTAATTCAAAAATTTCATCAGTCCCATCAACGAGCTGATAATTTTTATCAAATAATTTTTCTAATACGGGAATATGATTTTTCATAGCTACTTTATTAAATCCTCAATTGGTGTATTCAACGCCTTGGCGATCTTTTTCAAAGTTTCAATAGTCGGATTGCCTTGTTTTCCTGCTTCTATGTTGATAATCGTGTTATTGGAAACATCGGCAAGGCGCGCCAATTTCTCTTGGGAAATTCCCATTTTTTCTCTTAACCGCTTTACGGTCTTTGATAGGTTGTTTTTACTTGACTCTGCCATAATTTATTAGTAATATTAAATTGTGGTATACTTATTTATGCAAATGCTTCTTTCCCACAACATAATATTACCAAAATATTTGGGAATCGTAAAGGAAAAAGGGAGTAGAATGTCAAAAACGCGCGCACGGGAGGGTGGGGCAAGCGTTTTTACCGCTTTATTTTCTTCTTTTCGTATTTCGGCCCCGCCGTCCGCTCGCAAAAAAATCTGGCCGTCCAATCAGGCGGGCGAAAAG
>DAOOOW010000027.1:0-5476 GCA_035387885.1 bacterium
ATCAATCAAAGTGTTTTTTAAAAAAAAGCCAGTCGCGACCAAAACAACGACCGCCACCGCGCCAATGATTATTTTTGGGATAGTGTTCATGTGGTTATGATTAATTTAATATTTTAAATTATTTTTTATTTTTGAATATTTTCCGCCATAGTGCTTTTAGGTTTACACCTACTCCATAAATTTGTGGCTCGAGTTTAAATATTTCCTCTTTTTTCTCTGTGGCATTTGAATCATTTTCACTGGAATTCCAATCTTTCATGTTTTCCCTTGCCCTCTGTCGCGCACGATTGCGTTTATCAGGGTTTATCATCTCGCCATCTTTGATCACCCCTGCGAGATCGCTATAATTTCTCTTTACTAGATGATAAAAGTGTTCCATATATTTTTTACCAAGGGCAGTAAGCACAAATGACTCTTCGGCGTTCGTAAATAAGACATTAATATATTTGCTGGTCCGTATTAATTCAAGATCTTCTGAAAAACCCAAATTTGCAGAAATTCTCTCGGCTTTTTGGGAAGAAAAACGACCATCTCTTGTGAGTGCTTGGTAAATATAATCCATTACATTAAACTCTAAATTTGTTGGCAGTTCGGGTTTCATTTTTTAAAATTATTAAGATTTTTACGTTTCTAAAATTTTCATCAAGCTTGATTTGAAATTATTGTATCGATTTTCTCTTACAGCTTGAAAAAATTCAACATAATCTTCCGGACTCAAAAAATAGAAATGATATTTTTGTTTATTTTGCTTTTCATTAACCATTTCAAAATGTTTTTGAGCATCTCTGTTTTTGGCGATATTTTCTTTTGAATCATCATCATCTTTTTTTATTTCAACCACTAAAATATCATTGTCTTTTTTGAAGAAAAAATCCGGATGAAAATTTAGATATTTCATATGCGTTCCTTTTTTAAACGAATAAGGAACGCCATAAAACGACTTGTCAGGATTTTTTACAAAAGAATCAAAAAGCTCAACATTTTTAAATAATATTTTAGCGAACTTCCGTTCCGGCTCATAATTTACAGTCAAACAATTCAACGGAATTTTTAATTTCGTGCTTTCAACCTCTTTGATTTTATATTCTTCCTCATTTTCTAAAATATCATTCAATGTCGTTTTCTCATCGCCGTCAAGCGTGTTTATTGTTCCCGAATCATAAAAACACATTCCCTCGCGTTTTAACGAAGTGGCGGAAACCGACTGTCTTGTGATTTCGGAAGTGTTTAGTATTTGCAAATCATCTGCTCTGTTTTTGAAATACGGAAAAGAACCGCCCACATCAAACAATTTTCCAAAAGCCGTTTTTGCTTTATTCAAATTTTCATAACTAATAAAATCACTTTTTTCTGGCAAGTTCTTTTCAAGAATTTTTCTTATTTTTGTTTTAGTGTATTTAATCCTAAATTCTGTGTCTTCATCCGTATCATAAGCCGCGAGCATTGCCCAAATCATCTTGGCCGCAGTTTCTAAATCAAAAGCAATAGTTTGGATATTGTATTTCGAAGTTATCTCCTCGCCAGTCAAAACATCTTTATAAACATTGTAATCCTCAACATTTCTGGATTGCGGGCCAAGATTGATTTTTTCGCCAAATTCAACTTGCTTTCGTTTTTCTTGCTTAAATTCAAGGTCTTTTTTATAACTCAAATTATGAAGTTCAAAATTGTATTTTGCGCGTGAATCCACCGGAAACCACGCAAAACGATCTTCAATTTCCAAAACTTCATCAACGAGGTTTTTAATATGCGCGCTAAACTTAATATGGTTATACACGCGAACTTTGATATCGTCTTTGTCTTTGTAAATTTCCGGAATACGCAAACCGCGACCCAAAACCTGAGCAATAAGAAGTTTTGAGTTAAACGCCCTACTCTCATGTGGAACGATCTGGAAAACATTTTTGACATCCCAGCCTTCCGTCAGCATTGCCACAGACAAAATCCATTCAATTTGATTTTTCGGATCATCAACTTCTTTCAATAATTGCAAATTTTTCTGGCGTTCACTTTCCGGTTTATCTACTAATTTAAAAATCTTCTTACCGCCAGCCGAGGATTTTGCTGGAATACCGGAAACAACCCAAATCGCTTTCTTTTTAGCCTTCTCAACGCTTATTTTCTCTTTCTGCGCAATGAATTGCACCAACTCGCCCCAAACCTCAACACATTTGGCTATGTCCGCAGTAATGACAATGGAGATAGGTTTAATTTCTTTGTATTTCTTTTTGTTCGCTTCGTGATTATCCCAAATCTCTTGAAAACCCTTCATCTTTTTTTCGTCGCCTGTCTCAATCAGATATTCAACCGATTTAATAACTTTTTCCTCCATCCCGTCTTTCAGCGCATAGCGATAAACAATATCAAGGAAGTAATCTTGTCCGATATAGGGCGTGCCGGAAAAATTTGCTACATAGTGAAAACCATATTGCGGATTGAGCAAAAATTTCTTCCATTCCTTAAACGCGCTATCGTCGCCAGTTCCTGAAACTTTATTGAAAATATGATGGGCTTCGTCGTTTAAAACCAAAGTTCTAGCACCTTTGCCCTTTAAGCTGTCGTAAATTGAAGATCCGGTGTTTTTATAAACAGCGTGGATATTTTCAATACAAATGTCGCCCTTCTTTATTGTCCGCGTAGCATTGACGATTCTCGGATTGGCTAAAATTGATTTCTTTGGCAAAAGCTTTTTCAGCATTTTATTGCCGGCCAGCCCAACAAATTTTTCTGTTAAACCTGATTCAATAGTTCGCGAAGGGCAAAGTACCAAAACTTGATCAACCAACCCTTCTGCAAGCATAATTTGCGCCAAACCATAAATCACAAAACTTTTGCCAGTGCCGGTTGCCAAATCAATCGAGCAAGATTTTTGCTCTGGCAACTGCAAATGGTCTTTGTATCTCTCTTCCGTATCAAATCGCTGGCGCAACTTCTCATTTACTCCGTAATTTTCTTTTGCCAAATCCCAAAGATTTTTGTACCTATCATTAAAAAAGAATTTTAAAATTTCATAAATTGAATCTTTTTGAAAATAGTATTCTTCGCGGCACAAAGCCGATAAAAAAGCCTCGTATTTTTCAATACAATCAATCAAGGCCTCATCTGCTTTAGACTTCAAAATAAAATCTGTGTTTTTATATGATAACTCTGGCATATCGTTTATTATTCTAAATTATATTTCTCCATAATGCGCCCATTCTTCTTCTTTTAGCGATCGTAAATAATGTCCGATTTCTTCAAGCTGGTTATTTTTAAAAGCTGATTCAATGTGGTCTTTAAATCTCAAATTTTTTTCAAGAGGAGATGACATTTCCCATCCGTTTAGAATCAAAGGCAAATCAAGATTTTCATGATTTTTTAGTAAATTAAAAAAATCATTCCATTTCATAGGCATAGGACACACGCGATTATTTAATGTGCAATATTTCCAAAGTGATTCAAATGTTTCTTTGTTGGTATCCATATTTCTATTTCTTAAAATCTTTTAATCTTAAAATCTCCTTTTTCTCGTTGCCGTAAATATCCAAGTAAATCACCATCATCTGCTTGTCTAACTTTCCAATATCAAAACGGACTTCATATTCTGGTTTGAGATTGTCAGCATAAAAAACTTCATCCAAATCGAATACCTTCCCGTCGTAATTATAATCGATCATGACCATAGAAAGCGTTTCAAAATTTTCAAATTCTTCCGGACTTTTAGTAAGTGTTCGGCTTTTGAAGGTCTTTAATTTTATTACACACTCCTTTGTCTTCTGATTTAAAAGGTTTTTTTCTTTTGGATTTCCAATTTTATACTCTACTTCAACATCCGGCACTTGGATAAAATCAAAGCCCACAGCGTCAATAGTGTCATTTACGTCCTGTTCACTGGTTGGCTGTTTTAATTCTTCACCTCCCCGTTTAATTAGCTCCGTAATGACTGATTGCGGCACGCGTAAAGTCTTATACAATGTATCATCAAATCTAATTTCATCTTCAAAAAAAGCGAAAGCAGTCGACGGAGCAATAAGGTAAAACACTTCCCCACCTTTGCCGGAAAGCGCATTGTGCAAGCTTTTTACAAAATCTAAGTCCAGCTTAGCTTTTTTCTCTTTAGTATGATTCCAAAGATACGCATTTTCATTCCCAATATAACCATCAATTTCAATACCACGAGACGTATGTTTTTCTTCTCGTACTTGGAAAAGTTTCAATACAAAATCGCGATAATGATTAAAATCGAGATTTTTTACTTCCGTCCAATCATAAAGCCCGGCATTATATAAAGTAAATGCTTTGGCTTTTAGTGATTTACCTTTATTACCAATTTCTTCTCGCAAATTCAGTATTCTCTTTTGCATTGTGTAAATTGCTAATTTTCCACAATCAATTCCTATCCATCGTCTTTTCAGTTTTTCTGACACGGCTAAAGTTGTACCCGATCCAGCAAAAGCATCTAAAACTATATCACCTACGTTTGAAGAAGCCCTTACTATTCGATCCAATAATGCTTCGGGTTTTTGAGTCGGATAATCGATTCTTTCGTTTGAACTTTGTATTATTGAAACGTCAGTCCAATAGTCCAGTTGTGGCATAATCTCATTTTCATCAAGATATTTTTTATATACCTTTCCGTCTTTATGTTTATAAGACTTGAAATATCCTTTTGAATCTTTTCCTGTATATTTAATTTTTTGCTTTTCTCCAATCGGGATACCAACGTCAGCCCAATTAAATAAATACTGTCGATTTTTAGAATAGAAAAAAATACTATCGTGTTTTCGCTTGTATAATCTTTCAGATTGTCCTGCTCCTTGATAACACCAAGCAATTTCATTTAAAAAATAATTTTCTCCAAAAATTTCATCCATAATAACTTTTATATAGTGACCTTTTTTCTGATCCAAATGAACATAAATAGATCCGTCTTCTGCTAAGAGCTCTCGTAAGAAAACTAGCCTTTTCCTTGTAAATTCAATAAATTTCGAGCCAACTATTTTATCTTTGTAAGCCTTCTCCTCATCTTTCATAAAATCTTGTTTAGTCGCAAAAGGAGGATCGATGTAGATGAGTTTAATTTTGCCTTTAATACATGGATCTTCGTATAAATTTTTAAGCACCATTAGGTTGTCTCCAAAAATGAGCTTGTTAGTCCAGTTATCATCAAATTTATTGTCGCTATTGAATGTCCGTACCTCTTGAAGTGGCGCGGCCAGTGTATCGGCAATAATATCTTCCTTGCGCGCCTTGCCATCATAAGTAAGCTCATACTCTTTTTGCTTTTGTTCGTTAGCAAACAAAATATCCTGATATTTTTCCGGAATATCATTCCCTGCTTGCAGAATTTTTATTAAATTATCTCGTTCTTTTTTAGAAATTTTTGCCATATATTTATTTAATTAAACCACATTTTTTCACTCATTTATATACTTGCTTTAATTACACCTCTCAAAAGCTTTTAGATGTTTTTGTTCTGAAGCGTTCATGAGATTGG
>DAOOOW010000028.1:0-4505 GCA_035387885.1 bacterium
ACCAGATTTACTATGTTCTTTTTGGTTATGTTGCGGTTCGGAACAGAATGTAGGCTTTTTAATTTGACAAAATTTTAATTTAGGAGTATAATTAAATTTATAAGATACAGTCAGTTTAATTCAATAAACTGGCTTTTAATTTTAATTTTTTTGTCATCCCCAACTTGTTTCGGGATCTCAAGATGCAAGTTAATCTTGAAGTAAGGAGATGCTGAAATAAATTCAGCATGACAATAACACTTTTATGCCCGCAGAACTTAATTTAGCTATTCAACAAATTTGTGATGAAAAAGGATTATCTTTAGAAATGGTCAAAGAAACCATCGAAGAAGCCCTTTCGGCCGCTTATCGTAAAGATTTTGGCGACAAAAAAATTCAAAACATTAAAGTCAACTTTGATTTAGCCACTGGCGATTTTGAAGTTTTTGATGTTAAAGAAGTGGTGGAAGATGAACTTAAAGAAAAATATGATAAAATTCGTGAGGAAATTGAAAAAATAAAAGAAGCTGGGATGGAAATTACCGAAAGTATGATGAAAGAAATACAAGAGAAATCAGAAACTAGAAATCAGAAACCTGCCCGTCCGGCAGGCGAGTTAGAAATTAAGGATGAAGACAAAAAAGCTATAAAAGATAAAAAGACAAAAGAAATAGAAGAAGAAATAAAATCAGAAAACGAAGAAGCTGGTTTGCAAATTGACGAGGAAGAAAAGAAATTTAATCCGCGTACCATGATTAGCATATCAGAAGCTAAGGCAGAAAATAAAAAAGTAAAATTAGGCGAACAAATTATTAAGCAATTAGAAGTGCCTTCTGATTTTGGACGCATGGCTGCTCAAACTGCCAAACAAGTTATTATTCAAAAAATTCGTGAAGCCGAAAGAAATAATATTTTTGCACATTTTAAAGATAAAGTTGGTGATTTAATTGTGGGGACTATCCAACGAGCAGAAGGCAAGGTTATTTTAGTGGATTTAGGACCGTCAGTTGGAGTTGTAATTCCTCAAGATCAATCTAAAAATGATAATTATAAATCAGGTTCCAGAATGAAATTTTATTTAAGATCAGTGGAACAAACTTCCAGAGGCCCGGAAATTTTATTATCTAGAACTTATCCAGAAATGATCCGCAAATTATTTAAATTAGAAGTGCCGGAAATCAATTCTGGAGCCGTGCAAATTAAGGCTATTGCTAGAGATGCTGGTCATAGAGCAAAAATTGCTGTTATGGCTAAAGAAGAAAATTTAGATCCCATTGGCGCTTGTATTGGGCAACGCGGCACCAGAGTGCAAACAATTATTAATGAACTTGGCGGTGAAAAAATAGATATTATTGAATGGAATGAAAATTTGGAAAAATTTATTATGAATGCTTTAGCGCCTGCCAAAGTAATTGGTGTTGAAATTGATAAAGCTAACAAAGTGGTTAAAGCTCATGTTAACGAAGATCAATATTCTTTAGCTATTGGTCGGGAAGGACAAAATGTGCGTTTGGCCGCCCAATTGGTGGGTATGAAAATTGATGTGATTATGGATAAGAACACGGATGAACACGCAGATGTGAACACAGATGAAACACAGATAAACGTCGATGTTGTGGAAATGGAAAATATTCGAGAAGAAGTGGTGGAGGAAAAAGAAAGCTAGGAAGTAGAGGAAGTAAAAGAGTAATAAATTTTGTTCGCTCCAGTCTCCCCGCCTCGTCGGCAGACAGGCTGACTGGAGCGTTAATGCTTCATTAAGTTAATTAAAATATAATAAAGAAGCATTGTGCCTCCAGTCAGGAGACATGGAGGCAACAATATTAAAAACACCTTGCGTTTAGTGGGGTGTTTTTGGTTGCTTTTATGTTTTAATGCTTTTATGTTAAAATAATTACATGAAATTTGGTACTCACATTTCAGCTGCTGGTGGCGTGCAAAACGCCCCCATAAATGCCCATAAAAATAACTGTGAATGTTATCAGTTTTTTTCACGTTCGCCACAAGGTGGTAAGGCGCCCGAATTAACAGTAGAAATTATTAAAAAGTTTAAAGCTAATAATAAAAAATTTGGCTTTAAAGATTTTTATATTCATGCTCCCTATTATATTAATTTAGCTTCAACCAAAAATACAACTTATTATGGTTCAATTTCAGTCTTGCGTGAGGAATTAGAGCGCGGCAGTCTTCTCGGTGTTAAATATTTAATGACTCATTTGGGCTCAGCTAAAGAATTAGGTCGTAGGGAAGCTGTTAAAAAAGTCGTGGCTGGCCTTGAAAAAATTTTAACAGGCTATCAAGGCACCACGGAATTTTTAATTGAAATTTCCGCTGGCGCCGGCGCAATTATTGGCGATACTTTTGAAGAGATCGCCACCATAATTCATAATTCTAAATTCATAATTCAAAAACAGATTGGTGTTTGTTTTGACACTGCCCATGCTTTTGCATCTGGTTATGACTTAAGAACACTAATTTCTGTTAAAAAAGTTTTAGATAATTTTGATGAAATAATTGGTCTTAAAAAATTAAAATTAATTCATCTTAATGAATCAATGACAGAATTTGGTTCACATAAAGATCGTCATGAACATTTGGGTTTTGGTAAAATTGGCCTGGAAGGCATTGAGGCTTTAATTAAAGATAAAAGATTAAAAAATATAAATTATATTTTAGAAACGCCAACGGATGTGGGCACTTTAGAAGATTTAAAAATTCTTAAAAAAATGCGAGCTAATTTGACCAAAAACAAAAATTAAGTTAAAATTTTACTATAATTTTGATTTTTGCCTTTTGAATTTATTTTTCGGGGTATAGCGTAATTGGCTATCGCGCCTGCTTTGGGAGCAGGAGGTTCCGAGTTCAAGTCTCGGTACCCCGACCAATTCAGACATTTTGAAAATTCAGAGGCGTTTTGTTGCTCGCTCGCCCCGCCTTCGGCGGGTCTCGCTTCGCAAAAAGCCCTGTATTTCGGAATTAAATCGTAAGGTCGGACAAATTCAAATTCGGCTTTTCGGGAAAGCAAACGGCGGTTCGTTCCAATTTTTTCCGCCAATGATTTTATTTCATAAAAATCATTGGACAAAGCAAGTTTTTCGGCGTGGTGAGCGGTTTTTATCCAATTTCGCAAAGGTTCAATCCAATTGTTTCCCTTTCGCCCAAAATCAGACTTTTTCTTGTTGAGGTCTGTTTTTGTTTTGATGAGTTCGTCTTTTTTTACAAGGTAAGTTTCTTTTTCAATTGCGCCGTCTAAAAAAGCGTTGACCAATTTATCAAGTTTCGTTTCCGCCTCTTTTATTTTTTCATCAAGATTTTGAGCGAAAGATTGCGCCGACTGGGCGTTGCCTTTTTCCCAAACATCAACTTGAGCATTCATCTTTTCCGCCCAGTCGTCGCAAAGAGCGACATTTTGAAGCCGTGATTTCAATTGATCGGCGAGCAAGTCCTCGCGCAAATATCTTTGCGAACATTTGCCGAGCTTTTTGGTGCATCGATAATAGCGATATGTTCCGCCGTGTCCGTGGGCAAATTGCGCGGTAATCGCTCCACCGCACTCACCACAAGTTAAAAGTCCGACAAATGGGAAATTATGCCTCTTTTTGGATTTGCGAGGTCTTGCTCGCTGTTTCAAAACTTTTTGAACGGCTTCAAAAGTCGCTCTGGAAACAATTGCCGGAAAACCGCCCTCGTAAGTTTCGCCATTATGGACAATCAAGCCGAGATAAACTTTATTTGTCAGCATTCTTTGGAGCGTTGCTTTGCAAAGCGGTTTTCCGGTTCCGCTCACCACGCCCCAAAAACTCAGGCGTTGGCCTAGACTTTCCAAAGTGTGCCGACCTTGCGCAAATTCTTCAAACGCTTTGGCGACACATCTTGATTTTGTCGGTTCTAATTCAATGTTTCTCGTTTTTGGATTATTCACATAGCCGAACGGCGCAAGTGTCGGCCATTCGCCACGCCTGAGTTTTTGTCTAATCCCGCGCTTTACATTTTCCGACAAATTGTCGGAATAATATTTTGATTGGCCAAAGGCGACTTGAAGCATAAAAAGCCCTTGTGGAGTTGGCTCAAACCAAAATGTTGGAAAGCGCAAAGAAACGATCTTGCCGATGTCTATGCAATAAATGATTTGCCCGCCGTCAACGGAATTTCTTGCCAAGCGGTCAGGGTGCCATGCAATTAAGCCGATCGGCTCTTTACTTGCATAAACTTTACTCATCATCTCGTTAAAAATTTCTCGGCCGGGTTTCTTTGCGCTTTTGCTTTCAATAAATGTTTCGGCAATTTCAATATTTTCCCGCTTGGCAAATTCCGCCAACTCCGCAAGTTGTGCTTCAATAGACATCACTTGTCTTTCTTCATCTTCCGTTGATTTACGAGCGTAGAGAAAAAATTTTGTTTTCATAATATTTGCTCCATTAAGTTAATAATTGTCGCCTTTGGCCATCGCGCCTATGGCGCAAAAGCGCGTGATTAAAAAACTTGCTTTGTATTCCGCCTTTGGCGGAATGGAAAAAATTGGAAAT
>DAOOOW010000029.1:0-3960 GCA_035387885.1 bacterium
CCAATAAAAAAATCTTTCCTTATTTTGTCTTTAAAAAATTTATCAAAAATTTTCTTTGTTAAAGCAATGTGTGTGATTGGTGCTGCCATAGTTTGATTATCTAATAACTGAAAAATATTTCATATAACGTATCCGAATAAACGAAGTTTTCCGAGCTGAAAGCGAGGAAAATTTGCGAAAAGTCCGAGCTGAGGACTTTTCCGTTTATTCGGTGTTAGGCGAGGGTTCTTTTGCCCTTACCTTAATGTAATTATACTAAACAAAAGGGGCAAAAGAAAGCGCAGCGTCCCCTTGAGTTTTAAAGAAATATTTTTATTATTTTTGGCTTATAATAGCAAAACTTTGTTAATCGCTATTGACGCTAATTTAATATTATGCTATATTTAAAGGTCAAGATTTCTTGACAAATAAAAAAACAATCAACGCAACAAAAAACAACACGAAGGAGAAAAGCAATGAACTGGATGAAAAAGTTAGCGTTCGGTATCGGTATCGGAATTTTGGCGATTGCTATTATCGCGGTCGTCAGTCTGGTCGCCGCAATTCCCACATACTTCCTGTGGAACTGGCTCATGCCGACAATCTTCGGCATCAAGGTGGTCACGTTCTGGCAGGCGTGGGGCATCAACTTCTTGGCGGGGATTCTCTTCAAGAGTTCCTCTTCGTCCAAGAGCAACAACAACTGACGACCAAGCAGACCTTAGCAAGTCTATAAACTGCTTTTTTTATTTGTCAAAAATCGTTCCGAAAAAATAACAAAAATATTTCTTTAAAATTTCGTCCTAACATTAGGGATATACGAAGTTTTTCTGAAACGAAGTGGAAGAAAAATTTGGGTGAAGCCCGAGCTGAGGGCTGAACCGTATATCCCTTGTTATATGACCCGAGCGTAACGCAGTGAAGCGAGAGCGTAGCGGGGCTTTAGCGTAATTTGGTGACAATTTATCCATATTATTCTAAAAACTTTTGTTTCCCGTGAGCGATAGCGAACACCTTATTAGGGGGCGAAAAAATTTTGTCGCGATAGCGACTCTTATTTCTCCATTGCTATTATTTTAATCTGACACAATTCATGAAATCCATATTTTCCATGTTCTCTACCCAATCCAGAATCTTTATTTCCTCCAAAAGGGTTGCAGGGCTTTAAGTATATAACATTATTATGGCTTACCATTCCAGTTTTTATCTCAACAGAAGCTTTTTCAAATTTTTGTTTATCTTCAGTAAAAATATAACTTCCAAGACCATATTTTGTGTCGTTAGCTAATTCTATTGCTTCATCATAAGTTTTGAATGAAACAATAGGCAAGACAGGCCCAAACATTTCTTCTTGCCAAACTCTCATATCACGACTTACTTTGGTAATAAGTGTTGGCACATAAAAAGCACCTTTCAAGTTTTCGGGAGTTTTTCCTCCAGTAATAACTTCTGCACCTTTTGAAATTGCGTCTTCCACTTGTTTTTGAAGAAGTTCTAGTTGGCGTTTTGCTACAAGAGGACCAATTTCAGTCTCTTTATCTTCGGCCACTCCGATTTTTTTTGATTCAACAATCCTTTTTAATTTTTCAACTACTTCATCAAACTTACTTTCGTGAACAATTAGTCTTTTAAGACCATCACAAACTTGTCCGCAATTCAAAAATTTATTGAAGTAAATGCTTTCAATTACCTTATCTACATCAGCATCTTCAAAAACAATTCCTGGGGCTGATCCGCCTAATTCCATTAAAACTGGAATGAATTTTTCAGCCCCTATTTTATAAAGTTGCTTTCCTACCTTAGAGCTTCCAGTAAAGCAAATCATATTTATATCTTGATGAACGAGCATATCACCGACTTTCCCGTCTCCATACACCTCACTAAAAACTCCCGAAGGTACTTTTGAATCGGCAAATATTTTTTCTATCTCTTTACCAAATAATTGTGTTTCTTCTGAATGTTTGAAAACAACAGTATTGCCAACAATCAAATTTTGACCGACTTGCCAAATAAAATTTGAAAATGGAAAATTCCAAGGAACGATTACTACAACAACTCCCTTTGGTTCATAAATAACTTTATGAATTTCATTCTCATCTTCAAAAGTAACTTCCGGTTTTAGATATTGTTCTGCATTTTCCAAATACCAAGAAAAATACTCAATTCCTGAATTTACATCATCAATTGCCTGTGAATGAGGCATTCCCATTTCTCTGGAAGCCAATAGAGCCAATTTTTCTTTTTGCAAAGTAAATAAAGGTAGAAGAGACTTTAGAAACTCAATTCTTCTTGATAAACCAATTGAGTGCCATTCTTTTTGAGAAGCATGAGCTTTCTTTACTTTATCTTGTATCTCTTTTTCTGTAGATGTTTCTACTTCTCCAAGAATTTCGTAATTTGAAGGATTTGTTGAAATTAGTTTTGCCATAGTAATAGTAATTGTATCAGTATTTAAAATTTTTTCGCCCCCATTTTGCGTAACGATAGTGGAGCAAAATTATATAAAATAAAGGGAAATAAAAGTTTTTTCATTTTAAAATTTAAATTGCCACCAAAATATGTCATATAACGTTTGCGTATATCTGATGTTTTGCGGAGCGTAGCGGAGCAAAATATGGGTGAGCATTTGGCGTTAGCCAAGTGCGAACCAGATATACGCTGTTAGCTGATGTAAATAAATTCGCGAGCGATAGCAAGCATTATTCGGGCAAATTTTATTTTTTTATATTTCTTTTTCAAATTCCTTTAAAACAAAATCCTCAAAAGTTATTTTACCATCTTTTTCTTTCTCTTGAATATATTTTTGATAGAAGCTAAAAACTATATCTCTTAATTCATTACACTCAAATCTATCAAAATATTTTTGGCTGTTGTCCTTTAGGTCTTGTAGTTTTTTTATACCCAATTGTTCGCAACGACTTTTGAGGGTTTTGTTTTTTTGAAGCAGTTCCACAAATTTATCTTCATCTATCTCGTTAATTTTTTGAACAAAATCTTCGTGGGTCATAGGTTTTTCGCCTCTTTGAATAACATCATTGTAAGTTCGGATAAATTCCTCACACAGAAGACTATAAAAGCCCTCTCCGTAATTTTCTTCAACACGCAATCTATGACTACCAAGCCTGCTGATTTTTTGTTTTTGTTTATCCGATATTTTTTCCGAAAGTTTATCTACTATCGGATTTATTACGCTATGCAAAAATTCATGCTCTAGATTACTAGGATTATCTATGTGCGAACGCAAGATTATTTCATTACCAAATTGAAAAGCACTTCCTGACTCTTTGCAATACAAAAAATCAGTAGGCAATAGGGTTATTCTTTTAACATCTGTCGTTTGAGGAGAGGGCTTAAAAAAATCAATCAAATTTTTAATTCGCCCTTGAATCTCATGAATTGTTTGATTTCGTTTTTCAACATCATTGTCAGTAGCTTCAACAAATCGGTCAGTTAATTCACTCGGCAAAACATCTTCTAACTGTTTAAGTGTAGCAATAAGGTCGCTCCGCAATTTTCGAGGGTCTTTGATATAATCTTTATGCCTGCTAATAAAATCAAACAATTTCTCCTCTCTTTCAGGATGTCCGTAGGTTAGAGCGATATTATAAAGAGCCTCTTCATCCATTCCACCGTCTTCTAACGCCTTAATTTCTTCTAAAAATTTGATTGATTTTTCGTCGAGAGGATTTTGTTCAAAAATTTTTTCCACCTCACTCGATAATTGATGATCGTGTCCACCCCAATCAGAATCATGCCCTTTCAATAAAATCGAAAGCAGTGTTGCGCCTTTTTCTTCACGAACGTCAAATTCCGGAAGTTTCATCACTTCTGGACCAGTTTCAAATTGTGGTGATTTTTCTATTGAATTCATAAAAAAATAAAATTTGCCCGAATAATTTTTCTGCGATAGCAGAAAAGAATTTATTTATTTCAGCTAACGTTTAGGAATATCAGAAGATTTTGGCTCTCTTCATTATTATA
>DAOOOW010000030.1:0-1876 GCA_035387885.1 bacterium
TAGGCAGCTCCATTAGCTCCAGTATATTCTGTAACTAAATTTGGTGAAATTCCATTAGTAGATTTTAGTCCAGGATATGCTCCAAACTGAATTAAAAATTGTTTGTTTTTAAATTCCGTTAATGGTCCAATTGCGTCGGCATCGACAATCTTTACTACTTGAGAAAAACAAGAAAATGTAATGACAATAGTAAATAGGGTAATTATTTTTTTCATATGTGTTTTGTTTTTATGTTATTGCACAAAAGTAAAAAGGTCACTTGAAATCCAAAATACGTATAAATTCGTATTTCACCTAAATCAACTTATTAGTCTTAGCCTTCTGAATGGCTTCCAATTTGTTGTGAACTTGTAGTTTAGTATAAATGTTTTCAACGTGTTTGCGAATGGTTCCTGCCGAAAGGAACAAGTTTTCGGCAATGGCATTGTATTTTAATCCTTTGCTCAGTTGTTCTAAAACTTCTATTTCACGGGCTGTCAAATTGACTTCATCACAAGGTTTACAATCTTCAAAAACGATGGGTTCGCGTAATAATTTCAAGGTTTTCATCGCAATAGACGGCGTCATTGCCGCACCTCCTCCGAGGGTTTCTAAAATTCCGTCCTTTAATTCTTTTGGATTGACTTCTTTCAAAAAATAACCATCAGCCCCTGCCTTTATGGATTTGAAAATGTTTTCATCATTATCAAAAACCGTAAGCATAATGATTTTTATTTGTGGGTATTTATTTTTAATGATTTCTGTAGCCTCAATTCCGTTCATTTTTGGCATTTCAATATCCATTAAAATCAAATCGATGTTGTGATTTTTCTCTAGTTTTTCAATTAAATCTTCGCCATTCATGGCTGTAAACTTCAACGAAAAATCTTCAAAAAAAGACAATTTTTCTTGCACCGTTTTTATCAAAAATGAATTGTCATCTACAATGGCTATTTTTATCATATCAAATTGTTTTTTAACAAAAATTCAATTCGGGTTCCTTCATTCGAAGAGGAAAGATGAAATTCTCCGCCTATTTCTTCGATGCGCTTTTGCATATTTTGCAAGCCATTGCCTTTTTGGATAGTAGCTTCATCAAAACCAATTCCATTATCTTGAATGATAATTTTTAGTTGATTTTCTACTTGCTTAGCGTTGACAGAAATCACAGTGGCGTTGGCGTATTTTATAGCATTGTTCACCGCTTCCTGAATGGTTCTATACAAATTCATTCCTTGAACCGAGGTCAATTTTTGAGTTTTCAAAACGGGGTCAATGGCAAAGGAAAAACTGATTTGGTCTTTGGCTTCCTTGGCTTTTTCGATGTAATTGTTGATTCGGATTTCTAAATCGTCGAACGAAATTTCGTTGCTGTTCATTGCCCAAATCGTGTCGCGAAGTTCCACGATGGTATCTTTGGCAAAACTGGAAATATTGGTCAATTTGTTGTCTAATTTTTCGTTAGTAATATCAAAAGCATATTTTATATTGTCCACCGAGGAAATGATGAAAGTCAGTTGTGCTCCAATATTATCGTGCAAATCTCTGGATATATTCAAGCGCTGTTCTTGCAATTTGTTTTGATTTTCTATTTTAGAGATGGCTGATTTGAGTTCGAATTCTTGCTCTTGTTGTTGGTTTTTTTGTTTTTGTTGGCGGTAAATAAGCAAACCAATTACGGCTATCAAAAAAGACAAGAGTGTCACACCAATAATAATAACATTTTTTTGTTTGGCTTCGGCATTTTGGGCACTAATTTGTTTCTCCTTCTTGGCGGAATCAAATTGAATTTCTAACTCAGCAATTTTAGAATTTGTTTCAATACTGGTTAAGCTGTCTTTATATTGACTAAATTTTTTATAGTTAAATAATGATTCTTTTGTGTTGCCCAATCTTT